>NZ_JBHRWK010000010.1:0-13803 GCF_042647925.1 Amycolatopsis speibonae
TTCGCTACGACACACCACCGATCGTCACAATCCGTGCCCGAAGCTGCCTGGAACCGCCTCCAGCGCCCCCGCTTACCTGCGAAAATGCTAAGTAAGTGGCATTGGGGGGGGGGGGGCTGATCGCGCCGCCGTCGGCGTTGCCGGGCGCGGCCTTGATCGGCGTGGCCGTGCTGCTGGTGCCCGGTCTGGTGTGGGCCGTCGTGCACCGGCTGCGGCTCGGCGAGGAACCGCTGCATCGATGTCTGCTCGCGGGGCTTCTCTATCCGGGATTCCTGGTGCTCGGCGTGATCGCGACCTGGCGGGCCCTGTTCCGCGTGCTGGCCCGCCGCAACAGTTGGACCAAGACCGAACGCTTGAACGAGGACGAGGCCGTGCCCGTCGGGGCCGCCTGAGAAAGTGTCGGTATGACTGTCGACGCTATGATCGAAGACCTCAGGACGCTCGTCGAGATCGAGTCGCCGTCGGGTGACATCGAAGCCCTGACGACGTCGGCCCGGGCGGTGGCCGCCCTCCTCGAAACCCGCCTCGGCGGAACGGCGACCCTGGTGGAGAGCGCGGCGGGGCCGCACGTCCGGTGGTCCGGCGGTGGTGAGCCGCGCGTGCTGATCCTGGGGCACCACGACACCGTGTTCCCGCTCGGCACGCTGGCCCGCCGCCCGTTCGCGGTGGCCGACGGCAAGGTGACCGGGCCGGGAGTGTTCGACATGCTCGGCGGGTTGGTGCAGGCGATCCACGGCCTGGCGGCGCTCGGCGACCCGACCGGGGTCGAGATCCTGGTGACTGCCGACGAAGAGACGGGCTCGCACGAATCCCGGGCGCTCATCGAGGATCGCGCCCGTGCGTGCGGCACGGTGCTCGTGTTCGAAGGCGCGGCCGACGGCGGCGGGCTCAAGATCGGCCGCAAGGGATGCGGCGCTTTCGAGGTCGTCATCACCGGCCGGGCGTCGCACGCCGGTCTCGAACCGGAGGCCGGCGTGAACGCGCTGATCGAAGCCTCGCATCAGGTGCTGGACATCGTCGCGCTCGGCAGGCCCGAAATCGGGACGACCGTCACCCCGACCGTCGCTTCGGCGGGAACGGCGAGCAACGTCGTGCCCGCCTCCGCGACCGTCGTGGTCGACGTCCGGGTCGAGTCCGCCGAGGAGAAGGAGCGCGTCGAGGCCGGGTTCGCCGCGCTCACCCCGCGTCTCGACGGGGCGGAAATCGAGGTGCGAGGCGGGATCCACCGGCCGCCGATGCCCGAGTCGGCCGCCGCGGACCTCTTCGCCGTCGCGGAACGACTGCTGCCCGGAGTCACCGGTGTGGCCGTCGGCGGCGGGAGCGACGGAAATCTCACGGCCGCGATCGGCGTCCCGACCCTCGACGGGCTGGGCGCTGTCGGGGGAGGCGCGCACGCGGATCACGAGTACCTGCTGGTGGGGTCGATGGTGGAGCGGGCGGAACTGGCCACCGGGCTGGTGACGGCGATCCGGGACTCCCGCGAGTAGTCGACTGATCAGTCTGTGGCGCTGATCTGAGTTCGAGCTTGGTCGGCGCGATGTTTGTTGCCGTAGCTGTCGAAGAGCGTCATTGCTTCCCGCCAGCACGCGATGGCCTCCACGGGTTTACCCATCTCACGAAGAGAGGCGGCCATCGTGTCCAACGGGTTCGCGATGGAGAGGGGAGCGCGAATCGCCCTGGCTTGTGCGATGGCGGCGCGGCAAAGTTCGATGGTCTTGTCGTGGTCACCGAGCCCCTGGTGAAGCTGGGCGATGGCGTTCATCGAACCGACCTCACCGAGGTGGTCGCCGACTTGACGACGCAGGGCGAGTCCGCGTTCGCTGTGCTCGAAGGCCTGTGGAAAGTGTCGCAGGGCACCGTACGCGCACCCGATGTTGCCTTCGATGACGGCTTCCATCCGTTCGCCTTTTCGAACCCAGCGCAACGCTTCGAAAAGGTGATCGAGGGCCTGTTCGTATCGTCCTCGTTCGCTGCAAAGCCAGCCAAGGCCATTGAAGACGACCGACAGCCTGCTCTTGTCTTCCAACATTCGTGTCAGCGGCAAGGCGTTGTCAAGCTCGGCCAAGGCCTCATCCCAGCGTCTCAGCATCGTGAAGGCCTCTGCGCGTCCGACGAGGAAATATGTTTCGGCGAGCTTGTCCTGTGACCTTTGTGCGGCTCGCAGCCCTGTGCCACCGACGTCGAGCCAGTCGCCGAGGTTGCCGAGGAGAATGAGAAAGCGACAGTTGTGCGCCAGGGAGACGCTGTGCGGGTATCTCCCGGAGTTCGCGGCGAACCGCAGAACGGCAAGGCAATTGAAACCCTCAGCCATGAGCCAGGCCATCGCTCCTTGTTGATCGTCGAACGGTGGCGGCGGTGACGGTGCCGTAGCGTGCAGCGGAAGCCTCGTGTGAGCCGGGAAGACCAGTGCGTCGCAGGCATAGGCGGTGCGCACATACCAGTCGAGAAGTGACTCCAGGGCGAGGTCGCATGTTTCGAAGCCGTCGTGGAGATCGGCTTGTTCGGCCGCATAGGCGCGAAGCAGATCATGGAAGCGATAGCGATGGGCGGCCACCTGTTCGATCAAATGTGTCGCCGCGAGAGCTTTGAGGAGTCTGCGAGCGTTCTTCAGGTCGAGGCCACCGAGAGCCGCGGCGGCGTGCTGACTCAGGTCAGGACCCGGATGAAGGCCCAGTCTTCGGAATATCTTCGCCTGTTCCGTGGTGAGTCGCTGATAGGACGAATCGAATACCGCGCGGATGGCGGCGCGCTCGTCCCCTGAGCTGCTCAAGGCGTCGAGTAGCTCGCCGTCTTCGGTCAGTTCACCGATGACGTCTGCGACCTTGATATGTTCGTCGATGGTCAAGCGGCTCGCGGCGATCCGCAGGGCCAAGGGCAGCCGGGCGCAGAGCCTGATCAATTCGGCGACGGCGGCGGGTTCTTCCGCGGCCCGATCCGGGCCGATGATCCCGGTCACCAGTTCCCTCGCTTCGCCTGAGCTGAGGAGATCCAGGGTGATGCGGGTGGCCGACTCGGTGACGACCAAACCGGTGAGGCTGTCCCGGCTGGTCACGATCGCCATGCAGCCGGCCGTGGCCGGCAGGAGGGGGCGTACCTGGTCCGCGCTGTTGGCGTTGTCGAGCAGAATCAAGATTCGGCGGCCCGCCAGTAAGGAACGGTACAAACCCGCCTGCGCCTCGACGCCTTGTGGCATGCGGCTGGGAGGCGTGCCCAAAGCACGGAGAAAGCCGTCCAGGACCTCGCCAGGGGTCGAGGGTTCACCAGGGCCGTAGCCGCGCAGGTTGACATACAGGGTCCCGTCGGGGAAACGGTGCTGGACCCGATGTGCCCAGTGGACCGCCAAGGTGGTCTTGCCGATCCCGGCGGCCCCGTCCAAGGCCGAGATCACTACCGCGTCCAAGCCGCTCGCGGGTCCGTTGCCGGAGAGCAACGCATCGAGGGCGGTCACTTGGTCGGCTCGGCCGGTGAAGTCCCGAACGGCCAGTGGCAGCTGTCGTGGCACTACGGCCCGAGCGGGATCGGAGAGGTCAGAGCCGCTAGGGGCTGCTCTGTGCGAGTGGGGCTGACCTGCCATGCGTCCAGTCTGGTCGCGGGATCGAAGTCGCAATAGCACGAGCCGGTACCGCCACTCCGATGGAGCACCTCGTTTGTTCGCTGCCGCACACCTTCTGCCAGTGGGTTTGGGTTTGCGTGCGGAGCCTGAGGGCGATCGCGAAAGTGCCAGTTCTTGCCCGATTTCGGGCAAGAACTGGCGCTTCAGGGGCTCGATGTGCATGATGGGTCCAGTGGAGGACGCGGACATCGTCGAGCAGGTGGCCTTGTCGACGGGTCTGTCGATGGCCATCGCCGCCCGTGTCGTCGAGGACGTCCTGGCGTTCTACCGGCAGCCGGTCGAGCAGTACGTCCGGTCGCGGCACGCCCAGTTGCAGACCGAAGGCAGGAAGAACCCCGAGATCTTCCCGCTCGTCGCCGAAGAACTGAGCCGTCGCCTTGTCGCGCCTCCCGACCTGTCCGAGCGGCAACTGCGCCGCATCGTCTACGGCTGACGGAACACGCCCGGTCTTCGCGTACCCCGTCCGTTTTCTTTGTGAGGTTGACTCGTCATGTGCGGAATCGTCGGCTACATCGGCGGACAGAACGCCGCCCCCATCCTGATCGAGGGGCTGACGCGGCTGGAATACCGCGGCTACGACTCGGCCGGGATCTCCGTGCTGGGCGGCAAAGGCGCCCAGGTGCACCGGATCGTGGGGCGCGTGCGGAACCTGACGGCGGCCCTGCCCAAGCGGCTCGCGGGCAAGGTCGGCATCGGGCACACGCGGTGGGCGACGCACGGCCCGGCGACCGAGGCGAACGCCCATCCGCACGTCTCCGAGGACGGCCGGATCTCCGTGGTGCACAACGGGATCATCGACAACGCCGACGCCCTGCGCGAGCAGCTCGGCCAGGCCGGGGTGACGCTGACCTCCGAGACCGACACCGAGGTGCTCGCCCACCTCATCGCGAGGTCGGGCGCGAAGACGCTCGAAGACGCTGTCGTCGAGGCTGTTTCCCGCGTCACCGGTACCTACGCGATCGCGGTGACCGACACCGAGCACCCCGACCGCGTCGTGGTCGCGCGGAACGGTTCGCCGCTGATCATCGGCGTCGGCGACCGGGAGATGTTCGTGGCCAGCGACCTGTCGGCGCTGGTCCGGCACACCTCGCAGGTCGTGCACCTCGACGACGGCGAGTTCGCCAGCGTCTCGGCCACGGGCTACCGCACCTTCACCGTCGACGAGAGCGACACCGGCAAGGCCGCGACCGAGATCGACATCCAGGCCGACGACCTCGATCTCGGTGGCCACCGGCATTACATGTACAAGGAGATCCAGGAGCAGCCCGAGTGCCTGGAGCGCATGATCCGGGGCCGTCTCGACGACCGGTTCGGAGTGTCCCGTTTGGACGGTCTGAACCTGACTCCCCGTGACCTGCGCGGTTTCGCGAGGGTGAAGATCCTCGGCTGTGGCTCGGCCTACTACGCGGGTCAGATCGGCGCGACGATGATCGAGGACCTGGCGCGGGTCCCTGCCGACGCGGAGGCCGCGTCCGAGTTCCGCTACCGCAACCCCATCATCGAGGCGGACACGCTCTACATCGCGGTCAGCCAGTCCGGCGAGACCGCGGACACCGCGTTCGCCGTCGAAGAGGTCAAGCGCAAGGGCGGCCGGGTGGTCGGCCTCGTCAACGTCGTCGGCTCGACGATCGCGCGGGCCTGCGACGGCGGCCTGTACCTGCACGCCGGTCCGGAGATCGCCGTCGCCTCGACCAAGGCGCTCACCAACATGGCCGTCGGCTTCGCGATGATCGCGCTGGCGCTGGGCCGCGTCCGCGATCTGTCCAATGCGGACGGACAGCGTATCGTCGCGGCGATCCGGGCCCTGCCCCGGCAGGTCGCCACCATCGTCGAGGCGGAGTCCCAGATCGCCGAGCACGCCAAGATCTGCGCGGACGCGCGAAGCCTGTTCTTCATCGGCAGGGTCCGGGGCTTCCCGGTGGCGCGGGAGGGTGCGCAGAAGTTCAAGGAGATCTCGTACCGGCACGCGGAGGCATACCAGACCTCGGAGCTCAAGCACGGCCCGCTCGCGCTGATCGACGAGGCGCTGCCGACGGTCGCGATCGTGCCGTCCGACAACCTCGCCGACCGCAACCTCGCCGCGATGCAGCAGATCAAGGCGCGCAAGGGACAGGTCCTGGCGATCACCCACGACGACGTGGACTTCGGCGATCTCGACGTGCCGCGGTTCGTGGTCCCGCGTTCGGAACCGGAACTCGACCCGATCCTGCTCACGATCCCGCTGCAGCTGCTGGCCTACCACGCCGCGCTGATCCTCGGCCACGACATCGACAAGCCCCGGAACCTGGCGAAGTCGGTCACCGTGGAGTGACCCTGATCTTCGAAGACCGGGTATTTCCCTGATGTCCCCGCTGCCCGGCGCGGACATCATGTGTGACATGAAACTACCGATTGTCACAGCATTCGTCGCCGCCGCGGCGGTCCTCACTTCGGTGCCGGCCGCCGCGGCGTCCGACCTCGGAAGGCCCGATCCCGCCGCGTTGTCGGCGGCGATCAGGGACCTGCCCGACAAGGACACGACGGGGGCGCTGGTCCGGGTCACCGGCGACTCGGGTTCCTGGTCCGGCACCTCCGGGGAGTCCGACGTCCGCACCCATGCCCCCGTCCGGCCGGACGGGTTCTTCCGGATCGGCAGCACCACCAAGGTCTACACCGCCGTCATGGTGCTGCAGCTGGCGCAGGAACACCGGATCGACCTCGAACAGCCTGTGCAGCGATACCTCCCCGGGGTGCTCCCGGCGGACTATCCGCCGATCCCCGTGCGCACCCTGCTCGACCACACCTCCGGCCTGCCGTCGGTGGACATCCCCGGTCTCTACGAGCCGAAGTGGATCCTCGCGCACCGCTACGAGCACTGGAGCCCGCGCCGGGTGGTGGACACCGCGCTGCGCCACCCGATCGACTTCCAGCCCGGTACGGCGCAGAAGTACACCAACACCGCCTACGTCACGGCGGGGATGCTCGTCGAGAAGGTGACGGGGAAGTCGTACTCGCGCAACCTGCGTGAACGCATCACCGCTCCGCTCGGCCTCGGGCACACCTACTATCCGGAGGACGACCCGCGCCTGCCGAACCCGGCCGCGCGCGGCTACCTGGACGTGGGCGACAAACGGATCGACGTCACCGAGATGAACCAGTCGATCCCCGGCGCCGCCGGCGCGATCATCTCCACGGCTGAGGACCTCGACAAGTTCATCACCGGCCTGTTCCAGGGACGGCTGCTCGGCCCCGCCGTGATGCCGCGCCTGTTCGCCGTGCCGGATGTGCCCATGTTCGACGGCGGCGGCCGGGCGAGCTACAGCCAGGGCCTGATGAAGCTGAGCCTGAACGGGATCACCGTCTGGGGGAAGACCGGCAGCCGCTACGGCTACGCGAGCGGGATCTTCGCCACCTGCGACCTGTCCAGGATCGTGGCGTACTCGGTCAATCCCACGGTGAAGTCGCCGGACGGCCAGCCGCTCATCGTGCAGAAGATCGCGGACGCGGCGAGCCGGAGTCTCCCGAAGGAGTAGCGGGGGATGAGGTGGTGGGGGCACCGACACCTTCACGCCCTAGTCCAGTAGTCGCCACAGGTGGTCGAGGGTCCCGTTGTCGTCGAACTGGACGACGATCGCCGAGTCCGCCGTGGACATCAGGTCCACGCCGAGAACCTTGCCGGAGTTGAGGTTCTGGAGCCGGAACCAGCCGTCCCCGTTGTCCAGGAACCGCCACAGGTGATCCGCGGTGCCGTTATCGTCGAATTGCACGACCCGCGCCGAGTTCGCCGTCGACATCCGGTCGACACCGAGGACCTTGCCGGAGTTGCGGTTCTTGACGCGGAACCAGCCGTCCCCGTTGTCCAGCAGCCGCCACAGGTGGTCCGCGGTGCCGTTGTCGTGGAACTGGACGACCTGTGCGGAGTCCGCCGTGGACATCCGGTCGACGCCGAGGAGTTTGCCGGAGTTGCGGTTCTCGATCCTGGTCCAGCCGGACCGCCAGGGCCGGGAACCGCCGGTCGTCGGGAACGACGTCACCCGCAGCCGCGCGGCGCCCATCGGGATCAGGGTCACGCGCTGGACAGGGGTGGTCACGGCGACCGGGCTGTCGGCCAGTTCGTCGATCACGTCCTGCTCGCTCGCTTGCCATCCGTCGATGCGCTGGGCGTCGGTGGTGAGCCGGACCGGGCTGTTCGCCGGGGTGAACGGGTCGAGCGGATTCCCGCCCGCCGTGACGACCGTGAACGCGGCCCGCGGCACCAGACCGTAGTTCCACGCCGATCCGGGCCGGACCTCGTGGACCGGCCATCGCTCGTCGCCCGCGACCCGGGTCCAGTTCTCCTGGATCTTGAGGGAGTACGTCAGCGGCCCGCGGTCGACCGAGACGGAGTTGTGGTTGCGCGCCCAGGTCCGCGTGCGCGTGGTCATCGGCAGCCGCAGGGTGACGCGGTCGCCGGTACGCCAGACCCGCCGGACGGTTTCGTAGCGAGGGCCGCTGCTCACCGCGACCGAGCCGCCGTTGACCGACAGTGCCGGTGCCGGGCACCAGCCGGGAATCCTGACCTGGAAAGGGAACTCCGTCGGCTTCGGCAGTGAGAAGGTGAACGTGACGGTGTCCGAGAACGGGTAGGCGGTGGCTTGGGTGACTGTCACCGAAGTGCTACCGGCGACCTTCGCGGTCACCGTGGACGCGCCGTACAGCATCGCGCAGAGACCGCCGCCCGCCGTGGCCTGCCACATCTCTTCGACGTAGTAGGGCCAGCCCATCCCGTAGTTGTGCGGGCAGCAGCGGTAGTTGTCGATGCCCGGCTCGTACGCCTGCATGGTGAAGTCGTTGTCGAACTGGCTCAACGTCTTCGGCTGCCTGTCGAGCTGGATCCCGTTCGCCGACGTCACGTAGTGCACGCCGCGTCCGGCCGGGTCCAGCGCGGCCGGAAGCAGGTTGAAGGCGAGTTCCTCGACGCGGTCGGCCCAGACGGGGTCGCCGGTCGTCCTGGCGAGGATCTCGTGGCTCATCATGTACTCGACGATCCCGCAGGTTTCGAAGCCCTGCCTCGGATCGTCGTAACCGGGCCGGACGTTCTCGTCGCCGGCGAAACCGCCGCCCGGGAACTGGCCATACCGCTCTTGGATCCGGTCGTAGTTCGCGTAGGCGCTCGCGCGGTGCGCGGGATCACCGGAGAGGACCCAGAACTGGCCCGGCTCGCGGAACCCCTGGGTGATGTTGACGTTGTGCCCGGTCGGCAGGTTGTCCACCCAGTTCGCCGAGTGCCGGTGGATGGTGCGGACCAGGTCCAGCAGAAACGCCTCGCCGGTGCGGTTGTAGAGCCAGTAGACGACGTCGATCGTGTCGGCCCAGCGGGTGTGGCCCCAGCCGTCGGTGTACACGGACGTCGGTTGTGCCGCCATGAACCGGAAATACCGGCTGAGGAACGTGACGACCCGGGTGTCCTTTGTGTACTCCTCGTGGGAGCGCAGCGCGTGCAGCATCGGCATGTGCGGCCACAGATCCGCGTGGCCCGATTGCCGGGTGCGCAGTTCGGCCGGTCCGAAGAAACCGTCCGTGGCCTGGGTGGCGAGCACGGCGTCGATCCAGCGGCGCGTGTCGGCGAGGACGCGGGCGTCGCCGGTGACGTAGCCGAGGTCGCCGTACCCGCGCAGCCAGTACGGCACCTCCTCCCAGCCCTTCAGCGCGGGACGCGTCCAGCCGGTGTTGTCGAACGCGAGGTAGTGCGACACCTCCTGGTAGCGGCCGTTGAGCCCGTCGAGCTGCTTGCGGAGCTGGGTGGCCAGCCAGCCGCCGGCCCTCGCCGAGCCGGGCGGGAGCCGCAGCAGGGGAGCGGGCAACAGCGGTGCGCGGTTGGCGACGTACGGCGCGGCGGCGGTGGTCGCGGCTTCGGCTGGGGTGCCGATCCCGACGGCCAGCCCGGTCGCGACGGTGGCCTTGAGGAAGTTGCGGCGGGGGACTGACATGGGGTTTCCCCTTTCCTGACCCGGTCCGCTCAGATTTACATCGTTGATACAACGTTGTAAATCCGCCGTTCGCCGGACTTTCCCGGAGTGCTCGAAGGGGCAGCGCCGGCGGCGGTTCGGGCAATGCCGGGCGAAAGTCCACCCGGCACTGTGTCCTCAATGGACAGAGCCCCGGAGAAGGGGCCCGGTTTCGGGGTGGTTCCGTTGTCGGACCGGCGAGAAACCAACTATTGTCGCCATGACCGCTCAACCGCCAGGGCAGGAGGTGAGGCGTTGTACGCCGAAGAGCGGCAGCGTGCCATTCTCAAGCAGGCCCGGCAGAACGGCCGTGTCGACGTGGCGACGCTCGCGGCCGCTTTCGAGATCACCAGCGAGACCGTCCGCCGTGACCTGACAGCGCTGGAACGCAGCGGTGTGGTGCGGCGGGTGCACGGCGGCGCGATCCCGGTCGAACGGCTGGGCGTCGAGCCGGGCCTCGACGCCCGTGACGCGGTGATGACCGCGGAAAAGGACCGCATCGCCCTCGCCGCGCTGGAGCAGGTCCCCGCCGAGGGGGCGATCCTGCTGGACGGGGGCACCACCGTGGGACGGCTGGCGAACCTCATCCCCGCCGACCGTGAACTGACCGTGGTCACCCCTTCGCTGCCCAACGCGTTCGCTCTCGCCAACCGGCCGGGCATCACGCTGATGCTGGTCGGCGGGCGGCTTCGCGGGCACACTATGGCCTCGGTCGACAGCTGGGCGCTCAACGCCCTCAAGGACACCTACGTCGACATCGCCTTCATCGGCGCCAACGGACTTTCCGTCGAGCGCGGGCTCACCACGCCGGACACCGCCGAGGCGATGGTGAAGCGCGCGGCCATCGCGTCCGCGCGGCGGACGGTGCTGCTGGCCGATCACACCAAGGTCGGCAACGACCACTTCGCCCGCTTCGGCGACCTCGATGACGTCGACACCCTGATCACCGACATCGGCATCGATCCGCGGACGGCCGACGAGATCACCCGGACCGGCGTCAAGGTGATCGCCGTTTGAGGCGAACGGGCGAGCGGCTCGCCGGATACCTGATGACAGCGCCGTTCTACGTCCTGTTCGGCGTTTTCGGTCTCTTCCCGCTGCTCTACACCGCCTGGGTGGCGCTGCACCATTGGCATCTGGTCAACGGCGACGCCGGGTTCGCCGGGCTCGGCAACTTCGCCGTCCTGCTCCAGGACCCGCACTTCTACAACGCGCTCTTCAACACCGTCAGCATTTTCGTGCTGTCGACCGTCCCGCAGCTGCTGGGCGCGCTCGGGCTCGCCGCGCTGCTCGACCGCCCGTTGCGCGCGCGGACCCTGTGGCGGGCCGGCGTGCTGTTGCCCAACGTCGTCTCGGTGGTCGCGGTGGCGCTGGTGTTCAGCCAGCTCTTCGCCGAGGACTACGGCCTCGTCAACTGGGTGCTGGGCCTGGTGGGCCTCGACCCGGTGGACTGGCGGTCGGACCGGTTCGCCTCCCACGTCGCGGTGAGCGTGATGGTGATGTGGCGCTGGACCGGCTACAACGCGCTGCTCTACCTCGCGGCCATGCAGTCCGTGCCGCAGGAACGCTACGACGCCGCCATGCTCGACGGCGCCTCGCGCTGGCGGACCTTCTGGTCGATCACCGTGCCCGCTATCCGGCCGACCATCGCCTTCACCGTCGTCGTCTCGACCATCGGCGGGCTGCAGCTGTTCGCCGAGCCGCAGTTGTTCGACGATTCCGGCACCGCCGGGACAGGTGGTGCGGACAGGCAGTTCCAGACGCTGGCCATGTACTTGTACGAGAAGGGGTTCGGCGAGTTCGACGCCGGCTACGCGGCGGCCATCGCGTGGCTGCTCTTCCTGATCTCGGCAGGGTTCGCGCTGGTCAACTTCTCGCTCGTGCGCCGGATCCGGGGCGGTGAGTGAGGCGTGGCGGCCAGGCAAAGGACCGGATTCGTCGTGTACGGGCTGCTGCTCGCTGTCGGTATCGCTTCGATCTTCCCGCTGTACTGGTCGTTCGTGGTTTCCTCCAAGGACAATTCCGCCCTCGGCGAGACCACCCCGCCGCTGCTGCCCGGCGGCAACCTGGTCGAGAACGTGGGCCGGGTCTTCGACACCGTCGACTTCTGGCTGGCGATGCAGAACTCGCTGATCGTCGCGGGCACGGTGACGGTGTCGAACGTCCTGCTCTCCAGCATGGCCGGATTCGCCTTCGCGCGACTGCGGTTCCCCGGCCGCGACTCGCTCTTCCTGGTCGTGATCGGCACCGCCATGGTGCCCGCCCAGCTCGGGGTCATCCCGCTCTACCTGGTGGTCGGGGAACTCGGCTGGTACGGGCGGCTGGAGGCGGTGATCGTGCCGGGGCTGGTCGGCGCCTTCAGCGTGTTCTGGATGCGACAGGCCTGCGAGGAAGCGATCCCGAGCGAACTGCTCGACGCCGGCCGTGTCGACGGCTGTTCGACGGCGCGGCTGTTCTGGAGCGTCGCGCTGCCCGCCATCCGCCCCCAGGCCGCGGTGCTCGCGATGCTGACGTTCATGACGGCGTGGAACGACTTCTTCTGGCCGTTGGTCGTGCTCGACCCCAACGCGCACCCGACCGTCCAGGTGGCGTTGTCGAGGCTGGCCAGCGGCTACTTCACCGACTACTCGCTGATGCTCACCGCGGCCACGATCGGTGTACTGCCGGTCATCGTGCTGTTCATCCTGCTGGCCAGGAAGGTGGTCGACGGCGTCATGCGCGGCGCGCTGAGGGGCTGACGACCGCGGTCACATCGACCTCTCGGGTTTCGGTCGCGCGGCCCATGGCCGCGTTTCGGCAATCGTGCCGGCGCCGATCACGGATACGGCGCTGTTGCCGTTTTTCGGCGACGGCTCAGAATGGTGATTCGGTCCGGGGTTCGTGCAGTGGAGGTGGCGTGCTGTCGTAACTGCGCCCGGTGGGCGTGGTGATGGTGAGAGTCCCGTCAGAAGTCAGCCGGTAGTTCCAGCCGGGTTCGTCTTTCAACCGGTGGTCGCGGCGGCACAGGTCGACCAGTTCGGTATCGGCGGTACGGCCTCCGTGCTGCCACGGCAGCGCATGGTCGAGGTCGCACGCTTGGGCGACACGGTGACAGCCGGGTCTTCGGCATTCTCGGTCCCGCACCCGCACGAACTCGTCCAGGCCTGCGGTCGGCCGGTAGCGATGGCGGCCCAGGTCGAGGACCTGCCCGGACAACGGATCGGTGATGATCCGCCGCAACACGGTGTTCGGGCCGCTCGCGATGTGCCGGGCCAGCGACGCCGGAATGTGCCCGTGCCCGGCCATCTCCGCGGGATGATCGTTCAACCCGAGGTAGGTGTCGAGGTCCATGTAGAGGAACACCTCCGACCGTTCACTCTTCCCACCCTGGCCACCGAGCAGGAGATCCAACGCGACATCCGCGCGCAACTGATCCAGAGTGCGGGTCTCCCCGCCGGCCTTGAGTGTGCGTGCTTCGCGGTCGATGCGGGTGTAGGCGGCGGCGACTTTCTCGACCGGGCCGTCTTCGACCTCGATCGAGGCCACCCCGGTCTCGCCCTGCCGCACCGTCAACCGACGCCCGGCACGGTGTCGTTCCACGCGCCGGGCGGCGCCATCACGGTCGGCCATCATCGCCGCGTGATTCGCCGCCTTCCGGATCTGCTCGGAGTTGCGTCCCGGCAGCCGATCCTCCAGCACCTCATCCACCGCCCGAGCGTCCTCATCCGACAACCACGCCGTGGCGGTGGCGACCTTCATCGCCCCGTAACCGCCCACCTGCCCCTGGTCGAGCAATCCCAGCGTCCGCGGCAACCGAGTCGCCAATGCTTGAGCCGTCGACACCAGCCCGGCAGCGTGACCGTCTACAATAGACAACTCGAACGCCACCTCCTGCGCCACGCTGGCAGCACCGTCGCGATGACTGCTCAGCTGCGCCAGCGCACGGAACCGGACCGCCTCCAACCGCGCGATCCCCTCCGACGCCGCCACCGCGGCAGCCAGGGAATCCTTGGCCCCCAACGTATCCAGCGAGGAATTGACCTCCTTCAAAACATCCGACTCGGTGATTTCCTTCAAGAGCGCCACAGTGGCGTTGAGAGTGTCCACGCCCAGAACGTACAACCGGCCACCGACAGTTTCCGGCGCCAAGGCCGTCGTCGTTTTTCGGCGACGTGGGACGGCTTGGTCGGAACCGCTAAGGCCTGTTGTGTGCCACTATGTCCGGGGCGTGCAACCGGCCGCCGA
>NZ_JBHRWK010000011.1:0-61850 GCF_042647925.1 Amycolatopsis speibonae
CACTCAACACACTGATCAACATCTTCCCGGGACGCATACTTTTCTGATAACCTACAAATGTAAGCAAATCACCTCTGGCTTACACAAAAATCGTGACAGGCTCCACACGTGCCCGCAACGGATCCTGTGTCACACCTATGGCCGGGGCAAGGACCAGCACATCATGGTGCCGGGCTGGCCCTACTCCGTCGTCGTCGCCCTGGAGACAGGACGTCACTCGTGGACCGCGCCGCTGGACGCGGTCCGGCTCGCTCCCGGGGACGACGCCGCGAGCGTCACCGCCCGCCAGATCCGTGACGTCGTGGACAGGCTGATCCGCGCCGGGCAGTGGCACCCAGGGGATCCGGAGATCCTGCTGGTCGCCGACGCCGGCTACGACGGGCCCCGGCTCGCGCACATGCTGGCCGACCTTCCGATCATCGTGCTGGTGCGGATGCGCTCGGACCGGGTCCTGCGCCGCCCCGCGCCCGCGCCATCACCAGGCACGATGGGACGTCCCCGCCGCCACGGCGACGAGTTCGCCTTCGGCGACCCAGACACGTGGGGCGAGCCGGACATCACCATCGAGACCACGACCCGGCTCTACGGTCCCGCGCTGATCCGGGCCTGGGACCGGCTGCATCCCCGCCTGACCCACCGCATCGCCTGGGCCGGCCACGACGGGAACCTCCCGATCCTGGAAGGCACCGTGATCCGGCTGCAGGTCGAGCGCCTGCCCTCGGGCGCTATCCCGAAACCCGTGTGGCTCTGGCACTCCCACACCAGCCTCCCCCACACCGAAGTCGATCTGGCCTGGCAGGCGTTCCTGCGCCGGTTCGACATCGAGCACACCTTCCGCATGCTCAAACAAACCCTCGGCTGGACCACCCCGAAACTTCGCTCACCCGACGCCGCCGACCGCTGGACCTGGCTACTGCTCACCGCCTACACCCAGCTCCGCCTCGCCCGCGAACTCACCGCCGACCTGCGCCGCCCCTGGGAGAAACCCCGACCATCCCAACGACTCAGCCCGTCACGCATCCGCCGGGGGTTTCGGAACCTCCGTCCACAACTCGCCTCCCCGGCCCGTGTCCCGAAACCCTCACGACCCGGCCCAGGACGCCCCGCCGGAACACCCAACCACCAACCCGCGCCACACCACGACGTCCACACCGTCACCAGCCCAAACAGACAGAAACCCAGCCACAACAAGAAAACCAAGCCAAGCAACCCACAACCCCGAAAACCAGGTTAAAACTCAAGCTAGGCGTCTCTGAGCGTCTGGGCCGCTTCGTCGACCGCGACCACGTCGGCGGCGATCGTGTCGAGCACCAGGCGCTGTTCCTCGTCGGCGTCTCGCGGCACCGGAATTTCCGCGGCCTCCTCGGTTCCGAGTGTGCGCGCCGCCTCGTCGACGGCGTCCGCCGCGTCGGCCGATCCGGACAGCAGCAAGAGTGACGACGCCGTGACGGACAGGCCGCGCAGGGCCTCGGCGGCGCTCTCCAACGCGTTCTGGTGCCCGGGCGTAGGCACCTTGGTGCCCGGCTCCGCGGCGACCAGGCCGTGTTGCGCGACAGCGGCGGTACGGAACTCGCGGCCGAGCGTCCGCGGATCGACGTCCTCACCACGCAGTTTCCGCCCCACCGAGCCGAGTAGCGCGCGGGTGGCGCCGACGGCGCTCTCGAACCGTTCCACCGGGCCGGGTTTCGCGACGCCGGGGATAGCGGCGAAACCGAACAGCAGGGCGATGGCGCCCGCGAGGACCATCAGGAGCAGGTACTCGACGAGCACGTAACGCGGGTCGAGATGCCTGGTGGTCGTGTTCATGCCGACCGACATCAGGACCATGCAGCCGTTGAACACCGCGGGCTCTGTCTGCATGAACGAGAACCCGCCGAGCAGCGCCACGAGCCCGATCGGCAGCAGAAACCCTTGCGGCAGAAGCCAAAGGACGAGGGTGAGTACGACGGCGCCGCCGAGTGAGCCACCGATCCGCTGCCAGGCCTTGCTGAGGCTGTCGCGCCATTCCGGTTGCATGATGGCGAAAGTGCCGAGCAGGAAGGACACGGTGAGCGGGTCGCCGGGCCGGAAACTCGCGACCACGAGCGCCAGCGCCACCCCGAGCCCGCAGCGGAGCGCGTGCCGGAACTGCGGTGACTGCCAGGAAAACGCGCCGCTCAGCTCGATCCGGCGCAGTTCCTTCCGGAGTCCTTTCGGAACGTCCACACGCGACTCGTCGCGTTCGGTCGCCGCGGTCCGGATGGTTTCGAGGGAGTCCCAAAGCGCGGTGACGAGCCTTGCCGTGGCGCCGGGCAGTCCGGCGGGTTCCTCGCGCCGCACCGGCTCGACGTCGTCCGGCGCCGCCGGGTTCCGGACGGCATCGGCGAGCCTGACGGCTTCTTCCCTGGCCGCGTCGAGCATTTCGCCGATTCCCTCGTGGTTCAGCCGTTTCCGGCGGATCTCGAGCAACCCCGTGGCCGCCCGGTACCGGAACGTTCCGCCGAGAACCCTGCCGGTCCAGCGACGGGGCCGGTCCGCGAGCCACAGTTTCGCCGCGCGCTCCTGCGTTTCGGAGGTGCTCGACGCGAGCGCGTCGGCCAGCGCGTCACGCGTCGGTTTGGCCGGGTCCTTCGCGCCCATCACCACGCGCAGCAGGAGCACGACGCCCACCGCGAGCGCGGGCGCGCCCAGGATCTGCCCCACCGACGCCGTCCCCGTCAGCTGGAAGCCGTAGCCGAACAGCGACGCCATCCCGAGTCCCAGCCCGACCGTGACGAACCGCGCCCCCAGCGCGGGCAGCAGCCCGGCGACGACCACGATCACCACCAGCAGCCCGATCGCCGCCCACTGCGACACCGCCCCCAGCAGCCGCGGCACGCCGACCGCGAGGATCAACGCGGGCGCGAACCACGCCAGCAGCCGCAGATCCGCCCAAAGCGGCCCGCCGACCGCCGCCATGAGGCAGAAGAGCGCGGTGAGGGCCGCCAGGACGGCCGCGTTGCCCAGTCCCGCCAGGAATCCGAGCCCGCTGACGCCGCCGAGGACCACCAGCAGGACGACGAGGAGTCCGGGCCCTTTCATCGGGCCCCGTAGATCGACATACCCGTCAACCTAGAGGCGATGGCGGGGACGGCAACTCGGGCCCAGGCTGTGGTGTGCCCGCGGTCAGCTTCGCGATCGTGGACGGCAAGGCGATGACCTGCCGCCGTTCCGCGGCGCTCATCCCCGTGAAGGGGGCGAATTCCGTTGGTGTTGTGGGTCCTTTGTGGAAGGAGACGGTCACCGGTCGGGTCGTCTTCGAATGGCCGACGCACCGGCAGGGATCCCGAGCGGGTCCACCTTGCGGCGATCACCTGTGAAGCGAATCGACGATGGTCGGTAACAGTTGCCCACTGCTGCGACCCGGCCCACGCCGCGCTTCGCGGCAGAAGATGACGGGGCTGAGGCCGCTGGCTAGAGCAGCCTTGTCAGGGCGTCGGCCGAGGAACTGCCCGGCTCTGGCTGGTAGACGATGATCACCTGATCCTCGGCTCCGGCGATGGTGAGGGTCTGGCGGCGCAGGGTGAGAGGGCCGGCGTCGGGGTGGTCGAACCGTTTGATCTCGTCGCGGGACGGGCGTGCGTCATGTCGGCCCCACAACGAGCGGAATTCGTCGTGGGCCTGCAAGTCGGCCACGAGTGCGGCAGTCCGGGGGGCGCGCGGATCGGCCGCCGCCCGCAGGGCCGCGACAGTCTGCTCGGCGATCTCCGGCCAGTCCGGGAACAACCTGCGGGCGGCGGGGTCGCAGAACACGTCACGGACCAGATTGCGACCGGGGTGGTACATCGGGGCGAGCATCAGGGCTGCCTTGTTGGCCATCAGCACATCGAAACAGCCGTCGCGGACGTATGCCGGAGTACTGCCCCACGAGTCGAGCAATTGCTGTACTTCGACGCGGGCCCCGCTGGGCTTGTGCGGCTGGGATGACGGGGCGGCCAGGGTGCGCAGGTGGGCAGCGGAGTCCGGATCGAGGCGCAGCGCCGTCGCCAACGCGTCCACGACCTGTGGGGACGGATTCCCGTCGATGCCTTGTTCCAGCCTTGTCAGGTACTGCACGGACACGCCGGCCAGCCGCGCGAGCTCGTCGCGGCGCAGCCCTGGCACTCGGCGCCGACCGTAGGCCGCAAGCCCCACCTCACCCGGCCGCACCCGGGCCCGGCGCGCCTGGAGGAACTCTCCGAGAAGGTTGTCACGTCTCATCGATTGTCGAGGGTACCCCTGCCAGGGTGCTGGCTGGCGGCTCTGCGCCGCGGCATGGTCGAGGCCATGAAGACATGGTTCATCACCGGGGCCTCACGCGGCTTCGGACACACGTGGGCAGCGGCGGCACTCCAGCGCGGTGACCGGGTCGCCGCGACGGCGCGCCGGCCCGAGACGCTCCGAGAACTGGCCGAGACCTACGGCGACCGCCTCCTGCCGATCGCGCTCGACGTCACCGATCGCGCCCAGGTCTTCGCCGCGGTTGACCGCGCCGCGGAAGCCTTCGGCGGCCTGGACGTGGTCGTCAACAACGCCGGCTACGGCCTGTTCGGCATGATCGAGGAGACAACCGAGGAGCAGGCCCGAGCCCAGATCGAGACCAACCTGTTCGGCCCGCTCTGGGTAACCCAAGCCGCTCTGCCGATCATGCGGACGCAGGGTAGCGGGCACCTCCTCCAAGTCTCCAGCATCGGCGGGATCGCCGCCTTCCCCACACTGGGCCTTTACAACGCCTCCAAGTGGGCCCTTGAGGGGATGAGCGAGGCCCTTGCTCAGGAGGTCGGCCCACTCGGTATCAAGGTGACGATCCTCGAGCCAGGGCCGTACGGCACCGACTGGGCAGGGGCGTCGGCGGCACACACCGACCCGATCGCGGCCTACGACCCGATCAGGCAGGCCCGCCGGGCCGGCGCCACCGCCCGCGCACCGCGCGACCCGTCGGTCACCGCGGACGTCCTCCTCAGGCTGGTCGACCTGCCGGAACCGCCGCTGAGGCTGTTCCGCGGCAGCTACCCGTACCCGGTCGCCGAGCAGGTCTACCGGCAGCGGCTCGCCACCTGGCAACAATGGCGCGAACTGGCCGAGACGGCATGACCTACCCTGCCGCCCCGCCAGCGTGGGGGACGTAGCAGGGGCAAGTTGGCACTCACCCCCATCATGAACCCGAGTACGGGTCCGGGCATCGTCAAGGTGGAGCGCCTGAGGCGGCTTGAGCGCCAGACTATCGCCTCTCATTACAACGACCACCATTTCTTCCGGCCGTGTCTTGGGCTCAGATGGTCAGTGCACCGGCTGGGACAATGATCGTTCTGGGTAGCGAAGGGGTGTTTCGTGTCGCGTGGTGTTCCGTTGCGGTCGGTGGAGCGCGAGTTGATCGCGTTCGGATTGAGGCAGGGGAAGTCGTTTCGGGAGATCGAGGGCTGGATTGGACGGGATCATTCGGTGGTGTCCCGCGAGGTTGACCGTAACGGTGGGCGGGAGGTGTATTCGCCGTTGGTTGCGCAGCGGCGGGCTGGTCGACTACGGAAGCGTCCAAAGGAACGCAAGGTGCTGAAATCGCCGTTTCTGACTCGCGTGGTGCATGAGGGGTTGCGGAAGAAGTGGTCACCGATGCAGATCGCGTACAGGTTGCGGCTCGACCATCCGATGGATCATTCTCGCTGGGTGTCACATGAAGCGATTTACCAGCGTTGTTCATGCTGGCGAAGGGGACGTTGCGGGCGGAGGTGGCCGAGGGGTTGCGTCAGGGCAGGATCAAGCGACGGACCCGGTCGCGAGGGGCGGAGCCGCGGGGCAGGATCAAGGACATGGTCCTGATCGGTGAGCGGCCGGCCGAGGTCGAGGACCGTGCCGTGCCGTGCTTCCGGGAAGGCGATCTGATCGTCGGCGCGAACAATCAGTCACGGATCGCGACCTTGGTCGAGCGGCGCACTCGATTCGTCATGCCGGTGCGTATTCCTCACGATCGCACGGCCGAGAAGTTTCCCGCCGCCGACTCACCACCGCCTCATCCACCGCAGCGAATGGAAAGTCCAGATCGCCCAAGACGGACTCCCTGAATTCGCCGCTCCCGCCTATCTCGACCCCACCGGCCAACCGAAGCGCAACATCATGCATCTCAGGACATAGGCCGACCTGATGGTCGTATAACGACCTACACACGTGTGCATGAGTCGTGCCGAGGATCTGTGCTGGTCGAAAGCGGCTTGATCCCTGAAGACTAAACTCGCAACCGGTAAGCCCGTTCCTGTAACTCGCGCGCCCGCAGCGAAGCAGGAGCCAGCGCGACAGCCGCTTCGGCGGCATCGGCAGCGTCTTCGAAGCGCTCCAGTGTCAGGAAGAGCTCCGCGAGATCGGCACGGACCCAGCCGAGTGCGGCGGTGTTCCCGGCGGATTCGAAGCTTTCAGCGGCCATGAGCAGCCTGAACGTGGCCTCGTCGAGATCGCCGAGCGCCTGGGAAAGCTTTCCGTGGGTGTACAGCATCTCGGCCTGCACCTCATGGTTCCCGCCGACGGCGTCGCACTCGCTGCTCAGGTCGAACGCGGCTTTCGAGTCGCCGGTGAAGGCCAAGATCCACACCGCCATCAACCGGACGCGGGCGGCGCTCACGTAGTCGAACTCCGATTGGAAGCGGTCGACGGCCTCGCGGGCGAACGTCAAGGCGGGCAAGGGGTCCAGCGCCAAGCTCAGCGTGGCCATCCGGTCGACGCACGCTTGTGGTTCGGAGACAGGTTCAGAGACAGCAGTGGGCGTGATCCGCGAGAGCACGGCCTGTCGGCGTACTTCGTCGCCCAGTGAGCCGAACAGGTCCGCCGCCCTGACGAGGTCGCCGGAGCCGGCGAGACGGCGGGCGAGCAGAACGCCTTCGGGGTTCGGCAGGAGTTCGTCGAACCGGTCCCACATCGTGGCCGCGAACTCCGGATCGTCCGCGTTGCGTTCGGCCCGGGACGCCAGTTCCTCCACGGTCTCCGGGTAGATCACGATCCTCGAGCCGATCCGCTTGGTGCGGGGCAGCAGTGCGGCGCACAGATCCAGGGAGTCCCGCACCTGCTCCGCGGCGAGCAGCGCTCGGATCCGGTCGCTCTGGGCGGAGTTCCCGTTGCGGGCGTCGAACCGCGCCGCGATCTCCAGCGCGCGGGAAGTGTGGCCCGAGGCGGGCCCCGTCGCCAGGGCCGCAGCGGCGTGGAAGTCCATTTCGGCGGACGGAGTCGATCGCCATCCGCCATGCCGGTCCACCAGTTTCAGCGCCGCCGCGTGATTTCCCGTGCGCGCACAGAACTCGACGTGCCGGGCCAGCGAGCCGAGTTCGGCCTGCTTGTCCCAGAAGGCCGAATAGGACTGCCGGAACGCTTCAACCGCGTCGTCGAGCCGCCCCAGCCGGACGAACGGAAGCATCAGCGCGGCGCGCATCGCATGAGGCTGCCGGGAGCAGTAGTCCTCGTCGGAGAAGAGCCCGGCGGCCTCCTCGAAGTGACCGATCCGGAGCAGGTGGTCGATCCTCAGGCCGGTGTCGCACTGAGCGCACCGCGAGCTTTCCGGGGGAGCTTCGTATCGGACGTCCGCGTCGGCGCCGAGATGCGAGGCGACGATCAGGCGGTTGTCGGGCATCGGGCCGAAGAGACGTTCGCCCTCGTCGAGCGCGGTGAGGGTGTCCGCGAGCGGAACACTCGGGTCTTCCGTGAACGCTACGGCCAGGTAGTCGAACACCGGCCGCAGGTCGGGGTCGCCGCCGGCCAGGCACCAGGAGAGCGGCTCGAACGCCTTCGCGGGCTCGCCGCCGAGCACATACGCGGTGGCGAGCCGGACGCGTGCCTCGTACCGGTGCCCGGCGAGCCCCAGCGCGTCCACGCGACGCGTCACCTTCTCGAGCGCGGCGATCTGCCCCGCGCCCTCCCACATCCGGTCGGTGACGCGGATCTGGCGCCACAACTGTTCTTCGGTGTCCATCACCCTCCCGCCGGGCGGCAGCCTAATCGCGGCCCCCGCCCGCCGCCTCCGAGTTTCAACCCCACCCCGGACAACCCGGTTGCCCTCGCGCGCTACCCTTGACCCAACTGGCACCGATCCGGCGATCACCGGGGAGCCTCCGGAAGAACAGGGCTCACACCCTCAGTAGAACCGGACGGGTACGGCCCGTCACAGCCGTCGAATGAGCGGCCCAGCCGGAACACCACCGGCCGGGCAAGCGGGGTGGTACCGCGGAACGCGCCGGAAACGGCCGTCTCGTCCCCGTGTGGGTGAAAGCCCGTACGAGAGAGACGAACCGCGAGGAGCACCGAAGATGTATCCCAAGGCACAGGTGGACGGCGAGACCGGAGTCCCGTCCCAGCCTTCGTTCCCCGAGTCGGAAAAGCGCGTCCTCGCGTACTGGGAATCCGATCGGACCTTCCAGGCCTCCATCGACGCTCGCGACCCCGGCGTCAACGGCTCGAACGAGTACGTCTTCTACGACGGCCCGCCGTTCGCCAACGGTCTCCCGCACTACGGTCACCTTCTCACCGGGTATGTGAAGGACCTGGTGCCGCGTTACCAGACCATGAAGGGCAAGCGCGTCGAGCGCCGCTTCGGCTGGGACACGCACGGCCTGCCCGCCGAACTCGAAGCCATGCGCCAGCTCGGGATCACCGAGAAGTCCGAGATCGACGCGATGGGCATCGACGTCTTCAACGACGCCTGCCGCGAATCCGTGCTGCGCTACACCGGTGAGTGGCAGGAATACGTCACCCGCCAGGCCCGCTGGGTCGACTTCGACAACGACTACAAGACGCTCGACCTGTCCTACATGGAGTCGGTCATCTGGGCGTTCAAACAGCTGTGGGACAAGGGCCTGGTCTACGAGGGCTACCGCGTCCTGCCCTACTGCTGGCGCGATGAGACCCCGCTGTCCAACCACGAGCTGCGCATGGACGACGAGGTCTACGCCAGCCGTCAGGACCCGGCCGTCACGGTCGGTTTCCGCATGGAGGGCAACGACAACGAGCTCGACGGCACCTACCTGCTGATCTGGACCACGACCCCGTGGACGCTGCCGTCCAACCTCGCGACCGCGGTGCACCCCGACGTGCGCTACGTCGTGGTGGAATCCGAGGAGCAGGAAGGCAAGCGATTCCTGCTCGCCGAAGCCCGTGTCGCCTCGTACGCCCGCGAGCTCGGTGAAGAGCCGACGGTCGTCGGGCACTACACCGGTACCGAACTGCTCGGAACCCGTTACGCCCCACCGTTCCCGTACTTCACCGGGCACGAGAACGCGCACCGCGTGCTGTCCGCGGACTACGTCACCACCGAGGACGGCACCGGTGTCGTCCACATCGCGCCCGCCTACGGTGAAGAGGACAAGGCCGTCACCGACGCGGTCGGCATCGTCCCGGTCACCCCGGTCGACGCGCAGGGCAAGTTCGACGCCACCGTCTCGGACTACGCGGGCCAGCAGGTGTTCGACGCCAACCCGAACATCATCAAGGATCTCAAGAACGGCACCGGATCGGCCGGCCGTCAGGGCGCGGTGCTGCTGCGCCACGAGACCTACGAGCACCCGTACCCGCACTGCTGGCGCTGCCGGAACCCGCTGATCTACCGCGCCGTCTCGTCGTGGTTCGTCGCGGTGACCGAGTTCAAGGACCGGATGATCGAGCTGAACCAGCAGATCACCTGGTACCCGGAGAACGTCAAGGACGGCCAGTTCGGCAAGTGGCTGGAGAACGCCCGCGACTGGTCGATCTCCCGAAACCGGTACTGGGGCACGCCGATCCCGGTGTGGCAGTCGGACGACCCGGCGTACCCGCGCACGGACGTCTACGGCTCGCTCGAAGAGATCGAGCGCGACTTCGGTGTCCGGCTGGACAACCTGCACCGGCCGTTCATCGACGAGCTGACCCGGCCCAACCCGGACGACCCGACCGGGAAGTCCACCATGCGCCGGATCGAGGACGTGTTCGACGTCTGGTTCGACTCGGGGTCGATGCCGTACGCCCAGGTGCATTACCCGTTCGAGAACACCGAATGGTTCGAGCACCACTACCCGGGCGACTTCATCGTCGAGTACATCGGGCAGACCCGCGGCTGGTTCTACCTGCTGCACGTGCTGGCGACCGCGCTGTTCGACAGGCCGGCGTTCCGCACCTGCATCTCGCACGGGATCGTGCTCGGCTCGGACGGCCAGAAGATGTCCAAGTCGCTGCGCAACTACCCGGACGTCAACGAGGTCTTCGACCGCGACGGCTCCGACGCGATGCGCTGGTACCTGATGG
The DNA here is from genome assembly GCF_042647925.1 of Amycolatopsis speibonae. Taxonomy (NCBI): domain Bacteria; kingdom Bacillati; phylum Actinomycetota; class Actinomycetes; order Pseudonocardiales; family Pseudonocardiaceae; genus Amycolatopsis; species Amycolatopsis speibonae. The sequence continues at coordinate 10,246 of NZ_JBHRWK010000011.1, forward strand.
CGAGCCCGATCCTGCGCGGCGGGAACCTGGTCGTCACCGACAGGGGCATCCGCGACGCCGTCCGCCAGGCCGTGCTGCCGCTGTGGAACTCGTACTACTTCCTCGCGCTCTACGCGAACGCCGAGGGCGTGGAAGGCCAGTGGCGCACGGATTCGAAGCACGTCCTCGACCGATACGTGCTGGCGAAGACGCACGAACTGGTGACCGACGTCGAGCACGCGCTCGACACCTACGACGTCGCCGGTGCCTGCGGAGGCGTCCGTGACTTCCTTGAGGTGCTGACCAACTGGTACGTGCGCCGGTCGCGCGACCGGTTCTGGGCGGGGGAGCAGGACGCGATCGACACCCTGCACACCGTGCTGGAGGTGACGTCGCGGGTGGTGGCGCCGCTGCTGCCGCTGACCACCGAGGTCGTCTGGCGCGGACTGACCGGTGGCCGTTCGGTGCACCTGGCCGACTGGCCGAACTCGCTGGACCTGCCCGCCGACGCGGCGCTGGTGACGGCGATGGACCGGGTGCGCCAGGTGGCGTCTTCGGCGCTTTCGCTGCGGAAGTCGAACAAGCTGCGGGTGCGGCTGCCGCTGGCCAAGCTGGTCGTCGCCGCGCACGAGGCCGACTCGCTGCGCGAGTTCACCGACATCCTGCGTGACGAGGTCAACGTCAAGTCCGTCGAGCTGACCACGGACGTCGCCGCCCACGGCGGTTTCGAGGTCGCGGTGAACGCCCGCGCCGCCGGACCGCGGCTGGGCAAGGATGTCCAGACGGTGATCAAGGCCGTCAAGGCGGGCGAGTGGACGACGTCGGAGAGCGGCGCCGTCGTGGCAGCCGGGATCGAGCTCGTCGAAGGCGAGTACGACCGGCGTCTGGTCGCCAAGGGCGGCGGCGCGGCCGCGGAACTGCCCGGCGGTGCCGGGCTGGTGCTGCTCGACACCGAGGTGACCGACGAGCTGGCAGCCGAGGGCCTTGCCCGCGACCTGGTCCGGGTCGTGCAGCAGGCCCGCCGTGACGCCGGACTCGACGTCGCCGACAGGATCTCGTTGACGGTCGACGCGCCGGAAGACGTGGTCACGGCCGCGAAGGCGCACGAGGGGTTCATCGCTTCGGAGACGCTGGCGACTTCGGTGGCTTACGGCGACGTCGCCGACGGCTCGGCCGGGACGGTCGGCGAGGGCACCAAGGTGACCGTGGCGGTCGCCAAGGCCTGACCCGCGCAAGCGCTATGAAAGGTCCTTTCCTCGCAAATTTTGCAAGGAAAGGACCTTTCATAGCATTCCGGGGGTCCCGATCAGCGGGATCACGAAACGGATTCGGAAACGTCGCTTTCTCGCCGCCTGCTCACCTGGTGCGGGCGGAATCGGCAAGCTGGCGCCCGGGGGCGCGCGAGAGGTGCGCGCCGCGTGGGGGAGAGCGAGTCCATGAGTCCTGCCCGGAAAAGAGGGATCCTGATCGGCGCCGCGCTGGCGGTCGTCGCCGTCGTGGTGGCCGCGGTGGTGCTGCTGGTCAGGGAAGACCAGGCGCCCGCCGCTTCCGGCGGCCCAGGGGAGTCCACCGAGAGCGCGCGAGAGAGCCCCGCCCAGGTCGCCGCCCGGTTCCTGCGGCAGTTCGACACCGGTGACCTGACCGGCGCGCCGGTCGACGACCCGGCGGCGGCCACGGCCGCCCTGTCCGTGACGCGCGGCGCGCTCGGTGCGGCGCCGGTCAAGACGACCCTGGGCGAAGTCCCGACCACGCCGGGGAACGCGACCACGACGTCGGCCACCTTCCACGTCGCGTGGTCCTTTCCCGGCGACAGCGTCTGGCGGTACGAAGGCAAGCTGGAGCTGGTCCGCAACGCCGGGAAGTGGGTGGTCCGCTGGGCGATGTCGGTGATCCACCCGAAGCTCGAAGCCGGTCAGCAACTCTCCGTCGCGCGCGCTTCCGCCAAGCCGATCGTGGCCGACAGGGACGGCAAGGCCCTTGTTGGCGGTGATGCGGCCGGCGTCGCGCCGATTCTGCGAGGGGCGCTGGCCAAGGTCGCGTCCGAACAGAACGGCGGCACCGGTACTCCCGCCACCGTCGCCGTGTCGCGGCTCGACGCCTCCGGCAAACCGGTCGAAACGCTCTTCGGCCAGCCTGTCGAGACCGACAAACCGCTGGTCTCGACCCTGAGCGTGGCCTCCCAGACCGCCGCGCAGAAGGCCGTCGACGGTTTCCAGGGGCCCGCGATCATCGTCGCGATGAAGACTTCGGGCGAGCTCCTGGCGGTCGCGCAGAACGGCGCGGCAGGGAACCAGCCGACGGCGCTGAACGGCCTCTATTCGCCGGGTTCGGCCTTCAAGATCGCCACGGCTACCGCGGCGCTGCAGAAGGGCGGGGTCTCCGTCGACGCGCCGGTGGCCTGTCCGGGCAGTGAGCAGATCGGGACCCGCACGCTCAAGAACGAGAACGGGTTCGACCTGGGGACAGTTTCGCTGAAGACCGCGTTCGCCGCGTCGTGCAACACGACCTTCGGGCGGCTCGCCGGGGCATTGCCCGCGGACGGCCTCGCGAAGGCCGCGACCCAGCTCGGCCTCAACGCCGACTTCGAGATCCCGGGGCTGACCACCGAGACCGGGAAGGTGGAGCCGTCGAGCAGCGGTGACGAGCAGGTCGAGGCCGGGATCGGGCAGGGAAAGGTGCAGGTCAGCCCCTTGGGTGCGGCACTCATGGCGGCCACGGTCGCCACCGGGAAGCCGGTGGTGCCGAAGCTGTGGCAGGGGCTGGAGACCAAGGTCAACACCGGTTACCAGGCCCCGCCCGCCGGGGTGCTGAACCAGGTCCGCGCGATGATGCGCGAGGTCTGCACGACAGGGACCGCGAAGGCGTTGAAGAGCAGCGGCGCCGTCTTCGGCAAGACAGGGACGGCGCAGTTCGGCTCGGGCGCCGACGCCAACGGCTGGTTCGTCGGCTATCGCGGGGACGTCGCTTTCGCGGTCATGCTCGCGGGTTCCAACGACTCCAAACCCGCGGTCGGGCTGGCTGCGAAGTTCTTGGCCGGCTGACGTTTCGGTCCTCGCCGAACCATGGATCTTCTACGGTGAACGCATGGAAACGATCGCCTTGGCCGAGGTCGCGGCCGTGCTCGCCGATCCGAGCCGCGCGTCGATGTGCCTCGCGCTGCTCGACGGGCGTGCCTGGACGGTGACCGAGCTGGCCGGAGCGGCCGAGGTCGCGGCGTCGACGGCGAGCGAACACGTGACGAAGCTGACCGATGCCGGCTTCGTCGTCCGGGTCAAACAGGGGCGGCACAGCTACGTCCGGATCGCCGACCCCCGGGTGGCCGAGCTGATCGAGCATCTGGCGCAGCACGCCGAACACCGCCCGGTGAAGGGGTTGCGCTCGTCGGTGCGGGTGAAGCGGCTCGAATTCGCCCGGACCTGCTACGACCACCTCGCCGGGACGGTCGGCGTCGCGCTGCGGGAGGGGATGCTCGCCACCGGGCTGATCGACGAGGCCGACGGTCTGACGCTGACCGCTCGCGGGCGCGAGGTGCTCGGCACGCTCGGGGTGGAGATCGCCGACGGCCGACGTCCGATGCTGCGTGACTGTCTGGATTGGACAGTGCGCCGTGATCATTTGGCGGGACGTGTCCCCGCGGCGTTACTGTCTCACGGAGTGAGTGCCGGCTGGTTGTCCCGTGAGGGCAACCGCGCGGTGAAGGTCCTGCCCGCGGCGGAAAGACCGTTCGCGGACCTCGGTGTCGACCTGGTGGCCCTGCGCAGTCCGTAAAGGACAGTCTGTAACACAGGCTTACCGGACGGTTTTCGACCGGTACACGAACGAGTGACGACCACCGCCTCACTATTCTGGAGCCCTCACGGCGACCGGACGGGAGGCGACATGGAGCAGCTCCCGCTCATCCTCGGTACCGGCGGTGCCGTGCTGCTCGTCGCCGTGATCGCCGTCCGGGTGTCGATCAAGGTCGGCCTTCCTTCGCTGCTGCTGTACCTGGGGATGGGCGTCCTGCTCGGCGAAGCCGGGTTCGGCATCCATTACGACAACCCCGAGCTCACCCAGTCCCTCGGCCTCGCCGCGCTGGTGATGATCCTGTCCGAAGGTGGTCTCACCACCCGGTGGGCGGCCGTGAAACCCTCGCTGGGCATCGGAATCGCACTGTCCACAGTGGCCGTGGTGGTGAGTATCGCGGTCACCGGCGCCGCGCTGCACTGGCTGCTGGGCCTGGACTGGCGGATGGCGTTGCTGTGGGGCGCGGTGCTGGCCTCGACCGACGCCGCCGCGGTCTTCTCGGTGCTGAGATCGGCGGGCATCGGGAAGCGGCTCGTCGGCGCGCTGGAAATCGAGTCCGGGATCAACGACGCCCCGGCCTACATCGCGGTCGTCGTCCTCGCCGAGGGCACGACCGTGGACTGGTCGCTGCCGCTGCTGGTGGTCTACGAACTCGCGGCCGGGCTGGTGATCGGCCTGGCCTTCGGCTGGTTCGGGGCGCAGGCGCTGCGACGGGCCGCGCTCCCGGCGACCGGTCTGTATCCGCTGGCCACGGTGGCGGTGTGCGTCGTGGCGTATTCGAGCGGTCAGCTCGCCCACGCGTCGGGCCTGCTCGCCACCTATGTCGCGGCGCTGGTGCTGGGGAACTCGAAGCTGCCGCACCGGTCGGACACGCTGTCCTTCGCCGAAGGGCTCGGCTGGCTCGCCCAGATCGGGCTGTTCGTGCTGCTCGGCCTGTTCGCCTCGCCGGGCAGGATCTTCGAGAGTCTGGTCCAGGGCCTGGTCGCGGGCGCGGTCGTGCTGTTGCTCGCCCGCCCGGTGTCGGTCGTGCTGTCGGCGCTGCCGTTCAAGATCCCCTGGCGAGAACAGGTGTTCCTGTCCTGGGCCGGGTTGCGCGGGGCGGTCCCGATCGTGCTCGCGCTGATTCCGCTCTCGTCCGGGGTGCCCGGCGCGCAGGAGCTGGTCGACGCGGTATTCGTGCTGGTCATCGTGCTGACGCTGCTCCAAGGCGCGACGCTGACCCCGCTCGCGAGAGTGCTCGGGCTCGCCCAGCACGCCGAAGCGCACGAGATCGACGTCGACTCCGCGCCGCTCGACGAGATGGGCGCGGAACTCCTGCAGGTCCGGATCAACTCCGGATCGAAGATGCACGGCGTCTACCTGGCCGAACTGCGGCTGCCGGTGGGCGCGACGATCAGCCTCCTCGTCCGCGACGGCACCGGCTTCACGCCGAACAAGAACACCCGGCTCCAGGAACGTGACCAGTTACTCGTCGTGACCACCGCCGACGTCCGTGACGCGGCCGAACGACGCCTGCGGGCCGTCGACCGCGCCGGACGCCTCGCCAGGTGGAAGGGCGAATCCGGCCACTAGGTCACTAACCGGCGCCAGTCTTTCGTCGGTTGATCTCAGAAATTTTCTTACGTGTTGTTCCCTTTTGTACTCCTTTTGGATTACTTTCCCCGCAATCGACTCCATCGAATGGGTGAGTGTCGCGGGGTAAGGAGTACGCAAGGTGACGAAACTTCCTGCACGGTTCGCCGGTCTGGGGGCCGCTGCCGCGCTCGTCGGGGTGGTTCTTTCCGCGCCGGCGGCAGCCGCGGCCGGCGCGTTCCCGGCGTTCGGGTTGCCCTTCGACACGGGCCAGTCGATCTACTCGGCGGGGATCCACTCCGACAACGGGAACTCCGGCGTGAAGAACGCCATCGACCTCAGCCCCGCCGACAAGAAGGTTCGCGCCCCGCTGGCGGGCACCGTCCGGATCCAGCACTGCGGCGGCGGCGACTGGGTGACCGTCGACCACGACGGCGGCTGGCGGACCGGGTACTACCACATGGAAGACATTTCGGTCACCGACGGCCAGAAGGTCGCCCCTGGTGACCTCCTCGGCCGGACCGGCAACGCGCTGCCCTGCGGCGGCAGCAGCACCGGCGCCCACGTGCACTTCACCCTGTGGACCCTGCCCGCGGCCGCCGCCAAGGGCGGGGACTCGCGCGACTTCGGTGTCGGTGCGGGCAACTGGAGCGGCCTCTCCTACGACGAGGTCTCGACCAAGGTCGCCGAGGCCCATGGCGAGGTTGTCGACGGCAAGACCTTCGGCGGCTGGCAGTTCACCGCGGGCACCGAGCAGTACTCGGGTTCCGCGACCGAGGTCTCTTCGCGTTCCGTCGTCCCGCTTCCCGGGCGATTCCGCGTCTGACCTCCCGTTGCCCGGCGCGGCGCGGCGCCGGGCAACGGTTCTTTTCGCTTGCGGAGTACGTGAGCGGCGTCTCAAGATGCGGACAAGGGGTGGCTTGATCGGCCGCCCATCCGCTAACTTCGTTCGTAGGTCACGAGTGTCAGCGTCAAGCCCCGGCTAGCTGACCGGCAACCCTCCTTCCGCGGTGGGGTGCCCCGGGTGAGGACCTGGCTCGTCGCGTGGTGCGACGGGCAAGCGCGGGATCCTCGTCGGGTCCCCTGGCCCGGAGGATTGACGATGACTCTCGCTCTCGAACGCACCAGCACCCCCGTCACTGTCACGGAAACCGTTGTGGAGCACGAAATCCCGACGGTGGCCTGTGCCGGTCTGCGGGTTCCGCTGGTCACCGGCGGCGACATCGGCTACGCCAACCTCGATCACGCGGCCAGTGCTCCCTGTCTGGACAAGGTGCGTGACGCTGTCGACGAGTTCCTGCCCTGGTACGCCAGCGTCCACCGCGGCGCCGGGTTCGCCTCGCAGATCTCCACCAAGCTTTACGAGCGTACGCGCGGAATCCTGCGGGACTTCGTCGACGCGCGGTCGACCGACTCCGTCGTCTTCACCCGCAACACCACCGATTCCTTCAACCTTCTCGCGCGCAGCCTGCCGAAGCACACGTCGGTCGTCGTGTTCGACACCGACCACCACGCCGCGCTGCTGCCGTGGAAGGGCCCGAACGTCCGCCGGATCCAGACTCCGCGTACTCGTCTGGCCGCGGTGTCCGCTGTGGACGAAGCGCTCGCGGACTGCCCGCAGGGTCCGCGACTGGTCGTCATCACCGGCGCCTCCAACGTGACCGGGGAACTGTTGCCGGTCAAGGAGATCGCCGCCGTCGCGCGGCGGCATGGCGCCCGGATCGCGCTCGACGCGGCGCAGCTCGCACCGCACCGCAAGATCTCCGTGCGCAAACTGGACGTCGACTACATCGCGATCTCGGGGCACAAGCTGTACGCGCCCTTCGGTGCCGGTGCGCTGATCGGCCGCGCCGACTGGCTGCGCGCCGCCCAGCCGTACCTCGCCGGTGGCGGCGCGACGAAGCTCGTCACCCGCGACTCCGAAGACCTCGGCGTGGTCTGGAATTCCGGTGCCGAGCGGCACGAAGCCGGTTCCCCCAACACCGTCGGCGTCTACGCGCTCGGCGTCGCCTGCGAGACACTGGCCGGGAATTGGGACGCGATCGTCGCCCACGAGGACGAACTGCTGGCGCGGCTGCGTCGCGGTCTCGCCGGTATCCCCGGTTTCGCCGAATTGCGGCTGTTCGACGCGCCTGTCGACAGGGTCGGCACACTCAGCTTCGTCGTCGACGGCTTCGACCCGGGCTGGCTCGCCGCTGTCCTGTCCGCGGAGTACGGCATCGGCGTCCGGGACGGCGCGTTCTGCGCGCACGTGGCGACCAAGCGGCTGATCTCCGCCGCCGGCTCGACCGGCCAGCAGGCCGTCCGGGTCAGCCTCGGTCTCGGCAGCACCACCGAGCACGTCGACAGGCTCGTCCTGGCGCTGCGCCAGATCGTCGCCCGCGGCGCGCGCTGGCAGTACGAGAAGCCGGAGGGCCGCTGGGTGCCGGAGAACGATCCGCGGGAGCTTCCCCCGTTCTGCGCCTGACCCACTACCCTCACCCCGCATGGGGAACGAGCGACCGCGTTACTGGTTTCCGCTGGCGCTACTGGGATTCGCCCAACTGGCGGTAGTGGCCTTGTCCGTCGGTTCGAGCCGATCAGAGGGGTGGTTCGCCTACGCGCCCAACTCCGGCCCGGGGCGGTACCGAGCGCTCTACGGCGTGGAGATGAGCAGGGAGGCCGGGGAAGCCGTCTCGGTCGTCGGCATGAGCCGGCTGGACAACTGGCTGTTCGCCGTCCTCGCCGTCTACCTCGGCACGGTGCTGTTCTACACGATTCGGACGCGGACCATGCCGTGGTGGAAGGTCGCCGCGATCGCCGTCGGCGGACTCGTCGCCATCGTGCTGGCGGATCTCGTCGGTTTCTGGGAATTCGAAATAGACGGCGACGCGCGCAGCGCGATCCTGCTGACCCTGGGACTGGTCGGGCTCGCCTGGCTGGACCGCAGCGTGCTCGTGCTGGTCGTGGCCGCCGCGTTCGTGCTCTGCGCCGTCGTGCTCGCGCAAGGGCCGCTCGCGCTGGTGCTGTCGTCGCTGGTCGCGCTCGCCGGGGCGTTCGCGGCGCTGCTGAGCAGGCCGAAGGCGGCCGCCGAGGAGACCTGAGCACGCTCCGTGGACAATAGGGGAGTGAGTACAGAGCCCCCCTCGTCTCAGAACGACTCCGCGGAACCGGACCTCGCTCCGGCCGAGACCGCGCCACCGTCGCCGCCGCTGCCCAAGAAGCGCGTCGCCGTGGTGTTCGTCGTCGCCGCGGTGCTGTGGGGGATCGACCTCCTCACCAAGCAGATCGCCGTGTCGACGCTGGAGGGCAAGCAGCCGGTCGAGTTCCTCGGCGGGCTGGTGTACTTCCAGCTGGTGCGCAACCCCGGTGCCGCCTTCTCGATGGCGACCGGGCTGACCTGGGTGCTCGCGCTGGTCGCGGTCGCCGTCGTGGTCGCCATCGTCTGGCTGTCCCGGCGGCTGCGCTCGGTCGGCTGGGCGATCGGCCTCGGCCTGGTGCTGGCGGGCGCGCTCGGCAACCTGACCGACCGGATCTTCCGTGCCCCCGGCCCGTTGCAGGGGCACGTGGTCGACATGATCTCCGCGTTCGCGCCGAACGGGCAGGGCTGGGCGATCTTCAACGTCGCCGACTCCGCGATCTGTGTCGGCGGTGTGCTCATCGTGATCCTCTCCTTGCTGGGCAAGGACTACGACGGATCATCTACAAAGGACAAGAAGAAGGCGGCAAGCGAATGAGCGCGCGGATGTTGCCCGTACCCGACGGGCTCGACGGCATGCGCGTCGACGCGGGACTGGCGAAACTGCTGGGACTTTCCCGCACGGTCGTGGCGGAACTGGCCGAATCCGGCGAGATCTTCCTCGACGGCAGGCCTGCCGGGAAGTCCGACCGGCTGTCCGCCGGCGGGCTGCTCGAAGTGACGCTGCCCGATCCCGTCTCGGCCATCGAGGTCATCGCGGAACCCGTCGAGGGCATGAAGATCCTGCACGACGACGACGACATCGTGGTGATCTCGAAGCCGGTCGGCGTCGCCGTGCACCCGAGCCCCGGCTGGACCGGGCCGACCGTCGTCGCCGGTCTCGCCGCCGCCGGGCTGCGGATCGCGACGTCGGGCGCGGCCGAACGCCAGGGCGTCGTGCACCGGCTGGACGCCGGCACCACCGGCGTGATGGTCGTGGCGAAGAGCGAGCACGCGTACACCGTGCTCAAGCGGGCGTTCAAGGAACGCACCGTCGACAAGGGCTACCACGCCATCGTCCAGGGTCACCCGGATCCGACGCGCGGCACCATCGACGCGCCGATCGACCGGCATCCGCGGCACGACTACAAGTTCGCCGTCGTCCAGGGCGGACGGCCCAGCGTCACGCACTACGAGGTCGTCGAGGCCTTCCGTGCCGCGTCGCTGGCCCACATCAAGCTGGAGACCGGCCGCACGCACCAGATCCGCGTGCACTTCTCGGCGCTCAAGCACCCGTGCGTCGGCGACCTGACCTACGGCGCCGACCCGGTGCTCGCGCGCAAGCTCGGCGTTTCCCGGCAGTGGCTGCACGCGAAGACGCTCGGTTTCGCGCATCCGTCCGACGGGCGCTGGGTCGAGTTCGAGTCGGAGTACCCGGACGACCTGGCCAACGCGCTGCGGATCCTGCAGGACGAGAACTAGCCGCTTGTCCCGCGTTCAGTCCTCTGACTACGGGGACGGGCGACGCGCTAGTCGTCGATCGACCAGGTCAGCGTGCGTTCGTCCGGTTCCGGCCGCGGCGACCAGCGCACGGCGACCACGCGGGTGGCGTCCGGCAGCACGTAGACGGTGTGGCCGCCGAGGGTCTCGCCCGGCCGGACGCCGATCTTGTGCGGCGGCCGCGAGGTCAAGGAGACCGGCGCCTTCGTGATCGGCTTGCCGTCCGCGCTGAGCAGTTCGAGGTAGTTGTCCGGCAGCGACACGAACGGGATGTTCCCGCGGTTGGTGATCTCGGTGTGCACCACCACCGACCGTTCCCCGGCTTCCAGCGAGTAGCCCGCCGCGCTGAACAGGTAGTCCGCCGGGTCCTGGACCTCGAGCAGCTGGACGGTGAGCTGCTCGCCCTCCAGGCCCTGGGTCTCCATGACGTCGCCGGTCTTGCCCTTCTTGCCCTCCGGGACCGGCCGCGGCGCGGGCTGCTGCTCGTCGCCGCGGGCCCAGGACGCGGTCTGCGGGACACCCCAGGTGCTCATCACCGGGTCGGCGGGCGCCATCGGGGGTGCGAACTGCTGCTGCGGCGGGGCGGGCGGACGCTGCTGAGGCGGAGCCATCGGCTGGCGCACCGGGGCCGACGGCGGACCGGGGTACCGGCCCGACGGCGTGCCGTGCACGTTGTACGGCCCCGACGGCGTCCCTTGGACGTTGTACGGTCCGGAAGGCGTGCCCTGGACGTTGTACGGCCCGGACCCCTGACCCGGCTGGCGCTGAGGCTGCGGGGGCTGCTGAGGCTGGGGGGCTTGCTGGGGCTGCTGTGCCCACGAGGGGGGCGAGCCGGCGATGGCGGCCCGTAACCCGTTCGGGTCGCTCTCCACGCCCACGAGCAGCGGCAATCCGCTGCCGGAGAGGGCGACGAGGCGGTACGCGACTTCGCGCGGATCCATCCCCACCTTGGCCGCGAGTTCGTGCACGGCCGCCTTGCCCAGGTCCGCGAGGGCGGCGAGCAGGCGGATGTCCACGGGATCGGTCACGGCCACGTCCGGGAACGCTACCGTCTCGCCCCCGGCGCCGCGGGAGAGGCCGTCCGTGTGCCGCAAAACCCCGCTTCGGTAGGACGCGCTCTCCATTAGGGTCGGGGTCACCGCCTCCACCGAACCCCTGGGGAAGAAACATGAGCGAAGTCTCCGCCCTCGCCGACGAGTTCGTCGAAGCCCTCTTCGACGCCGAGCCGGTCACGCCCGCTTTGCAGGGCTTCCGTCCGGAATCGACCGGGCTCACCGATCTCAGCGAGGCCGCCGGAGACGCCTTCCGCGCGACTCTGGCCGGTTTCGCCGAGCGGGCCGAGGCCATCGGTACCGACGGGCTGAGCGCGGAGGAGAAGACCACCCGCGACGTCCTGATCGCGACGACGCGGGGGAGGATCGCACTGCTGGACTCGCGGTTCGTCGAGTTCACCGTCAGCGACCTGTTCATCTCGCCCGCCGCCGAGGTGCTCACCGTGCTGCCGATGATGTCGGTCGGCACGGGTGCCCAGGCCGAGGCCCACCTCGGGCGGATCGCCGCGATCCCGGAGTACCTGCGGCAGGCCGCGCAGCGGCATCGCGACGGCGTCGCCAAAGGCCTGGTCCCGGTCGCGTACCTGGTCGACTCGACCGTCGCGTACCTCGACCGGTACCTCGCCGAGCCGTCGGCCGATCCGCTGCTGCGCCAGCCCGCGCCCGACGACGACTTCGAGACCCGCCGCGCCGACCTGCTGCGCGACGTCGTCCGGCCCGCGATCGCGGAGTACCGCGAGGTGCTCGCGAAGGAGATCGCGCCGCACGGCCGTCCCGAGGACAAGCCCGGCGTCTGCTGGCTGCCCGACGGCGAGCGCATCTACGCCCTGCTCGCCGAGATGCACACCACGACCGTCCGAACCCCGCGTGAGCTGCACCAGACCGGGCTCGACGTGATCGCGAACCTCGCCGCCGAGTACCGCGAGTACGGCTCCCGTGTCTTCGGCACCGCCGACCTCGCCGAGATCTTCACCAAGCTCCGCACCGACCCGGCGCTGCGCTGGTCCGACGCCGAGGAGATGCTGGACTCCGCCCGCGCGGCCATCACCAGGGCCGAAGCCGAGGCGCCGAAGTGGTTCGGCCGGATCCCGCCGCAGCCGTGGACGGTCGAGCCGGTCCCCGCCGAATCCGCGCCCGGCGCGCCCGCCGCCTACTACATGTGGCCCGCGGTCGACGGCTCCCGGCCGGGGATCTACTTCGCCAACACCCACAAGGCGGAGGAGCGCTTCCGGCACGCGGCCGAGGCGACGGCGTTCCACGAGGCCATCCCCGGCCACCACTTCCAGCTGAGCCTCGCGCAGAGCCTCACCGAACTCCCCCTGCTGCGCCGCATCGGCGACTTCACCGCGTACGCCGAGGGCTGGGGGCTCTACACCGAGCGCCTCGCCGACGAGATGGGCCTGTACTCCGACGACGTCGCGAAACTCGGCATGCTGACGATGGATTCGATGCGCGCCGGACGCCTGGTGGTCGACACCGGGCTGCACGCGCTGGGCTGGAGCCGCCGCCAGGCCATCGACTTCCTCACCGAGAACACGCCGATGGCGCTGGTCGAGATCGAGTCCGAAGTGGACCGCTACATCGCCTTCCCCGGCCAGGCGCTGTCGTACATGGTGGGACGGCTGGAGATCCAGCGCATCCGCTCCGAAGCCGAGCTCACCCTGGGCAGCCGGTTCGACATCAAGGCCTTCCACGACGTCGTGCTCGGCGGGGGGTCGCTGCCGCTTTCGGTGCTGGACGGCGTGGTCCGCGACTGGGTCGCCGGTCATGGCGACACCTCGAACGGTCTCGCCGAAGAGCTGATGGAGCTCAAGTTCGAGGAGCTCCCGCTGTGGCGTTCGCTGCTCGGGCTCCCCGGCGACCACGGGACCATGCCGGACCCGAGCGCGGAGGCCGCGGCCAACCAGCGCGCGTCGGCGGTCGCCCTCGCCGAGCGGGCCGAAGCTTTGGGCACCGAAGGGCTTTCCGCGGCCGAGGCGGTCACCCGCGAGGTCGTGATCCAGCAGGCGAGGGCGATGGTCGACTTGGTCGACGCCCGCGCCGACGAGTTCTCGGTCAGCGACGGGCTGGCCTCGCCCGCGTTGTTCATGCTCAACGAACTCGCGGTGCTGTCGCTGAACGACGAGGAGAGGGTCCGGGGTTATCTGAAGCGGCTGGGCGGTATGGGCGTCTATCTGGACGCCCTGATCGTGCGGCAGCGGGCGGCGGCGGCCGAAGGGCTGATCCCGCCGGACTTCCTCGTCGAAAGCGGAATCGCTTACGTGGAGCGCTATCTCGGTGACGAGGCGGGTGACCCGCTGGCGCTCACCGCGTCCGTTTCCGTGGAGGGTTACGAAGCCGAACGGGACCGGCTGCTGGCCGAGGTCGTCCGGCCCGGCTACACCCGGTACCGCGACTTCCTCGCCACCGAGCTGCGTCCCGTGGCGAGGACCGAGAAGGAGCCGGGCCTCTGCGCGCTTCCCGGCGGGCAGGAGAAGTACGCCGCGCTGATCCGGGCGCACACCTCCACCGAGCGCACCGCGCGGGATCTGCACGACACCGGGCTCGACATGATCGCGAAACTGGCCGACCAGTACCGCGAGCTGGGCGAGAAGATCTTCGACACCAAGGATCTCGGCGAGATCTTCGAGCGGCTCCGCACCGATCCGGCCTTGCGCTGGCGAGACGGCGACGAACTGCTCGACGCCGCGCGTGACGCCATCACCCGCGCCGAAGCCGTTGCCCCGCAGTGGTTCTCGGCCATCCCCGAGGAACGGTGCGGGGTCGAGCCGGTCCCGCCGGCGGAGGCGCCCGGCGGCACGCTGGCGTACTACATCGAGCCGGCGCTGGACGGCTCGCGGCCGGGCACCTACTACGCGAACACCTACGAGGCCGAGCTGCGCCCGAAGCACACGAGCGAGGCGATCGCCTTCCACGAAGCCGTTCCGGGGCACCATTTCCAGATCTGCATCGCGCACAAGCTCAAGGGCCTGCCGATGCTGCGCGGTCACGCCGACGTCAACGCCTACGTCGAAGGCTGGGGGCTCTACTCGGAGCGCCTCGCCGACGAGATGGGGCTGTACTCCAGCGACCTGACCAGGTTCGGCATGCTCACCCAGGATTCGATGCGGGCCGGGCGGCTGGTCGTCGACACCGGGATGCACGCGCTCGGCTGGAGCCGCCAGCAGGCCGTCGACTACCTCGCCGAGAACACGCCGATGGCCCAGGTGGAGATCGAGGCCGAGATCGATCGCTACGCCGCCTTCCCCGGGCAGGCGCTGTCGTACATGGTGGGGCGGCTGGAGATCGAGCGGATCCGCGCCGAAGCGGAGGCCGCCCTCGGTGACCGCTTCGACATCAAGGGCTTCCACGAGGTCGTGCTGAGCAACGGGATCCTGCCGCTGCGTGTGCTGGACAACGTGGTGAAGGCGTGGGTGTCCGCACACAAATAGCGGTATCTCCGCGCCGGAGACCGTAAATACCCTCGCCCGATGGTGACCGCAGCCCAGGCGAAGGCCAAGTACGACCAGCTCGTGGACCGCTACGAGGACATCTTCTTCTACGTCGCCGACGTGGGGAGGGACCTCGTCGCTTTCGCGGATCCCGCGCCCGGCGCCCGGCTGCTCGACGTCGGGGCCGGGCGCGGGGCGGTCGCGCGGGCGGCGCTCGCCAAGGGCTGTGCCGTCACCGCCATCGACGCGTCGCCGCTGATGATGCGACGGCTGGCCGAAGAGCACCCGGAGATCTCCGCGAGCGAGGGAGACCTCTACCGGACGGGGTTCGCGGACGGGTCGTTCGACCTGGTCACCGCCGGTTTCGTGATGCAGGTCCTCGACGACCCGCTTGCCGCGCTCACCGAATTCCGGCGGGTACTGGCGCCGGGCGGCACGGTCGCGCTGTCCTTGGAACGGCAGTCCGTCGGCCGGCTGGGGTGGTTCCAGGACCTGAGCATCGAGTTCTTCGCTCCAGGGGGTGTTTCCGAGCCGCCGCCCGATCAGCCCGGCCCGCTGACCCACGACCGGCTGGACGCCCTGCTCGGCGAGGCCGGTTTCGAGGGCGTGACCAGGGAAACCGTCGAGCTGCCCAAGCCACTGTCCGGACCGGACGCGCTGTGGGACTGGATGATGCCGCGAGGGCTCGCCGAGATGGTCCCGGCGCTGCCGCCCGAGCGCGGTGAGGAGTTCAGACGCCGGTTCCTCGAGGGTGCGCGGCACATGCACGAAGAAGGCGGCATCGTCCTCGAGTTCGCGGCGACCCTGCACCGGGCATACTATCGCTAAGCGAACGCTCAGTAACTTACGAGGAGATGCGGATGAGGATCGGGACCGCGATCAACTACGCCGGTGGTTTCGCCGAGAGCGTGGCGGACATCGTCGAGCTGGAGAAGGCCGGCCTGGACATCGTCTTCGTCCCCGAGGCCTACTCGTTCGACGCGGTCAGCCAGCTCGGCTACGTCGCGGCGAAGACCGAGCGGGTCCAGATCGCCTCCGGCATCTTCCAGATCTACACGCGGACGCCGACGCTGACCGCGATGACCGCGGCCGGGCTCGACTTCGTCTCCGACGGCCGGTTCACCCTCGGCATCGGCGCGTCCGGTCCGCAGGTCATCGAGGGTTTCCACGGCGTGAAGTACGACGCGCCGCTCGGCCGCACCCGCGAGATCATCGACATCTGCCGTCAGGTGTGGCGGCGGGAGAAGGTCGTGCACTCCGGCACGCACTACACGATCCCGCTGCCGCCGGAGCAGGGCACGGGCCTCGGCAAGCCGCTGAAGCTGATCAACCACCCGGTGCGTCAGCGGATCCCGATCCTGCTGGCCTCGATCGGCCCGAAGAACGTCGCGCTCACCGCCGAACTCGCCGAGGGCTGGGAGCCGATCTTCTTCCACCCCGAGAAGGCCTCCGAGGTCTGGGGCGCGTCGCTGGCCGAGGGCAAGGCGAAGCGCGACCCGTCGCTGGGTGAGCTGGACACCTTCGTCGGCACCGCGCTGGCGATCGGTGACGACGTCGACGGGCTGCTGGACCACCTGCGGGGCATGCTGGCGCTGTACATCGGTGGCATGGGCGCCCGCGGCAAGAACTTCTACAACAGCCTCGCCCAGCGGTACGGCTACGAGGCCGAAGCCAAGCTCATCCAGGACCTGTACCTGGACGGGAAGAAGGACGAGGCCGCCGCGGCGGTGCCGAAGGAGCTGATCCAGGCGATCTCGCTGATCGGCCCCGACGGGTATGTCAAGGAGCGGCTGGCCGCCTTCCGTGAGGCCGGCGCGACCACGCTCGTGGTCAACCCGATGCTGCCCGGTCGCGAGGCCCGCGTCGCCCAGGTTTCGAAGCTTCGTGAGCTCGTTGGTTAGCCACGCGAAGGAGTCGAACCTCTCACCTGTATCGATACGGTATACTTGACCTGCGTCGGTAGACCCCCTGCGCGATCAAAAACCGGACTTCCGGTGAAAAGAGAACGTAAACCACGCCTGAACGGCCGGAAAATCCGCCATTATCAGGAGTGGAAGCGATACCTCGGGGGAATACGTTCGCGACGAAGGTGAGGTGCCTCGCGTGCGCAAGCAGATCGGCGAGCCGTCCGCCGCGGTCCTGGATGTCGGGTCGTTCAGTGCACGGCTGGTGGTTCTGGCCAAGGGTGGTTCGCCGCTCGATCCCGTACTGAGCCACCAGACACGACTGCGGCTCGACAGGGAACTCGACGATGACGGGAACCTGACCAGGCGTGGCATCGACGCGGTCTCTTCCGCCGTCGAGGCGGGGATGACCATGGCCGCCAAGCACGGCGTCGAGGACGTGTACCCGCTCGCCACCTCGTCGATTCGCGACGCGGCCAACGTGAAGCAGGTCGTCTGCGACGTCGCCAAGGCCACCGGGGTCAAATTGCGGTTCCTCACCGGCCGCCGCGAGGCCGAACTGGCCTACGTCGGCGCGCGCCGGTGGTACGGCGCTTCGGCCGGCGGGTTGCTGGTGCTCGACATCGGCGGCGGGACAGTCGAACTCGCCGCGGGGGAGGCCGAAGAGGCCGGGTTCGCGCATTCACTGCCGCTCGGGGCCCGCTCCCTGACGCGGGACTGGTTCGCCACCGAGTGCCCGTCGCCCAAGGTCGTACGGGCGATGCGGGAGCACGTGCTCGACGAGGTCCGCGACGCGATGCAGGACGTCCTTCCGCACATCCGCGACCACCGCGCCGTCGGCTGTTCCAAGGTGTTGCGGCAACTCGCCCGGCTGGCCGGCGACAGGCCGTCGCGCGCGCGGGAACTGCACCTCGACGACCTCCGTGCGTGGATCCCGCGGCTGGCGAAACTGCCCGCGAAAAGCCGCGCCGAGCTGCCGGGCATCTCGCGGCAGCGCTCGCATCAGGCACTCGCGGGCGCGATCGTCGCCGAGGCGCTGCTGATGCTTTCCGGGGGCCAGGTCGCCATCTGCCCGTGGTCCACCCGGGACGGGCTGCTGCTCGGCATGCTCGACGGACTGGTCACGCTGGACGGAAAACCGGCGAAAGCCGCCTGAAAGCTGGCGTATCCGGCCGCGAACGGGTACCCCGGACATATGAGGGAAAGCAAGAAGAGCTTCGGGCAGGACGACGAAGAAGACCTCGACGACCTTCGCGGAATCCAGCCGAAGACCGACGTGCCGAGCGCGCCCAACCGTGATGTGGGCCCGCACGGCACCGAAGAGGTCGACGGCGTGCCGGGCAGCGGCGAAGTGCCGATCGAACCTCCGGACTGAGCACGCCAGGTGACCGGTCAGGCGCCCTTCGGCCGTCGCCGCACCGGAGCGCGGCCCGCGGGCTGCACCGGCGCCGGACCCGGATCGAGCGCCGGGATCGGCAGCCGCACCGGCTCGGAGGTCACCGTGAAGGTCTCGCCGTGGTGCGCCAGTTCCAGCGGTTCCCCGGTGAGCACGTGGTACGTCGCGGCCTCGCGGTCGAACTCGACCTGGAACCGGGTGCCGCGGAAGGTCAGCCGGAACGCGATCCGCTGGAGTCGCGGTGGCAGCCGCGGTGCGAAGGTCAACCGTCCACCGTGGTCACGCAGGCCGCCGAACCCGGCGACGGTGCCTTGCCACGCGCCCGCGAGTGAGGCCAGGTGCAGGCCGTTGCGGACGTTGTTGTGCACGTCGTGCAGGTCGGTGAGTGCCGCCTCGGCGAGGTAGTCGTAGGCCAGGTCGAGATGCCCGACCTCGGCCGCGACCACGGCCTGCGTTCCCGCCGACAGCGAGGAATCCCGCACCGTCCGTGCCTCGTAGTAGGCGAAGTCGCGCGCCTTCTCTTCCGGGGTGAAGGAATCGCCGCACAGGTGCAGCGCGAGCACCAGGTCGGCCTGCTTGACCACCTGCTTGCGGTACAGGTCGAAGTACGGGAAGTTCAGCAGCAGCGGGTAGAAATCCGGTTCCGTGGCCTCGAAATCCCACTCGTCGTGCTCGAGGAATCCTTCGGACTGAGGGTGGACGCCGAGATCCTCGTCGTAGGGCACCAGCATCGCGTCGGCCGCCTTACGCCACAGCGCGACCTCGTCCTCGGTGACCTCGAACGCGGCCGCCACGTCCGCGTGCGCTCCGCAGATTTCGGCTGCGTAGAACAGGTTCCGGCGAGCCATCAGGTTCGTGTAGACGTTGTTGTCCGCCACCGCGGAGTACTCGTCCGGTCCGGTGACGCCGTCGATCCGGAACCGGCCGCGCCGGTCGAAATGCCCCAGTGACAGCCACATCCGCGCGGTTTCGAGGAGCAGTTCCGCGCCGCAGGTCCGCATGAACTCGTCGTCGCCGGTGGCGTTGAGATAGCGCACGACGGCGTCCGAGATGTCGGCGCTGACGTGGAACGCGGCCGTGCCAGCCGGCCAGTACGCCGAGCATTCCGCGCCGTTGATGGATCGCCAGGGGAACGCCGCACCGCGCAAACCCAGCTGTGTCGCCCTTTCCCGTGCTTTGTCCAAAGTGGAGTGCCGCCAGCGCAGTGCGTCCCTGGCGGCGTCCGGCATGCTGTAGGTGAGCGCGGGCAGGACGAAGGTCTCGGTGTCCCAGAACGCGTGCCCGTCGTACCCCGGGCCGGTCAATCCCTTGCCCGCCAAGGCCCTCGTCTCACCGCGGGCTCCGGCCTGCAACAGGTGGAAGAGCGCGAACCGTACCGCTTGCTGCAGTTCCGGATCACCGTCGATCTCGATGTCCGAGGTCTCCCAGAAGTCGTCGAGGAACTGCTTCTGTTCGGCGAGCAGGCCCTTCCAGCCGGTCTGCCGGGCCCCGGCCAGCGCGGCCTCGACCTGGGCGCGCACGGCGGGCACCGAACGTTGCGCGGACCAGCCGTAGGCGAGGAACTTGGTGATCCGCAGCCGTCCGCCCTTCGGCACGTCGACGGCGATGGTGAGCCGCGCCAGATCCTCCTCGGCCCCGATATGCGTGCGGACACCGTCGGAGACGTCGATCTTGTGGTCCATCGCGGCGGCCATCCGCAACCCGGATCGGCGGGTCTGGTGCACCAGGACGGCGTGGTAGGCCTCAGCATGGTGGTATTCCCCGACCAGCGGCGACTCCAGTGCCGCCGCGACCCGCGGATCACGCGTGTCGGACTCGACCGGTTCGTTCGCCAGCAGATCCGACTGCACCACCAGCTGGAGCTCGTCGTCGAGCGGTTCGACCTCGTACCGGATCGCGGCGACGGCGCGCTGGGTGAAGGAGACCAGGCGTTCGGTCCTCACCCTGACCCGGCGCCCGGTCGGCGAGGACCACACGGTGTCGCGCGCGAGGGTGCCCTTCCGGAAGTCGAGGACGCGATCGTGGTCCGTCGCCTGCCCGTATCGCATGTCGAGCGGTTCGTCCTCGACCAGCAGCCGGATGACCTTGCCGTCGGTCACGTTGACGACGGTCTGTCCTTCTTCCGGGTATCCGTAGCCGGTTTCCGCGTAGGGGAGGTCGTGCTCCTCGTAGAAACCGTTGAGATAGGTGCCCGGCAGGCCGCGGGGTTCGGCCTCCTCCAGCGTGCCGCGCAGGCCGATGTGCCCGTTGGACACCGCGAACGCCGATTCGGTGCGCTGCAACGCGTCGACGTCCATGCCGTGCCAGCGCAGCTCCCAGGGCGAGACCTCGTAGCCGCGGAGAAACGATTCGGTCACTTGCGGTCCTCCAGGAGTTCGGCGAGGTCGTCCACCACGACGTCGGCACCGTGCGCGAGCAGTTCGCCCGCCTGGTGCGCGCGGTTCACCCCGACCACGTAACCGAATCCGCCGTCTTTTCCGGCTTGCACGCCCGCGAGCGCGTCCTCGAAGACGGCCGCGTTCTCCGGTGCGATACCGAACGCCTCGGCACCGGCGAGGAACGAGTCGGGGGCGGGTTTGCCACGCAAGCCCCTCTCCGCGAGCACGATCCCGTCGACCCGCGCTTCGACGAACCTGGTCAGGTCGGCGGCGTCGAGCACCTTCGCGCCGTTGGCCGACGAAGTGACCACGCCGATGCGCAATCCGGCCGCCTTCGCCGCCTCCAGGTAGCGCACGGAACCCGGATACGGGGTGACACCCTCGTCGTCGATGATCTTCAGCACGAGCTGGTTCTTGCGGTTCCCGACGCCGTTGACGGTGGCGGCGTCGATGCCGTCGTCCGGCTTTCCCTCGGGCAGTTCGATCCCGCGCGAGGTGAGGAAAGTGCGGACTCCGTCGGCCCTCGGCCTTCCGTCGACGTAAGCCGCGTAGTCGGTGTCGGTGAACGGAGAGAACGTGTCACCGTCGCGGGAACGCAGGAAGTCGTCGAACGTGCGCTTCCACGCTTCGCGGTGCTGGGCCGCGGTTCCGGTCAGTACGCCGTCGAGGTCGAAGAGGCAGGCCGTGATGGTGTCGGGCAGACCGATCATGTCTGGCCACGCTACCCGCGCTCGCCGGTACTCGCGCGGATCACGAGTGCGACGTGCCGCGCGGCCCGGTCCAGCGGATCGGGTGACCGGCGGATCCGGCTGACCAGCAGGGCGCCTTCGAGGTTGTTCACGATGGCCGTCGCGAGGTCTTCGGCGTCTTGGGCGCCGTGGCCGGTGAGCAGTTCCACCAGCAGCCGGTGCCAGGCGGCGAAAGCGTCCTGGCACGCCTTGGTGATCGCGGGCGAGGCGTGCGCCATCTCCAGCGTGATCGTGGCGAGCGGGCAGCCGCCGCGGTAGTCGTCGGCGGCCAGCGCCTCGCCCGCCTTGCGGTACCACCAGCTCACGGCGTCCTCGACGGTCTCGTTGCGCTCGAAAGCGCGGCGGACCGTCTTCGCCACGACGGTGGTGCCGAGTTCGATCGCGGCGACGGCCAGCTGCTCCTTGCCGCCGGGAAAGTGGTGGTACGCCGACCCCCACGGCGTCCCGGCCTGTTCGACCAGCCGCCGCCACGACGTGGCCTGGTAGCCCTCGCGGCGGAAGAGCGTCATCGCGGTCGAGATCATCCGCTCGCGGGTGGTGGTGTCGGACACGTCCACGAGCATAGCCCTTGACTAGGACGATCGTCTTAGGAAAGTCTAGGACGACCGTCTTGGGAGGCAGGTATGACCGTCGACGCCACCGCGGAGACCAGGCAGAAGACCGTGACCTGGCAGGATCCGCTGCCCACCGCCCGGCTCGGCCGCGAGCTGTCCGGGCTCGACTACCTGACCGGTATCGCGGAGGGGCGGATCCCGCCGGCGCCGATCTCGGCGCATTTCGGCATGCGCTGGGTGAGCGTGGCCGAGGGCGACGTCGTGCTGGCCGCGACGCCGGACGAGTCGCTGTACAACCCGATCGGGACCGTGCACGGCGGTGTCGCGGCGACCCTGCTGGACTCGGCGGTGGCATGCGCGGTGCACTCGACCCTGCCCGCCGGGGTCGGGTACACCTCGGTCGAGTTGAAGGTGAACTTCCTGCGCGCGATTTCCGGTTCGATGGGGGAGATCCGCGCGCACGGCTGGATCGTGAAGGCCGGTTCGCGGGTCGCGTTCGCCGAGGGCGACATCCGCGACCCGCAGGGCAAGGTACTCGCGACCGCGTCGAGCACCTGCCTGATCATCAAGCCCTAGAACATCTCGGCGCCGGGCGGCACCGGCTGCTTGACGTCCCAGTGCTCCACGATGAGCCCGTCCTCCACGCGGACGATGTCGACGACGGCCGCGCCGAGTTCCTCACCCGGCCGGACGACGTGCAGGTGCACGACGACGTGCTCGTCGTCGGCGATCACACGTTTGACGGCGACGTCCGCGCCTGCCATCGGCGAATTCCGCATCGCTTCGGCGAAAGCCTCGCGGCCGGACGGGAAACCCGGGCTGTGGGTGACGAAATCCGGATGCACGTTCGTGCTCGCGGCGTCGAAGTCCTTGTGTACGAACATGTTCTCGAAGCAGTCGAGGACGATCTTCTTGGCTGTGGTCATGGGAGCCATCGTTCCGCGACGGTTCGACGCCGTCGATTACCGCGGAGGGAATGGCTCAAGGCGCGCCGTTCAGGCCGCGCCCACCTTGCGCTCGAAGACCAGGCCCTCGGCGGCGCGCAACCCGACGCTGATCGCGCCGGTCAGCACGCCGTCGTCACCGAGTTCGCCCTGGACGACCGACGGGACGAGCGGGGTGAACGACCGCAGGGCGCGGTCGATCGGGTCGAGCAGCAGATCGGCCGCGGTGCCGATACCGCCGCCGAGCACGATCAGTTCGGGGTCGATCACGGCCGCCACCGAAGCCACCGTGTACGCGAGTCTGTCCGCCTCCGCCTCGACGGCGCGCATGGCGAGTTCGTCGCCGTCGCGGGCGAGCCGGAAGACTTCGCGGGCCGATTTCGCCGTGCCGAGGCCGAGTTCGCGCGCGCCGCGGACGACGGACTGTGCCGCCGTCGCCTCTTCGAGGTGGCCGCGGACCGGCGGGGCGTCTTCGCCCTCGCCCGCCGCGTGCGATTGGCCGTAGGGCAGGTAGCCGATTTCGCCCGCCGCGCCCGTCGCGCCGCGGAAGACCTGGCCGTTGACCATCACGCCCATGCCGACGCCGGTGCCGATGGTGATGCAGCCGAACACGGACGCGCCGCGCGCGGCACCGCGTTCCCATTCGCCGACGGCGGTGAGGTTCGCGTCGTTCTCGACCATGAGGTCCGGGCCGAGGACGCCTTCGAGTTCGTCGAGCAGGCCGGCCTTGCCCCAGCCGGGCAGGTTCGGCGCGTGCCGGAAGCAGCGTTTGCCCGGATCCGCGACGCCGGGGGAGCCGAGGACGCGCACGACGATGTCGGCCTGGCTCAGTCCCGCTTCGCGCACTGTCGCCGCCGCGAGGGCGCCCACGGCGCTGACGAGCGCGGTGCCCGAACGCGAGGTGTTCCGCTCGTCACGGCGGGCGACCACGGTGTGGCCGAGGTCCGAGACGGCGACGCGGAGGTGCTCGCGTCCGATGTCGACACCCAGGACGTATCCGGCCGTGGGGTCCGCTTCGTAGAGGACGGCGGACCGGCCGGTGCCGGTCGAGGTGTGCCCGGTCGCCCTGGCGAGCCCGGCCGCTTCGAGGGCCAATAACGCTTGGCTCACCGTGGGTTTCGAGAGACCGGTGTCCTTGGCGACTTGCGGCCGCGTGGCGGGGCCGCTGCGGCGCAGGAGGTCCAGCACGGCGCGCTGATTGATCTTCCGCATCCCGGCGGGGGTGCCGACGGGCGGACTTTCTGCGCCAACCACGAGCTTCGCCTCCTGTCGAACCAAGGTGTCCCCACCAAAGTTATCCGGGTCCGGCCCGAAAAGGGCAAGAAGGTTTACATTCGGTGGCTCCCTGGCGACGATAACCGTGCTCAGGCCGCGATCCGCGCACGCCGCGCGTGAAATCCGGTGAATCACCCGGTATCCGGGCACGTGCTCCCAGTGACCGGCAATGGTCTAGACCAAGCTGGACCAAGTCGGTGAAGTCCGGGTCAGGCGACGTGACGGCTCGCCGGACGCCGGAAACCCCTGTGCTGGCGGGGCCGCTCGGGGGCTTCGCCGGTCTCGTGGCCCGCTTCAGTGGGGTAGCCGTCCGAGGTGTCGGCCGTCGTCGCGGGGCTCGGGCGGTCGCGCAGGCGGTGCTGCCGATTGACCACGTACAGCAACAGCACTCCCGCGACGACCAGGCCGTGGGTGAGCACGCGCCCGGCGGTGACCTGGCCCGTGACGAGGTCGCCCGCCGACAAGGCCAGGAGCAGCGCGACGAAACCGGTCAGCGCCGGCAGCTGCCCGGCCGCGGCCTTCGTGCGGAAGGCCGCCCAGCCGAGCCCGAGGCCGACGGCGAGGTTCCAGGCGCTGCTCTCATGGGAAAGGTGCCCGATCAGGGATTCCGTGCCGTGGCCCGCGGTGTGGTCTTCGACGCCCAGCAGCTGGGCGAAGGCGAGGCCGAGCTGCGCGATCGCGACCACGGCGAGGGCGATCCTGGCGGGCCAGCCCTCGCTCGGCGGGGCGGGGGTGCGTTCCAGGATGACGGCGGTGAGGTCCGGGACCGGGGGAGCCGGGCGCAACAGCATCGTCCGGTGCAGCCGCTCGGCGCGCGCGAGCCACGACCGGCAGGCGGCGCAGCCGGTCACGTGCCGGTCGACCACCTCGGGCGGGGCGGGTTCGGTTTCGCCGTCGAGCCGGGCCGACAGGGCCTCGCGGCAGGTCTCGCACTTCACGTCTCACTTGTCGGGCGCGGGCCTGCCCCGGTTCCCGGGACGCTGCTACGTTTCTCGTATGGCCGGGGCGCGCAACCACGACGACGAGCGGGTGACCGGGCTCGCTCTCGCCGCAGCCCGCGGCGACCGGCGGGCGCTCGAGGACTGGGTGCGTGCCACTCAGGCCGATGTCTGGCGCTTCGTCGCGCACCTCGCCGACGTCGGCGCAGCCGACGATCTCACCCAGGAGACGTACCTGCGCGCGTTCGGCAGCCTGCGCCGGTTCGCCGGCCGGTCGTCCTCGCGGACCTGGCTCCTGTCGATCGCGCGCCGCGTGGTCGTCGACCGCATCCGGGCGGCTTCGGCCCGTCCGAAACTCGCCGACGTCGACTGGGAAGCCACCGCCGAGCGTCGCGGCGCTCGTCAGGCGGAAGGTGTCGCGGGCTTCGAAGACCTCGTGGAGCTGCGGATGCTGCTCGACGGACTCGACCCGGAGCGGCGCGAAGTCCTCGTCCTCACCCAGGTGCTGGGGCTTTCCTACGCCGAGGCCGCAGAGATCTGCGGCTGCCCGGTCGGCACCGTGCGTTCCCGGATCGCCCGCGCCCGCGAAGACCTGCTCGAAGCGGGCCGGGAGCGCGACTCCATCTGACCCCGGCTGTGGCGCGTCACACATTCGGGGCCCTTCGCTGTCACCTCGTCACACAGATGGGCTGACACGACTACTCCGCGTTGACTAGGCCGAATGCCGATGCCTAGCGTGTCGCCATCCAACCCCAGGCCGCGCGAGGGTCCCCGCCTTCACCGCGCGCTCTCGAAGGGATCTTCCCGATGGCCAGTCCCACCACAGCTGAGGGTCAGGACCCCGGCGGCGTCGGCCGCCGCCGGTTCCTGACCTTCCTCGTCGCGGCGCCCACCCTCACGATCGCCACGAAGATCGGTATCGACACCGTCGCGCCCGAAGAGGCCGAAGCCGTCATCCCGACCCTGCCCGGCCCGGCCGAGATCCTCGACCTCGGCGATGTCCTGATCCTTTCGAACGCCCCCACCGCCGGTCTGCTCGTGCTCGAAGTCCGCGAAGACGGCCGGGTGCGGCTGGAACTGCCGCGGACCGAGGTCGGGCAGGGCATCACGACGGCGAACGCGATGCTGGTCGCCGAGGAGCTGGACCTGTCGCTCGACCGCGTCGACGTCGTGCTCTCCGACGCCCGCCCGGAACTGCTGTTCAACCAGCTGACCGGCGGCTCGAACACGATGCGTTCGCTCTACACCCCGGTGCGGACCGCGGCCGCCGCCGCTCGGGCCCGCCTGGTCGCCACGGCCGCGAAGCAGTGGGGTGCCAAGGCCGATCGGCTGTCCACAAGGGATGGCGCGGTGATCGCGCCCGACGGCCGCCGGATGGACTACGGCGCGCTGTCCCGGCCCGCCGCCCGCGCCGACCTCGGCAAGCTCACCGCGACCCCGAAAGCCGAGTCCTCGCACCAGCTGGTCGGCACGCCGCAATCGCGCAAGGACGCCCGCGCGATGGTCACCGGGCAGCTGAAGTACACGCTCGACCTGGACATCCCCGGTGCGAAGCCGGCCATGGTCCGGCGCCCGCCGACGATCAACGGCACGGTCAAGAAGGTCAACAACGAGGCCGCCGTCCGCGCGATGCCGGGCATCCTCGACATCGCCGTCATCAAGACCGGGGTCGCGGTGCTGGCCGAGACCTTCGGCCAGGCGCTCGACGGCAAGAACGCCCTCGACGTCACCTGGAACAGCGGCACCGTCGACGGCGAGAACAACGCGACGATCAAGAAGAAGCTGCAGGCCGCGGCGCTGCCGTTCGTCGTGCCGCCGCTGCTGACCCAGTACGTCGACGGCGAGTTCGACTTCGCCTTCGCGAGCCACGCGCCGCTGGAGACCAACTCGGCGGTCGCCGACGTCCGCGAGGACGGCGCGACCATCTGGTCGGGAATGAAGGTCCCAATCCTCGCCAAGCAGAACATCGCGGCGGAACTCGGCCTGCCCGCCAACAAGGTCATCGTGCACGTCCAGCAGGCGGGCGGCTCGTTCGGCCGTCGCCTGTTCTCCGACGGCGCGATCGAAGCCGCGCGGATCTCGAAGGCGATGAAGCGGCCGGTGCGGCTGATGTGGAGCCGCGTCGACGACATGCGCCACGGCCGCGCCCGCGCCGCGAGCCACCACAAGATCCGCGCCACCTTCGCGCTGGGCCAGGTCCTGACCTTCGAACACCGGGTCGCCAGCGTCGAGACCGACTGGGGCCACGGGCTCGGCGAGGTCCTCACCGCCTTCGCCGCGCAACTGCCTGTCGGCGGGAACCTGAGCTTCGCGCAGACGGTGTTCCTGCTGACGGTGAAGTCGCCGTACAACTTCGGCGTCACCACGCAGCTGCTCAACGAAGTCCCGGTGGACTTCCACACCGGCGCCTGGCGGTCGGTGTACTCGTCGAGCACCCGCGGCGCGGAAGAGATCATGGTCGACGAGATCGCCGCGAAGCTCGGCAAGGACCCGGTGGCGTTCCGGCGCGAGTTCATCAAGAACGACCGGCAGCGCGCCGTGCTGGACAAGGTCGCCGAACTCGGCGAGTGGGGCAAGAAGATGCCCAAGGGCTTCGCGCAGGGTGTCGCCGTGCACGGCGAGTACAAGTCGTACACCGCCTGCCTGGTCGAAATGGACGCCCGCGACCCGAAGAACCCGCGTGTCACCAAGGCGACCATCGCCGTCGACGTCGGCAAGCCGATCAACCCGCGCGGGATCGAGGCGCAGATGCTCGGCGGCCTGACCGACGGTATCTCCACGACGCTGACGGCGGGACTGCACATCGACAAGGGGCTCCCGCTGGAGGGCAGCTACTCGCAGTTCCACTACGCGCGGCAGAAGAACTCGCCGATGGACGTCAAAGTGCACGTGATGCCGGAGACGGGCGAGATCGGCGGCGCCGGGGAACTCGGCGTGCCCGCGCCGGTCGGCGCGATCGGGAACGCCTACGCGCGGGCCACCGGGATCAAACCGCGCAGCTTCCCGATCAACTTCCCGGTCGACTTCGAACCCTTCCCCCGCTGACTTTCCTTCCCCGTCAAGGAGTTCCGATGCCCAATTACACCTTCACGGTGAACGGGAAGACCGTCACCGTCGACGCGCCCGCGGATCTGCCCACGCTGTGGGCGCTGCGGGACAAGCTCGGCGTCCGCGGCCCGAAGTACGGCTGCGGGATCAACGTCTGCAAGGCCTGCACCAGCCACCTCGACGGTGAGGCCTTCAACCCGTGCGTGACGCCGGTGTCCGACTGCTCGGGCAAGGACATCACCACCATCGAAGGCCTCGCCGACGGTGAGGACCTGCACCCGGTGCAGGAGGCCTGGCTGGAGCAGGACGTCGCGCAGTGCGGCTACTGTCAGCCGGGGCAGATCATGGCCGCGGTGGCGCTGCTGAAGAAGACGAAGAACCCGACGGACGCCGAGATCGACGCGATCCAGAACGTCTGCCGGTGTGGTACCTACTTCCGGATCCGCGAAGCCATCAAGAGCGCGGCCGCGAAGATGTGAAATTCCGCCGGTGCGGTGAGAATCCCGATTTTTCACCGCACCGGCGGGCCCATGTGGCTTCGACAGGCCACTTCCGGGTGAGTCGTGTTAGATGACGTCCCCAGGGGCTCGACGAGGTGTCCCTGCCCGGAGGACGTCCATGCACTACCGAACCGTGCTCCGCGAAGGCTCGGCCGTCATCGTCGCCGAGCTGGCCGTCGAGGTCGAAAAGCAGCTGCCCGGCGTCATCGAGACCACCGTCGAGCAGATCCGCGCGGAAATGCCGGTGTACCACGACGCGCAGTTCGTCACCCTCGCCGAACTGCGGACTTCGGTGCGGAACAACCTCGAATACGTCATGCGGACCCTGCGCGGTACCGGGGAACCCGACCTCGCGCAGGCGCGGGCGACCGGCCGCGCACGGGCGTTGCAGGGCGCGCCGCTGCCGGAACTCCTACGGGCGTACCGGATCGGGCTCACCGAGGTGTGGAACCGGTTCGTCGAACTGACCGCTTCGGGTGAGCAGCAGGACCTCCGCGGCCTCGTCGCCGCGACGTCGGCGATCTGGGCGCTGATCGACGACTACGCCGAAGCGCTGACGACGACCTACCGCGACACCACCGCCGAAGTCATGCTGGCGCACCAAAGCAGGCGTTCCGCGTTGGTCGAGGCGCTGTTCGCCGGCGGCGCGGCCACCGAAGGCACGCTGTGGGACATCGCGCGCGTGCTGGAACTCTCGCTCGACGGGACCTACGTCGTCGTCGCGGCGGAGACCCCGCGCGTCGGGCACGAACCGTTGCCCCAGATAGAAAACCGGCTCCGCGACCGGCATCACGCGTCCGCCTGGCGGCTCACCCCCGACCTGCAGGTCGGCGTCGTGTCCATGCGGGACCCGTCGGCGTCCCAAGTGATCATCGAGCTGCTGCGGGAAGACCAGATCGGCCGGATCGGCGTCAGCCCGGTGTTCACCGGTCTCGGGAACACCTCCCGCGCCCTGCACCTGGCGCGGGTCGCGCTCTCCAGCATGCTGCCGGGGACGACGGGAATGGTGCAGTTCAACGAATCCCCGCTCGCCGGCCTCGTCGCCAGCGCGCCGGAGGCGTCGGTGCAGCTCGCGCACCACGTGCTGCGGCCGATCCTGGACCTGCCCGGCGACGACCGGAACGTGCTGCTGCTGACGTTGCGGGCGTGGTTCGAATGCCAGGGCTCGACGAAACTGACGTCGGAGCGGATGTTCTGCCACCCCAACACGATCCGGCACCGGTTGAAGCGGATCTCCGAGGAACTGGGCCGTTCGCTGACCGACCCGGCCGACATCGCCGAACTCGGCGCCGCCCTGCGCGCGCTCCACATGTTCCCCGATACCTCACATCTGCCCTCACCGAGGAATCCGCCGCGCTAGGTGCTCGTGTCCCGAGCGCCACGCCCGGGACACTCAACGTCTCAAGCGTGGCGCTCGGGACATCTCTGGGAGCGGGTCATGGGACCTGAGCCGCGCCATGGCGACCACGCCCAGCAGCGTGCCCAGCACCACGGGGTGAGCGCCGAAGACGGAGACCGAGACCAGGCAGCACGCCCCACTGACGGCCAGCGCCACGAGCGCGACGTCGATCCGCCCGAACCGGTCCGAGAGCGCTCCGCCGAGCAGGCAACCGATCGCCCCGCCGACACCGATGACGGTGAACGCGAGCAGGCTCACCGTGCCCGGCGAAGTCTTCGACGCGGCGGCCGCGTAGGCCGGGATCCAGGTCCAGAACGCGTAGAGCTCCCACATGTGGCCGAAGTAGCCGAACGCGATCAGCCGCTGGCGCCGATCGCGCGCCATCGTGAGCAGATATCTCGGCTCCCACGGCGGCGAGCGCCGGGCGGCCGGGCCGACGCGGACGAAGAGCACGGCCAGCAGCACACCGAGCGCGAGACCCCGGCTGTTCGGGAACCACGAGACGACGATCTTCATCCCGACCGGATAGACCCCGGCCAGCGCCACCCCGGTGCCGAACCGCAGCGCCACCGCGAGCCAGAACTGGTTGCCGCACAACGGAAAGAGCAACGTCAGCACGGCGCCCGTCGCGGCGCTCGCGGCCAGCAGCCGCTCGGGCCGGAGCCGGTCCGCGAGGTTGGCGACGGCCGACACCAGCGCTCCCACCGCGAAGCCGACCTGCACCGAAGCGGTGAGCAGGACGGTGCCCTGGGTGGAGAGCGCCCATTCCGCGCGGAGGGCGGGGACGACGCTCGACGCGGAGAACCACAACCCCATGGCAAGGATCTGGGCGGCGGAGGTGAGCGCCAGCTGGCGCGGTGCGGAGCTGGACACGCCCGCAGGTATCGCACCCACGAGCGCGTCCACTCAAGATCTCGCGCCGGTGATCACCCGAACGTGTAGCAGTTCAGGCGGTCGGCCAGGTGAGCGTGGTGGTCGAGGTGGGTGTCGTGCTCGGGTCGGAGCCGGCCAGCAGGAGGTGGACGTCGGATTCGGGGGAGCCCGCCGGTTGCCGGTAGCAGGCGTAGATCACGGTGTGGACGGTCCCGCCGGAGGGCGCGTTCTCGTGCGCCCAGCGCAGTGCGTCGTGGACGTCGCATTCGGTGAGTTCGTGTTCCACGGCGTCCCAAGTGTCCTGCCCGGTGTCGTCGGCGATGGCGCGCCAGAATTCGACCAGGTAGCTGGGCGTGCCGGTGCTGACGACGTTCCCGGATCCCGTGTATCCGTCGGTCACCTTCATTGCGGGAGGATGTCATACCCCGCACGGAAGAGTTGCCGTCGGGCTGTCCACGACCGCGGCTTGGGGAATGCCGCGCCAGACCGCGTTCACTGAAGCCCTGCCGAACCAGGCCGTGTTCCCGGTGCCGTCGCGGTTGTATCCGATCTGCTTGTTCTCGACGGAGACCTGGCCGGCGTTAGTCGAGGTCGGAGCATCACCGTATGCGGTTGTCGTTCCGCCGACAACGGCGTACATCTGGCCGGTCAAGGAGATGGTGTCCATGATCTCGGCGCAGGTTATTTTCGGCTTGAAGCCGACAACTTTCTTGGCTCCTGAAGTGCGTAGGCAGGTGTTTCCAGTTTTGAGCTCGCAGTGCGGCGCGGGAGTCGCGTTGCCGATGAGGCCGGTGAAGGTAACGGTGTGAGTGGCTTCTGTTGTAGCGGCGGCAGCTCCCGGCGTGAGAAGGAGCGGGGCGAGAGCGAAAGCCGCGAAAATCATCGAGTGCGTTCGATTGATCACGTAGCCCGACGCTGCTGGTTGAATGTGGTCTGGTGAAGATATTTCGGTGTAAATCGCGCGATGGCGTGACAACAATTTAAGGACTTGCGAAACGTGTTCCGTAATATCGAAAATCGCAACATCGAGCCGGTAATCACTCGAACGTGTCGCCGGGCTTGACGGCCTCCACGAGCACCCGCCGCGAATGCGCGACGAACATCCCATCGGTCTCGATCATCCGATGGAGTTCCGCGAGCCTGTCGCGGTACTTGCCCACTTCGAACCCCGGCACGATCCAGATCACCTTCCGGAGGAAGTGGACGACCGCGGCGAGGTCGAAGAACTCCATCCGCAGTTTCGCCGGTTCGAGCCGGTCCACCCGCAGCCCGACGGCCTCCGCCTCGGCGCGCAGCACTTCCGGCGTCCAGTCGCCGTAGTCCTGCGGGCCGATGAAGAACTCCTTCAGCTCGCGGACGGTGCCGGCGCTGATCTGTTGCGACAGAAAGGATCCGCCCGGACGCAGAACGCGGGCGATCTCCCGCCACGGGTTCTCGATCGGATGGCGGCTGCTCACCACGTCGAAGGATTCGTCGGGAAAGGGCAAAGGCGCGTCGTGCTCCGCCTCGACCACTTCGCCGCCCAGGGGCGCGAGGGTTTTCCGCGCCACCGCGACGTTGGGCGGCCAGCCTTCGGTGGCGGCGAGGACCGGCGGCGGTTTCGGGATACCCGCGAGCACCTCTCCGCCGCCGGTCTGCAGGTCCAGCCCCGCCGAAGCCGCCGCCATCCGTTCGCCGAGCAGCCGCGAGTAGCCCCACGGCGGCCGTTCCTCCGTGGCCCGGCCTTCGAACCAGGAGAAGTCCCAGCCTTCGACCGGGACGGCCTCTCCTTCGGCGAGCAGCTCCTCGAACGTCATGTCCGCAGTCTCTGTCCCGCAGCCGGATGGGGCAACGCGTTTTCGGGACCTGTCCCCGAACGTGGCGGCCACACTGGGCGGATGGAGCGTGAAACCGAACCGAAGCCCGTCTGGACACCGGCGAGCGTGCTCGGCTGGGTGGCCGGCGCGATGCTCATCCTGGTCGTCGGCACCCTGATCGTGGGTGTCATCGTCGGGATGTTCCTCGGCAATTCCGTCCTGTCCTACCTGTTCGGTTTCCTGCTTTCGGCGATCTACGTCGGCTTCCTCGTGCTGCGCGCGATCAAACGCCGTCGGTCGACCGCTTCCACAGGTTGATGTCGGCTTCGGTGGCGTAGCGGTCGATCTCGGCCAGCTCTTCGTTGGTGAAGTGCAGGTTCTTCAGCGCGCCGACGTTGTCCTCCAGCTGGGCGACGCTGCTCGCGCCGATCAGCACCGACGTCATCCGCGGGTCGCGCAGGCCCCACGCGAGCGCGAGCTGCGCCAGCGTCTGGCCACGGCGCTGCGCGATCTCGTTCAGCGCCCGGATCTTGCCGACGGTGTTCTCGGTGATCGTGTCCGGGTTGAGTGACTTCCCTTGCGCCGCACGGGAATTGTCGGGAACGCCGTCGAGGTAGCGGCTGGTGAGCAGCCCCTGTGCCAACGGCGAGAAGGCGATGCAGCCCGCGCCTTCGGTTTCGAGCGTGTCGAGCAGCTTGTCGCCTTCGAGCCACCGGTTGAACATCGAGTACGACGGCTGGTGGATCAGCAGCGGCGTGCCCAGCTCCCGCAGGAGCCTCGCGGCCTCGGCGGTCTTCTCCGACGAGTACGACGAGATGCCGACGTACAGCGCGCGTCCGGAGCGGACGGCGGTGTCGAGCGCGCCGACGGTCTCTTCGAGCGGCGTCTCGGGGTCGAAGCGGTGCGAGTAGAAGATGTCGACGTAGTCCAGGCCCATCCGGCCGAGCGACTGGTCCAAAGAGGACAGCAGGTACTTGCGCGAGCCCCATTCGCCGTACGGGCCCGGCCACATGTCGTAGCCCGCCTTCGTCGAAACGACCAGCTCGTCGCGGTACGGCTTGAAGTCCGAGGCCAGCAGCCTGCCGAAGTTCTCCTCGGCCGAACCGTAGGGCGGGCCGTAGTTGTTGGCGAGGTCGAAATGGGTGATGCCCAGGTCGAACGCGCGCCGCGCGATGTCCCGCTGCGTGCCCAGCGGTTTGTCGTTCCCGAAGTTGTGCCACAGGCCCAGCGAGATCGCGGGCAGCTTCAGGCCGCTGCGCCCGGTGCGGCGGTAGGGGATGCTCTCGTATCGGCCCTCGGCCGCGACATAGGTGCTCACGGGCCCGATGCTAGCCGCCGGAGGCGCGGGAGAAGAGGGTGGCGAGGGCGCCGAGGTGATCTTTGAACGCGCAAGGGCTCTCGACCTCGAAAGGCGCCCCGATGGCGGCGAGGATCAGCACGGGCCAGTCGAAGGTGTCGACGTTCATCTTCAGCAGGCAGGACGTCTCGTCGATCGCTTCGAGCATGCCGCCGACGTACCGCACCGCCGCCTCGACCCGCGCTTTCGGCGCCTCGACGCGGACGACCAGCGTGTGCGTGGTCGGCCTGGCCTTGATCTGGGCCTCGACGAACTTGACCGCGTCCCCGCCGGGGATCTCGCGCGGCCGGTAGCGGGCGCCGGTGGTGCGCGGGTCGCTGAGTCTGTCGACGCGGAAGGTGCGCCAGTCCACCCTGTCGAGGTCCCACGCCACCAGGTACCAGCGCCGTCCGAGCGAGACGAGCCGGTGCGGCTCGACCAGCCGCGCGGACTCCTCGCCGTCACGGGCCGCGTAGCCGAACTTCAGCCGCTCGTCGTCCCGGCACGCCTGCGCGATCACCGTCAGGCCGGCGGCGCTGACCCGGGGACCGGTGACGGCGGCCGGTGTCGCGTACGCCTGGAGCGCGTCGACACGCCTGCGCAGCCGGGGCGGCATCACCTGGACGACCTTCGTCAGCGCCCGGACCGACGTCTCCTCGATGCCCTCCACCGAACCGCCCGCCGCCGTCCGCAGGCCGACCGCGATCGCCACGGCCTCCTCGTCGTCCAGCAGCAGCGGCGGCATGACCGTGCCCGACCTCAGCTGGTAGCCGCCCGCGACGCCGCGGCTCGCGTTGACCGGATAGCCCAGCTCGCGGAGCCGCTCGACGTCACGCCGCAGCGTCCGCTCACTCACCTCGAGCTTGTCGCTCAGTTCGATCCCGGTCCAGAAGCGGTGTGTCTGCAGAAGGGACAGCAGCCGCAGCATCCGCGCACTCGTATTCGCCATGAATCCAGGTTCGCTCCGATTCCGGTCAGAAAGTGGCCGGAATTGACTTTAGCGTTGTCCCCATGACGATGACACTGGACACCCCGAGCGGCGTGACCTCGGAAAACGCCCTCACGGAGAAGCAGTACCGCTGGCGCTGGCCCGCGCTGTTCGTGATCTTGACCGGCTCGGTGATGGAACTGCTCGACATGACGGTCACGAGCATCGCGGGGCCGGTCATGCGGGCCTCGCTCGGCGGCGGTACGGCGATGATCCAGTGGCTCGGCGTCGCCTACACCCTCGCGATGGTGTCCGGCCTGCTCACCGGCGGACGGCTCGGCGACATCTTCGGCCGCAAGCGCATGTTCCTGATCGGCGCGATCGGCTTCGTCGCCGGTTCGCTGCTCTGCGCGGTCTCGGTGAGCCCCGAGATGATCATCGCCGCGCGGGTGGTGCAGGGTCTGTTCGGTGCCGCGATGGTCCCGCAGGGCCTCGGCATGATGAAGGAGATGTTCGCGGGCAAGGAACTGCAGTCCGCGTTCGGCATGTTCGGGCCGGTGATGGGGCTCGCCGCGGTCGGCGGCCCGATCCTCGCGGGCTGGCTGGTGGACGCCGACCTCTTCGGCACCGGCTGGCGGATGATCTTTCTGATCAACCTCCCGATCGGCGCGCTTGCCGTGGCCGCCGCGCTGAAGTTCCTGCCCGAGTCGCGTCCCGGCGGTTCGCTCAAGCTCGACATCCCCGGCGCGCTGCTCGCCACCACCGGTGCGCTGCTGATCGTCTTCCCGCTCGTCCAGGGGCGTGAATACGGCTGGCCGCTGTGGATTTTCGCGATGATGGCCGCCGCGGTCGTGGTGTTCGGGGTGTTCGCCTGGTTCGAGAAGCGCAAGAGCCGTCGCGGCGGTGACCCGCTGATCGAGCCCGGCCTGTTCCGCAAGCGCAGCTTCCT
The DNA here is from genome assembly GCF_042647925.1 of Amycolatopsis speibonae. NCBI lineage: Bacteria > Bacillati > Actinomycetota > Actinomycetes > Pseudonocardiales > Pseudonocardiaceae > Amycolatopsis > Amycolatopsis speibonae. The sequence goes on from NZ_JBHRWK010000011.1 coordinate 45,690, forward strand.
CGCCGGGATGGCGACCGGCACGATCTACTTCGCGGCGTTCTCCGGCTTCGGCTTCGTGTTCGCGCTGTACTTGCAGCTCGGACTCGGTTTCTCACCGCTCAAGGCCGGACTGTCCGGGGTGCCGATGTCGCTGGGCATGATCGTCGGGATGGGCCTGGTGCAGGTGGTGCGCAAACACGGCCGCAAGGTGCTGCACATCGGCGCGCTGATCATGGCCGCCGGAGTGGTGGCTCTGCTGCTGATCCTCGGCCCGGAGACCGGCCCGTGGCAGCTCGCCCCGGCGTTGCTGGTGGTCGGGATCGGATCCGGGCTGATCATGGGGCCGTACTTCGAGATCGCGCTGTCCGGAGTGGAACCGTCGGAGGCCGGATCGGCGTCGGGTGCGCTGACCTCGCTCCAGCAGGTCGGCGGCGCGCTGGGGATGGCGCTGCTGGGCACGGTGTTCTTCGACGCCGGGACCACCGACCCGGCCGACGCCGCCCAGCGGACGTTCTGGGTGGTCGCTGTGATGGTGATGCTCACCTTCGCGGTCGGGTTCCTGCTGCCCAAGCGGATCCGCGACGTAGAGTCGGCCGGGTAGGCGATCGAGCTGGGAGGCCGCGTGGCTGGGACCGGGTACTTCACATCCGTCGAAGACGTGACGGCGAAGCTCGCCGACACCGGCTACCTGGCTTCGGCGGCCGTCGCCACCACGGTGTTCCTCGCGGACGCCCTCGGCAAGCCGTTGCTGATCGAGGGCCCCGCGGGGGTCGGCAAGACCGAGCTGGCGAAGGCTGTCGCGCAGGCGAGCGGCTCCCGGCTGGTGCGGTTGCAGTGCTACGAAGGCGTCGACGAGTCTCGCGCGCTGTACGAGTGGAACCACGCGAAGCAGCTTCTCCGGATTACAGCCGGCAAGGACGAGACGTGGGACGAAGCCCGCAACGACATCTTCGGTGAAGAGTTCCTGCTGGCCCGCCCGCTGCTGACGGCCATCAAGGGCGACGAGCCGACCGTCCTGCTCATCGACGAGACCGACAAGGCCGACGTCGAGATCGAGGGGCTCCTGCTGGAGGTGCTCGGCGACTTCCAGATCACCGTCCCGGAACTCGGCACGATCACCGCCGGGCGCAAGCCGTTCGTGGTCCTGACGTCGAACGCGACGCGGGAACTTTCCGAGGCGCTCAGGCGGCGTTGTCTCTTCCTGCACATCGATTTCCCCGACGCGGCGCTGGAACAGCGCATCGTGCGGCTCAAGGTCCCGGGTGTCGACGACGCGCTCGCGGCTTCGGTGGTCAAGGTGATCACCGCGCTGCGGGCGATGGAACTGCGGAAGGCGCCGTCGGTCGCCGAGACCATCGACTGGGCCCGGACCCTGCTGGCACTCGGCGCGGACAGCCTCGGCGAGGACGTCGTCCGCGCGAGCCTCGGCGTCATCCTCAAGCACCAGGACGACATCGTGAAAGCGGACGCGCGGCTGGAACTCGGCAAGGTCCTCGACTCGTGAGCGGCGTGCCGGGCAGGCTCGTCGAATTCGTGGAAGCGTTGCGGGAACACGGGATCCCGTGTGGCCCCAGCGAGACGGTCGACGCCGCCGCGGCCCTCGAAGTGCTGGGCCTGGCCTCCCGCGAGCAGATGCGGGAAGGGCTCGCGGCGGCGCTGGTCCGGCGCGGCGGCCAGCGCGCCGTGTTCGACGCGACGTTCGACATCTACTTCCCGCTCGGCGTCGGCGCGCCGACGCAGGACCCCGTCGACGACCTGGCCGCGTTACGCGATCGGCTCGCCACCGCGCTCGCCGCGAACGACCGGACGGACCTGACGCAGTTGGCCGGGCTCGCCGTCGACATGCTGGGGGAGTACGGCGGCACGGCGGGTGCCGGTGGCTGGTCGGCGCACCAGACGCTGGAACGGCTTCAGCCGCAGACGCTCGTGGTCCGCGTGCTCGAAGCGATCCGCGCGGGCGTGCCTGAGGACTTCACCGACAGACTGGAGCGCGACGACGTCCGGCGTCGCGTCGAAGGCTTCCGCGGCCTGGTGCGGACAGAAGCACGCCGCCGGGTGGCGGAAGTCCGTGGCAGGGAAAGGGTTTCGCGGCACGCCGTCCCGCCGGCCGCCGATCGCGTCGACTTCCTGCTCGCCAGCCGCGCGCAACTCGCCGAACTCCGACGGGTCGTGCAACCGTTGTCCCGCAAGCTCGCCACCCGGCTGGCCGCCCGCAGACGGCGGCACGCGCGCGGGCAGATCGACCTGCGCCGGACGTTGCGGCGTTCGCTGTCCACCGGCGGTGTCCCGATGCGGCCGTCGTACCGGAGGCACCGGCCGGGTAGGCCGGAAATCGTACTGCTGTGCGACATGTCGGGCTCGGTGGCCGGATTCGCGAACTTCACCATGCTGCTGGTGCAGGCCCTGCGCGATCAGTTCAGCAAGGTGCGGGTGTTCGCGTTCATCGACGCCTGCGACGAGATCACCCACCTCGTCGACACCGGCGCGGCGGACCCGGAGGACCTCGGCGCGCGCATCCTTGCCGACGCCGAGCTGACGCGCTGGGACGGGCACAGCGATTACGGGCACGCGCTCGGTGAATTCGTCGAGCGGTACTCGGACGCCGTCGGCCCCAAGACGTCCATGCTCATCCTCGGTGACGCCAGGACCAACGGTGGCGACCCGAACCTGGCCGCGGTGCGCGGGATCGCTTCCGCGGCAAGGCATACGTACTGGCTCAACCCCGAGCGGACGGCGCTGTGGTCCACCGGAGACTCCGAGGCGCACGCCTATGCGGAGGTCGTCGAGATGCACGAATGCCGGAACGTGTACCAGCTGACCCGGCTGGTGACCAGGCTTCTGCCCGCTTAGGCGGCGCTCAGCGCGGAGCCGGTTCCGGCTTCAGCGCCGCTTTCCCGTACGCGTCGGCGTTGCTGAACACTTCCTGCCCGTACTGGGTGGAGTTGTTGTAGGTCAGCACCGCGGTCCACCAGCCGGAGGGCTGGCCGAGGTCGCCACCCCTCGCGCACATGTACCGCGCCGTCGTCATCGCGGCGTCGTCGATGTTCTGCGGGTCCGGCGCGACGCCGTCACCGCTCGCGCGGACGCCGTACCGCTTCCAGGTGGCGGGCAGGAACTGCATCGGCCCGACCGCGCGGTCCCATTTCGCGTCACCGTCGAGGGCGCCCTTGTCGGTGTCGACGACCGCCATCACACCGGGGGAGCCGTCGAGCGGGATGCCGATGATCGGCGGCGTCACGATGCCGTCCTCACCGGCGCGCGAGCCGTCGTGGCGGGCGTGCTGTGACTCGGTCCGGCCGATCCCGGCGATGGTCGCCCAGGTGATTTCACAGCGCGGCGCTGTCTTCGCGGTCTTCTCGGCCGCGTTCACGTACGCCCGCAGCGCGCGCGAAGGGATGTCCGTGTTCTCCGACACCTTCGCGATCCAGGCGTCCTTCGCGGGCTCGGCGGGCAGCGGTCCGGCGTCGCCGGGGATCGTCGAACGCGGCGCGGGACTGAGCGCGGGCACGGTGAACACCGGTTTGACCGGTACCGGCTCGCGGTCGTTGAGGCTGACCACGACCCAGACGGCACCGGCCACCAAGGCGCCCACGACCAGGAGCGCGAGCATCACGCAGCCTCGGGGGCCGCGTTTCTTGGGCGGGGGCTGCCACTGGTCCATCAGGTCCAGTGCCGAAGGGGACGAAGCGGTCACCGGATCCACGGTACGTGACGGTTGTGGAGAACTTGTGTGGCCCACCGACCGGGTGAGCTGAACCACCCGTCAGGCGAGCCAGGCGTCGATCTCGGCGTGGATGGAGCGCTTCAGGTCGGCGGGCGCGTAGGAAGCGTCGACGGACGCCCGGGCGAGGTTGGCGAGCGCGAGGTCGTCGTAGGCGAACGCCTCCCGCGTGCGCAGGAACTCGTCGGTCACCGTCGTCCCGGTGATCGACGGGACGTCGGTGCTGAGGGTGACCACGAGCCCGGCGTCGACCAGCCGGGGGAGCGGGTGCTCTTCGAACGACGGCACGAGCCCGAGCGTCACGTTCGACGACGGGCAGACCTCCAGCGCGATGCCGCGTTCCCGCACCTCGGCGACCAGCGCGACGTCCTCCAGGATCCGGATGCCGTGCCCGATCCGTTCGCTGTGGCCGATCTCGAGCGCTTCGCGGATGCTGGGCGGGCCGGCGTCCTCCCCGGCGTGGTGGATCAGCCGCAGCCCCGCCTCCTCGGCCTCGTCGCAGATCCCGGCGAACGGCGCGAGCGGGTACTTCTCCTCCCCGGCGAGGCCGATCGCGAACACCCCGTCCCGGGTGTAGCGGCGGGCGAGGTCGAGGGTGAGCCGGGCGCGTTCGACCGGCCGGCGGCGCGAATGGTCCAGGATCACCCGCCAGTGAAGTCCGTGCTCGGCCGCGCCCGCGGAAAGTCCTTTGAGGACGGAGGCCAGCGGCATGTCCGGCTCGCCCAGCCGCTCACCGTGCGCCGCCGCCGTGAAGGTGACCTCGGCGTAGCGGACGCCGTCCGCGACCTGGTCTTCGCAGAACTCGCGCGCCACCCGTTCGAAGTCCTCGGGCTTGCGCAGACAGGAGCGCAACAGCCCGTTGTAGTCACCGAACGCCCGGAACCCGTCGAATACGGGTTGTTCGGCGGGTACGGCGATGCCGTTCGCCTCCCCGATGTCACGGAGCGTGTCCGGGCGGATGGTGCTTTCGAGGTGGACGTGCAGATGGGCCTTGGGAAGCAGCGAAAGATCCCGCATGAGCCCGAACTTAGCGGCCTCGGCCCCGCTCGCGCGCCCCGTTTTCCGACATCCGATATCCGAAATGAGTGATTTGGCGCGCTCCGGGGAACCCAGGGGCCACCACCGGTCGTTGAGCAGGCAACCAGACGACCCCGAGGAAAGGGACCATCGTGGCTCTACTGCGGAAGTTGACCGCCCTGGCCGGCACCGCCGGGGCCGTGCGCGCCTACGTGCGCAAGAACCCCGAGAAGGTCTCCAAGGCCGTGAACAAGGCCGCGACCTTCGTCGACCAAAAGACCAAGGGCAAGTACCACGGCAAGATCGACGGCGCGGTGCGCAAGGTCGACGGGATGACCGGTCGGCCGCCGCGCCGCCCTTACGAGTCCTAGGCGTCGGCCAGCGTCTCGAGGATCTGCTCGCCGTACTTCGCGAGCTTGTTCTCACCGACGCCGCTGACCGTACCCAGCTCCTGCAGCGTGGCGGGCCGTTTGGTGGCGATCTGGCGCAGGGTCGCGTCGTGGAAGATCACGTACGCGGGCACTCCCTGCTCCTTCGCCGCCGCGGCTCGCCACGAACGCAGCAGCTCGAACACCGGCGCCGCCTCGGCGGGCATGTCGGCGACAGCCGCCTTCTTCGCACTCGACCGGGCCGCGGCCTTGGCCGCCCGCTCCGGCTCACGCCGCAGCTGGACCTTCCGCTGCCCGCTGAGCACCTCCGAGCTGCCTTCGGTGAGCACGAGCGACCCGTAGTCGCCCTCGACCGCGGCGAGCCCCTGCGCCAGCAGCTGCCGGACCACGCCCCGCCACTCGGGCTCCTTCAGCTCCGTGCCGATCCCGAACACCTTCAGCGAATCGTGCCCGTGCTGGGTCACCTTCGGCGTCGTCTTGCCGAGCAGGATGTCGACGATCTGCCCGGCGCCGAACTTCTGCCGCCGCTCGTTCTGCAGCCGGACGATGGTGGACAGGATCTTCTGCGCCGGAACCGTGCCGTCCCAGGTCTCCGGCGGCGCCAGGCACGTGTCGCAGTTGCCGCACGGCTCGCTCTTCTGCCCGAAATAGCTCAGCACCTGCACCCGGCGGCATTCGACCGTCTCGCACAGCCCCAGCATCGCGTTGAGGTGGGCGCTCAGCTGCCGCTTGTGCGCCTCGGAGCCCTCCGACATGTCGATCATCTTGCGCTGCTGGACGACGTCCTGGAGGCCGTACGCCAGCCACGCCGTCGACGGCAGTCCGTCACGGCCGGCGCGCCCTGTCTCCTGGTAGTAGCCCTCGACGGACTTCGGCAGGTCCAGGTGGGCGACGAACCGTACGTCCGGTTTGTCGATGCCCATGCCGAAAGCGATCGTCGCGACGACTGTCAGCCCGTCTTCGCGCAGGAACCGCGACTGGTGTTTCGCGCGTGTCCGCGCGTCCAGCCCGGCGTGGTAGGGCACCGCCGGAATCCCGTTCTCCACCAGGAAGTCCGCGGTCTTCTCCACGGAGTTCCTCGACAGGCAGTAGACGATCCCCGCGTCGCCCTTGTGTTCGGTGCGCAGCAGTTCCAGCAGCTGGCGCTGGGGTGAGTTCTTGCCGACGATCCGGTACTGGATGTTCGGCCGGTCGAAGCTCGCGACGAAGTGCCGCGCGTCCTCGAGGTTGAGCCGGGACGCGATCTCGGCGTGCGTCGTCTTGGTGGCCGTCGCGGTGAGCGCGATCCTCGGCACGTCCGGCCAGCGTTCGTGCACCGCGGACAGCATCAGGTAGTCGGGCCGGAAATCGTGACCCCACTGGGAGACGCAGTGCGCCTCGTCGATCGCGAACAGCGAGATCTTGCCGCGGTCGAGCAGCCGGACGGTCGCCTCGACCGAAAGCCGTTCCGGCGCCAGGTACAGCAGGTCCAGCTCGCCGGCGAGGAACGCGGCCTCGACCCGGTTCCGCTCGGCGTAGTCCTGCGTCGAGTTGAGGAAACCCGCGCGCACGCCGACGTTGCGCAGCGCGTCGACCTGGTCCTGCATCAACGCGATCAGCGGTGAGATCACCACGCCGACCCCGGGCCGCACCAGCGCGGGGATCTGGTAGCACAGCGACTTGCCGCCGCCGGTGGGCATGAGGACGAGCGCGTCACCGCCTGCGATGACGTGTTCGACGATCGCGTGCTGATCGCCGCGGAAGTCGTCGTAGCCGAAAACGCGGTTCAGCGTTTCGAGGGCTTCCGAGGTACCGATGTCGGGGGCTGCCACCCGGACGATTCTAGGGGCGGGGTCCGACAGTCGACGCGCCCGCGCACCTCAGCGCGGGAAGTCCCAGTCCAGCGCCCGGTTTCCGGTGACGACCGGCCGGTAGCCGCCGATGATCGTCCCGCCGGTCTCGAGCGCTGTCGCGGTCTGCTCCAGCAGTTCGGTCAGGGTGGCGGGCCAGCTGTCGAAGCTCACCGAGCCCTCGTGGTCCCATTCGCCGAGCCGCCCGGTCCCGGTGCGCTGGTCGAGGAACAGCCCGTCGCCACCGCCGTTGACGGCGATCGGCACGAACCGCCCGTGCCACCAGGAACCGACGCTGTCGTCTACTCCGCTCGAGGTCAGCACGTCGCACATGACCTTCGCCTGGCTTTCCATGCCTTCCGCGGAGGCCGGATGGTGGAACGGGGGGAGGGCGAAGCTGTCGCCGATGCCCGAGACACCGTCGTGCCGCAGCAGGGAGGCGACGAGTTCGGCGGGGAAGGCGACGCCGCTCTGTCGTTGGGCCTGGGCGATTCGCTCGATCGTCGCGGGCGGTCGGAGCGTCGCGGCCGTCGTCGGGGCTTTGGCCTTGAGCCAGCGTTCGACGCGGTCCCAGGCGGCGTTCACCCGGCGGGTGGTGGCCGCGGGGACCGGGTCGAGCGTGGCGGGCCCCTGGCCGACGCGGCAGCCGCTGTCGACGGTCAACGTCGGCCGTGTCGTGGGCGCGGGCGCGGCGGTGGAGTAATACGGCGTCTGTGGCGTCGTCAGCATCATCAGCGGGCCCTGCTCGGCCGAGAGCCACCGCGTACCGTCGTGTTTCCCGCTCCGCGTCGTGACCGCGAAAACGAGGCCCAGCACGATGACGACACTCGCGACGGCGATCACCAAGGCGCGCCCCCACTGCTTGCGCATGGGCGGAGCCTAGTCCTCGGCGGCCTTCCGCCGTTCGCGGCGGCCGCGCGCGATCTCGGTGGCGAGCGCGTCGAGCGGCCCGGTCCAGAACCGCCGGTACTGCTCCAGCCAGCCGTCGATCTCCTTGAGAGGACCCGGATCCACCGAGTACAGCCGGCGCGTGCCCTCGGCGCGGACGGTGGTGAAGCCGTTTTCGCGCAGGACGCGCAGATGCTGGGAGACCGCGGGCTGCGAGATCCCGAATTCGGCGCGCACCACCGCGGTCACGTCACCGGAACTCAGTTCCCCGCCCGTCAGCAGTTCCAGGATCCGGCGGCGCACCGGATCCCCCAGGACGTCGAACGCGTGCATCCGGCAACTATCACGGCCTGGGCTTATATAAGTCAAGGTTGCAAGGCAGGGGTCACCTCGTGGTGGCATCGTGGGCGGGAGACGCCGGAAGGGGAATCGATGAAACTGGCCGAGGTGATGGCCGACGGCTTCGGCCGCGTCCAGGAGGTCGTGCACGCGGCCGTCGAGGGCTTGAGCGCCGAGCAGCTGGCCGCGAGCCCGGCGCCGGGCGCGAACACGATCGCCTGGCTGGTCTGGCATCTGACCCGGGTCCAGGACGATCACGTCGCCGACCTCATGGGCACCGAGCAGCTCTGGACGTCGCAGGGCTGGCTGGACCGGTTCGCCCTGCCGCTCCCGGCGGCCGACATCGGGTACGGGCATCGCCCCGAGGACGTCGACGCGGTCCGGGTCGGCTCCGCCGAGCTGCTGACCGGGTACTACGACGCGGTGCACGAGGCGACGGCGGGTTGGGTCGCCGGACTCGGCGAGGCCGACCTCGACCGTATCGTCGACGACGCGTGGGACCCACCCGTCACCCTCGGGGTTCGCCTGGTCAGCGTGCTGTCCGACGACCTCCAGCACGCCGGGCAGGCAGCGTATCTCCGGGGACTCGTACTCCGCGCTACGTAGGCCAGGTGCCGCTCCACGACGGACGACGGGAGCCCCGTCCGCCGAAACACTGGGCGCATGAGTACCTCCACGGCGCGGCGACCGCCGATGACGCTCACCCCGCGCTGGCGGAAGCTCGTCCTCGTCGTCCATGTCGTCTCGTCACTCGGCTGGCTCGGGATCACCATGGTGAACACGGTCCTGACCTTCACCTCGGTGTTCACCGACGACGCCCGGCGCCAGCACGCGGCCATCCTGATGATGGGACAGATCGGCGGCTACCTCCTGCTGCCGGTGAGCCTGACCGCCCTGATCAGCGGGATCGTGCTCAGCCTCGGCACGAAATGGGGACTGATCCGGTACAAGTGGGTCGCGGTCAAACTGCTGCTGACCCTGATCGCCGCCGGGCTGACGTTGTTCTCCCTGCTGCCGGGGCTTCGGGAGCTGGCGGCGGCGGCCGAGTCCACCATGGACGGTGTGCTCGTGCCGGCGGGCCGCCGCGTGGACGGGTTCTACCCGATCATCGTGTCCACGACGATGTACCTGACGATGACCGTGCTGTCGGTGTACAAGCCGGGCGGGAAGACGGCTTACGGACGCCGGGTGGCAGCCACGCGGGTTCGCCAGCCTGTCTAGAACTGTTCGAGGGCCTCGTCGATCCGCCCGGCCTCGGTGCGCAGGTCGGTCAAGGTGCTCTGGGCGGCGGCGGTCTCGCCGTTCGCCGCCTCCTCCTCGAGTTCGGCGTCGGCGAGCCGACGCCGGAGGTCGTTCGCCTTTTCCGTGGCCTTCTCGGTCCGGCGTTCGGCTCGGGCGAGTTCGATTTCCGCCTGCCTGCAGGCCTTCGCGAGATCGGCCGCTTCGCGCCGGAGCCGGTTGAACTCCGCCACCCGTTTCTGTTCGCGTTCGGCCTCCTCCCGGGCTTTGTCGATCCGCTCCTGCTCGGCCTTCTCGGCGGCCTCCCGTTTCGCCTTCCGCCGATCGTCCAAATGCGACACGGTGGCGGGCTTTTCCCGGTCCGGCACGGGTTCCCGATTCGGTGGCGGAATGAAACCGCTGGTCAGCCACTGGTCGCCGGCGCTGCCGGTGCCACTGCTCAGCCGGCCGGCCAGCGCGAGGGCCGCCACCTCGGGATCGGCCACGACGGCTTCGAGCGTCGCTTCGACTTCGCGAGTGACAGGATCGCTCATCGAGCGCTCGTCCTGCAGGATCCGGTTCACCAGTTCCTGACGCCGCCGGGTGAGCTTGCGCAGTTCCGCGCCTGCCAGCGCCGAATGCGCCTTTCGCAGATCGTCACCCAGCCGGGCCAGTTCCGCCAGCTCGGGAGACCCCGCCCGGCGATTGAGGATCGCGGCCGCCAGCGTGGGTTTCCTGAGCGCGCGGATGCGTTCGGCCAACGCGGGCTCGCCCGCCGCTTTGGCCTCTTTCGCCCGCTGGTTGCGCACCGGAACGAACTCGGCCGGATCGCCGGCGTAGAGCGCGTCCGCGACCTCGTCGAAGTCCATCGTCCTCCGCAGGATTCGGTAGCCTGAGCAGGTGGCCGTGCTGCCGTTTCGCCCCGGCGGCACGCGTCTTACGATGATCCCACGAGAATCCAGAGCTTTCACCTTTTCGGGGTTATTCGGTCACCCTCCACTTGCGCCTCGACGATCCGCTCCACTTTGTGGACGTCCGGCATCGAATCGGCGACGCCGCCGGACGACTGTGACGCGCTCATGGCGGCGGTGGCCCATTCGAGATCGGCGCTGTCGGGCTTTCGTCCCTTCGTCAGTATCCGGTGGATCAAGGCCGCGCTGAACACTTCGCGGGCACCCGGGGTGTCCCGCAGCCGGGCCGGGAACCGGGCGCAAATCCTTCGCCAGCTCTTCGGTGCTCAGCTCTCCCTTGACGCCCGGCATGAGCTTCTGCAGCTCCCGGCGAGTACCGATCAAGAAGTCGATGTCCTTGAAATGAGCGTAAAGCGCTTTCGGATCCTTGACCGGAGGTGCCGGTCTGACGACGACGAGAGGCTCGTTCTCCAGTTCGCCCACCGTGCGCAACGCGGCACGGGTCGTATCGAGCGGTTGTTCGAAAGTGATCACGACCGCGTCCGACGATTCGAGCGCGCTCCGCGGTCTCGCGGTGTGAAATCGGTGGGGGCCAGGCGGACCAGCCTCTGGTTCATCCACGAGAGGTACCTGCCTCGTCCGGACGGGGTCATGAACACCGCGACGACCGGCCCGCCTCCGCCGGGCTCGGTTCCGGCCACGATTCGCGGACGCACAGTTCGGCGAGCTTCTCGATGGCGTCGGCCTCCTGCGTCGTGCGCAGGCCACGGACCGTCATCGAGGTGTCCGGAGGTGGCACCCCGAGCCAATCGTGGATCCCGCTCCACAGATCCACCAGACGCTCGCGGCGTTCCCCGACGTCGGCGGCGTAGAGCGAGGCGATCTCCCGGCGGCCGGGCAGCCGTTTCGCGAGCAGGCCGAGGGAAAGCGCGGCGTCGACGATCGCGAGCTCGGTCAGGGGAAGCTGGCCGGCGAGCCGCCGGATGACCTTGTCCGCCGCCTCCGGCTCCAGGCCGTCCGCGGACGTGGCCTGTTTGACGACGGGCAGATCGAAGAGCGCCCGCACCCCGACGTCGGTCGAACGCGGCCTGGCCGCGCTCGGGCCGGTTCGTGTCCTCAGGCGGGTCAACGCCGTCCGGACCGCGTCGGCGCTGGGAATCGGGCCACTCATGGAATGACGGCTCCGTTTCGGATCAAGGCCGCCGACGGTTCCTCTCGAGGCATCACCGACCGGCGCCGGTACGGCGATGGCGGAGTTCGGCGGCAGATGCCGAGAGGCGAAGATCCGTTCCAGGCCACCGGGTGCACCTAGCCTATCGGCTCCCTCGGAAACACCCGCCGGACCGGTGAATCCGGGATACCCGGGGCCGGTCGGACCAAGGACAGATCGGCACTTTGGAGGTGGCGCGCTCCCGATGGCGGAACAACGATGAGCGACAGGGGGAAGCCACCTGCCGCTGGAGGAACGAATGTCCGTCACCGAACGCGTTCCCGTTACCCCGCAAGCGAATTTCCTCGGTTCCGGACCGTATCCGGAACACCGGTGGCGGGTGGTGCTCTGGTCCGTCCTCGCCGGTTTCGCCCTGACGGCGCTCTGGTCCGCGCCGTTTGTGGACAGTGTGATCGGGGACAGCGTGGCCAACACCCTCCTCGGGCACAACGCCAAGGAGACCCCGATCGGCGGAGTCCTCGCCGGGACACTCTTCGCCTTCGTGTCGGGACTCGCCGGAACGTTCACCGCGTGCAACATCGCCGCCTTCGGTGCCGTTGCCCCGCTTGTCGGCGGAGAGACCGCCGGACGGCCGAAGTTCGTCAACACCCTGAAGCCGCTGGGCTGGATCGCGGCGGGGATGCTGACGGTCTCGGTGGTGTACGGCGTCATCGTCGCGCTCGTCGGCACGCGGATGCCGCAGTTCTCGACCGCTTCGTCGCCGAGCGAGCTGACGCCGCGAAACATCCAGTCGATGATCGTCTACGGTGTGATCGGGATCGTGTTCATCGTGCTGGGCCTGGCTTCCGTCGGTATCGTCCGCAACCCGATCGCCGGTCTCACCCGCCGGTTCCCGTCCGCGCCGCTCGTCCTGATGGGCGCGCTCATCGGCGGGTTCCTGATCGGCAGGCCGTTCCCGCTGTTCCGGATGATGTTCCGCAGCGCGGCCGAAAGCCACAACGTCTTCTACGGCGCCGCCGCGTTCGCCCTCCAATCCGTCGGCAACATCGTGGTGATGGCGTTGTTGTTCCTGCTGCTCACGCATGGCACGGGCGGGCGGCCGCAGCGATGGATGCTCGCGAAACCCACCAGGATCGCCGTGGTGACCGGGTCCGCGTTGCTGGTCGCCGGCACGTTCACGCTGTTGTACTGGGATCTGCGCGTGCTCGGCCGGACCGGCGTCATCTGGTACCCGACCGTCAAGTGGTGAAAAGTCGCGCCAGTACTTGCCCGACCGAATCCTGAAGGCATCTCGCCGCGTCTTCCCGGCCGGCGAGGTGTTTCAGCAAGCCTTGCTGGAACAGGCCGTCGAAGAGCGCATACGTCGTCGACGGCGCGAGATCCAGCGGCTTGCCCAGCAGTTCCGCGTACCGGGCGACGACCCGCCAGATCATCAGTTCGAGTGTCTCGTCGATGGCGAGCACGTCGGTCTGGAACATCTTCTCGAACAGGCTCTGGTTGCGCAGGTCGTACCAGAGCCGATGCAGCCGGGCGTTCTCGCACAGCGTGCCCGCTGTCGCGGCGCCGAAGGCCAGCTTCAGTTCCTCCGCTGTTTCCGAGGTCTCGACTATCCGGTCGTACCGGGTGACGCATTCGGCCTTGTACTGCTTGACGCAGTAGGTGATCAGCTCGGCCTTGTTCCGGAAGTAGTAGTGCAGTACCCCGTGGGAGAACTCGGAGTTCTGCGCGATCTCCCGCAGGCTCGTGCGGGCGTAGCCCAGTTCGGACAACGTGACGAGCGCCGACATCGCCAGCTGCGCACGTCGCTGATCGAATCTGTCCACCCGGCGGGTTTCGTCACCGCTGCGGTCCGCCACGTCGGTCACAGTTCCCGGTTCCCGTCGCCTCGGGTGCCCGCCGACCACGGGCACAATCGTCGGATTCTAGCCGGGAAGGGGTTTCTTGCGGCCGACAGAATTTATTCGAGCCACTCGGTGATGAACCGGTCGCTCTCGTGGATGTGGACGGCTTCGTAGGTTTCCGGTCCGATCACGGCGAACTTGTGCGGGGTTTCCGCGGGCACCACCAGGACCTCACCCGCCCCGCCTTCGCGTTCGGCATCCCCGATGGTGAACCTGGCCCGGCCGCGGATGATGACGAACGTCTCGCGGTACGGGTGCTGGTGCAGCCTCGGTCCGGAACCGTCGACGTCGGTCCGCTCGCGGATGATCGAGACTCCGGAGCCGATGTCACGGCCTTCGACGTTCTCTAGGGTTTCGGTGGCCATTCCGCCACCCTAACCCCGGCCGCACGTACCGCGGGGCCTATTCGCCGCGGTCGACCACGAACGCCGAAAGCCCGACGAGCAGCGCCCCGGCGGGGCACTCCGGGAGGCTGAGCGCGAGGTCCCTGGCCTTGGCGGCGAATCCGTGGGCTTCGGCGAGGGCGCGATCGACACCGGCGGACTCGCGCAGAAGCCCGAGCGCCTCGTCGCGGAGCGCCGGATCGGGAACCGGCCCGTGGCCGATGATCTCGCCCAAGCGGGCGGCACCGGGCCCTTCGTCGTCGAGCGCGTGAAGCATCGGCAAGGTGACGATCCCTTCGCGGAGATCCGTGCCCGCCGACTTGCCGAGGTCGGTCGTGGACGCTGCGATGTCGAGGACGTCGTCAGAGATCTGGAACGCGACACCGAGCAGTTCGCCGTACTGGCCCAACGTTTCGATCGTCCGCTCATCCGCGCCCGACACCTGGGCACCGAGCCGTCCCGCCATCGCGATCAGCGACGCGGACTTGTCGGCCATCACCTGGATGTGATGCTCGTAGGGCGCGTGCCGTCCACAGTCCTCGAACGGCCCTGTCGTCTCGAGGAACTGACCGCGGACGAGCCTGCCGAACGTCTTCGCCTGCGAGCGCAACGCGTAGTCGCCGAGCCCGGCGCCGACCCGCGCCGCGCGGGCGAGCACGTAGTCGCCGATCAGGACGGCCTTCTTGTTGCCCCACAAGGAATTCGCACTCGCCACGCCATGTCGCATCGGCGCCTCGTCCATGACGTCGTCGTGGTAGAGCGTCGCCACGTGGACGAGTTCGACGAGCACGGCCGCCGAGATCGCGTCGTCCCGCTCCGCCCGTTGATGGCGCTCGCCGAACGCCGCTCCGGCCAGCGCCATCAACGGCCGGAGCCGTTTCCCGCCCGCGCGGACGAGATGGGTGGCGGCTTCGGTGAGCTCCGGATAACCGGGACTGCGCAACACCTCCTGAAGTCTGTCTTCGACCCGGGACAGCCCGGTGCGGAGTCCGACGGCGAACTCCGCGTGCCGCTCGTCGGCCGGGTCCAGGCCGAGTTCGGTGACGATCGTGGTCGTGTTCACGACTTCCAGCATCCGAGCCGGAGGCGCGCGACGGCATGGCGCGGGCGGGGGAGATCGCTCCCTCCCGAGAGGGAATCCGCCGGGTCAGAAGGGCGGCTCCGGACTGCCGGCGGTCACCGGCGGTCGCTCCCACGCGCCGTCCGACGGGGTGCCACCCGAACTCCGGCCCGCCTTGTTCACCTTCGCCGTGGCGTAGCGCAGCGACGGGCCGATCTCGTCGACGTCGAGTTCCACCACCGTCCGTTTCTCACCTTCCTTGGTCTCGAACGAGCGCTGTTTCAGCCTCCCCTGCACGATCACCCTGGTGCCGCGGGTGAGTGATTCGGCCAGGTTCTCCGCGGCCTGCTTCCACAGTGAGCAGCGCAGGAACAGCGGCTCGCCGTCGCGCCATTCCCCGCTCTCGCGGTCCAGCACGCGCGGCGTCGACGCGACCGTGAAGTTCGCGACCGCCGCTCCCGACGGGGTGAACCTCAGCTCCGGGTCGGTCGTCAGGTTGCCGATCACCGTGAGCACCGTTTCTCCGGCCATGGGACTTCCTCCTCAGTTTCGGCGCGGGCCCCGGACGGGGCCCGCTGTCGCCTGGGAAAAGGAGACCACCGGGGTACGACAGTTTCCGGTGTCCCGTGGCCTCCGGAGGTCATGAAAGGGCCGTTCAGGGCGAAAAGTGGCGGGAGGTTCCCTGTCACGACATCCCGGCTTGTTTGAGGAGTGAGGCAAAGGTGGCGTGCCGGAGTCGTCAGGGAGCACGTGGTCGTTCCTGACCATCCTTAAGGGACCCTTGCTGTGATGACAGTGTCCGTTTGCGCGGCTTCGTGAAGGGGGCGCGAGTGGTGAGTCGGGTTAGGGCCGGCGAGTCTTAGGTGCCGACTGGATTCTGGCTGCGGTTGGCGATCGCCACGCTCGCCCCACGTGTACCAGCCGTCACAGCGACTCCGCGTGAAGGACCCCTTCCCTCGGCTCAGCCGAGGAAACTCGACCTTCACACCTTCCCCAGTACATGAAGCGCGGCGGTACAAGGCCTCGTGAGTGGCAAGGGCGGTTCTATTGAGGAGTAAGGCAACCGTGTCATGTCGTTGAGCTGTGCGCCCAATGTGGCATTGGGGACGTTGAGCGTCCCCAACGGCACATTGGAGGCTTTCCGGGTCGGTGGGCTCGGTGTCGTGAAGGGCCCCTTGAGGACAGTGACGTAGCGCGGGCCTGGGGCACCGGAATCCATCGGAAGGTGAGGTGAAGGAGACTTTCACCGCGTGTGGAGGCTGTTGCGTTTTCGGATTGGGGTTCGTTGGTGTTGGTGGGGCGGGGCCGGAGGCCCTGCCCCATCACACTGTCTGGGGCTGGGTGGTGGTGAAGAG
>NZ_JBHRWK010000012.1:0-305105 GCF_042647925.1 Amycolatopsis speibonae
GCCTTGTACTCCTCAGTAAATCGGCGGCGTGTCGAACCCATACTCGTGTCTCCCGAAGGACCGGGCGACCCTCACCCCGAGTCCACCGAATCGGGAACGGTCCATACAGACCTCACCAACCACGCCATCAACACCGGCATCACCCCACCAACGAAGATCAAACCAGCGAGTTGATTATCGGCGCGCCCTCGACGTCCGGAATCTCCCCCTCGCCCACGTCGACATCCAGCACCAGGCACTGCAGGGGCACCGAGCTTTCAGTCCTCCAGCACGACGCCGTTCTCCTGCGCCAGGATCGCCGCCTGCACCCGCGACCGCAGCTCCAGTTTCGTCAGCACCCGCGAGACGTGCGTCTTCACCGTGGTCTCGCCGATGTGCAGCCGCGTGCCGATCTGCGCGTTGGACAGGCCGCCGCCCAGGCACGCCAGTACTTCGCGCTCCCGTTCGGTCAGGTCGTCGAGCCCGTCGGGGACGAGGGAAGGTTCGCGGGTGCCCGCGGCGAACGCGGCGATCAGCTTCCGCGTGACCTGCGGCGCGAGCACTCCTTCGCCCGCCGCGACCAGCTTCACCGCCTCGATCAGCCGCGACGCCTCCACCGATTTCAGCAGGAACCCGGCCGCGCCCGCGCGCAGCGCGGCGTGGACGTACTCGTCGAGGTCGAAGGTGGTCAGCACGAGGACCTCGCACAGGCCCTCCGCGATCAGTTCCCGCGTGGCCGCGATGCCGTCGACGCCGGGCATCCGGACGTCCATCAGCACGACGTCCGGCTTCAGCGCCTTCGCCTGGCGGACGGCGGTGGCGCCGTCGGCCGCTTCGCCGACCACCTCGATGCCCTCGGCGTTGCCGAGGATCATCATCAACCCGGCGCGGATCGCGCCGTGGTCGTCGGCGACCAGCACTTTGATGTTCCCGTCGCTCAAGACCCCTCCAGAGGCAGTTCGGCGCGGACCAGCCAGCCACCGCCGGACGGCCCGGCGGCGAGAGTGCCGCCCACCGCGGCGGCGCGTTCCCGCATGTTCAGCAGGCCGAGTCCGGTCCCGCCGTCGTCACCCGAGCCGGAGCCGGGACGAAGATCGTTGCGCACTTCGACGGTGAGTATGCCTCCGCCGGCATGGATGTCCAGGACGGCCCGGCCACCCGCGGCGTGTTTGGCCGCGTTGGTGAGGGCCTCCTGCGCGATCCGGTACGCGGTCAGGTCGACGGCGGCGGGAAGGCGAGCGGACTGGTCCGGTACGGAACCGATCTCGACCTCCAGTCCGCTCGCCCGCGCCGATTCGACCAGTTTGGACAGTTCGGCCAGCCGGGCGGGCGCGGTCGGCTCGATCTCGGCGTCCCCTGTGGACGGATCCGCGCGCAGCAGCCCGATCATCGCGCGCATCTCGTCCAGCGCGCTCACACTGTTCTCCCGCACCGATTCCAGGACCTTCCTGGACAGTTCCGGATCCGCGATGGCCATCGACAGCGCGGCCTCGGACTGGATCGCGATCGCCGAAAGATGCCCGGCGATGACGTCGTGCAGATCCCGCGCCATCTTCGACCGTTCGCCCGCCACGGCGACGTTGCGGTCCAGTTCGCCGATCGTGGCCAGCTGCGCCGCGTTCGCCCGTTCGCTGTCGGCGATGTCCCGCTGCTGTCGCACGTTGGCCGCCCACCACACCGGGGTGACCAGGAACGGCAGGAGGGCGAACGCGGCCAGGATCGCCGTGCGCCACTGCGCGGAGAAGATGAGCGCCAGGCAGACCACCGCGATGGTCCCGATCGCGGCGACGCCGATCATCAGCCTGCTGGTGCGCCGCGAACCGTAGAGCGTCGTCGCGTACAGGAAGTCGGTGAAGACGAGGAGGATCGGCAGCGAGGGACCGACGGCGATGTCCACGGCGAGCACGGCCAGCGCGCAGATCAGCGCCAGCGGGATCCTGCGGCGCAGCATGCCGAGCGCGCACATCGCGGTCAGTTCGCTCAGCCGGATCCACAGTGGCGTTTCGTCGGGGCCGGCCAGAAGCACCTGTACCCCGCTCACGTACACCAGCACGCCGAGGACCCACGTGCCGAGGACGATGAAGAGGTCCTGTTTCCATTCGGCGAGGTGGTTCAGGCGCGGGACGAACGTGGGCACCGCCCCATCCCAGCACACCCCGGCGCGCGGCGGGGTCCTACTAACTGATGACGGTGATGTCGATCCGTACGCCGACGCGGGCGACCGGCGGGTTCGGAGAGGCTTGTCCCGTGAACAAGATCTGGGACTTCATCGCGGACAACCCCATGGCGGCCGTGGTCGCCGGAGGGGAGATCGGCTTCTGGATCGCCATCGTCGCCGGCCTGGTGGCCCGCTACCTGCTCAAGCTGAAGCGGACCAGCGTCGCACTGCTGCTCCTGACCCCGGTGATCGACCTGGTCGTGCTGGTCGCGACGGTCATCGACCTGCGCGACGGCGCCACGGCGAACTTCGTGCACGGCCTCGCCGCGGTGTACCTGGGCTTCAGCGTGGTGTTCGGCCACTCGATGATCAAGTGGGCGGACGTGCGTTTCGCCCACCGGTTCGCGGGCGGGCCGCCTCCTGCGCCCAAGCCGAGGGGCCGGGCGAAGCTGCGCGCCGAATGGCGTGACTGGTTCAAATGCGTGCTGGCCTGTGGGCTCGCTTCGGGTGTGCTGCTCCTGCTGATCTTCATGGTCGGCGACACCGAGCAGGTCGCGCCGCTGTGGGACTGGCTGCCGAGGATGGGGGTCGTGACGGCCATCTGGTTCGCCACCGGACCGCTGTGGCAGGAGCTCTCCAAGAACGACGACCGGGTTTCGGAAGGGGCGCGACGATGATCGAACTGCTGGGGATCCTCCTGGTGGTGCAGGGCGGTGGCGGGCTGATCAACCGGCTGCTGGGCAGCACCGAACCGAGCTGGTTCGTGCAGCTCCACCTGCTCCCGCCGGGGATGCACGTGGTGGCGAGCGCGCTGATGGTGGCCGCGGGCGTCGGGCTGCTGTTCGCCGAACGCGCCCGCAAGCAACGCCGTCGCTCAGAGTGACACGAGTACCTGCAGGACCCCGAGGACGATGGTGACGACCGTCAGCACGACGGTCACCACGGTGAGCCGCGTGACCCGCGCGCTCACCGTGTTCTCGTAGGCGTATCTGGTCTCCTCGTCCATCGCCTCGGCCTGGCGGTCGAGCTGGGCGATGATCCGTTCCACGCCCATGCTGGTGACCAGTCGGCGCTCCAGCGAATCGACCTCGGGCGGGAGCACCGAATGCAGCATTTCAAGGATGTCGTCGAGTGAGCCCCGAAGCAGCCGGGTGCGGCTCGTGGAGTTCTTCATCGACACCAGCCACTGATCGGCCAGCGCCATCCGGATCAGGACCCGTTCGAGGATGAAGAGCATCCCGTGGTCGAGCCCGCCGACGTCGCTGTCGATGCCGAAGTACGGTTCGGCCGCGCCGAACGGGCCGCGCATCAGCTCGTCCTGATGCTCGACGTAGTCGGAATCCTTGCTGTTGAGGCAGACGATCCCGCCCGCCATCGTGTAGGCGGCGACGAACGAGCGGGTGCCCCATGACGGGCCGAGCGCCTCCCTGGCGACCTCGCGGGGCACGAACCGCCAGCCCTCGTCGCTGGTCGCCAGCCCGTAGAACGGCCGGGGATCGGCGGCGACCCGCTGGGCGGGCGGATGTCCGTCGTGGGACCGCAGTTCGACGCACCAGCCCTTGCGGCCGAGCCCTTCGGTCAGGCCGCAGCCCTTGGTCAGGTCCTCGAAGATGTGGGTGACGGCCTTGAGTAGCGAGGGGAAGGACTTCTCGCCATAGCCGCCGTGCAGGCCGTTCGCCTCGTTCACCGTTTCGCGGCCCTGAAGGCTCTGCAGGACGGCGATGGCGAGATCGAACTCGGCCGCGGGCCCGTCCGCCGCCGTCCCGGTGATCGTGGTGGCGAGGACCAGCGTCATCGCGTGATAGGACGGATGCCAGGTGACGACGAGTTCACACGGCAGACTGGCCGCGCCGACGCGGATCGACAGCCGGGAGCCGCCGGTGCGTTTGCGCAGCACCCGGCGTCGCGGCGGGGTCGTGTAACTGGCGAGGAAGTTCTCCGCGGCTGTCCACTCGTCGCCGAGTTTCCCGTCGAGGTGGGCCAGGAGGCCGCGGTCCCGGCCGCCGTCCAGCACCTTCCCCGCCTCCTGTTCGGACAGCGGGACCGCCCAGGCGAAGGTGAGGAGCACCGCGGTCATGCGTGTTCGCGGCGCAGCAGGGTGATCAGGTCCCGGCCGAGGTGGCGGCGCAGCGGACCGGAGGCGTTGACCAGTTCGTCGCGGTCGACGTGCTCGTCGGCGGGGCCGAGATCGTCGAGGACGTGGTAGGTCCACTCCCAGTCGGTGCGCCAGCCCGCTTCGGTGGCTTCGGCGGCGACCTCCGAGGGGTCGAGGTAGCGGACCGGGAGCGCCGGGCCTGCGCCGGCACGCAACGCCTTGTCGAACACTTCGCGCGACACGCGGCGGGAGCGGACCTCATCGCCGGCCTCGACGCTGTCGAGGCTGAACGCCTCTCGCCCGACCGGTGACCGGCTGTAGGCCAGCACCAGGGTGCCGCCGGGCGCGGTGATCCCGGCCAGTCGCCGCAGGATCGGCGCGACGTCCGGCGTCGGCACGTGCTGGATGACGTGGCTGCACACCACGAGGTCGTACGGGCCGCCGTCCAGTTCGGTGATCGGCGAGACGGTGAAGGAGAACTCGGTGTCCTCGACGACGGTCTCGCGGGCCTTCGCCAGCCTGTCCGGGTCGGGATCCGCGGCGGTGACGTCGGCGGAGAACCGGGCGAGCCAGGGGAGGAGGCGGCCTTCCCCGCAGCCGGCGTCGAGCGCCTTGACCTCTTCGCGGCGGACGAGGCTCGCGGTGAGGTGTCCGGCGACCTTCCCGAGCGCGCGGTCCTCGCTGGCGGTCCAGTAGCCGTCGTAGGGCTCGTGCCGTCGGATGAACATCCCGGTGACGTGGTCGCCGGTGTCCGGGTAGCGGTAGCTTTCGGTCAGCACAGCCGCGAATATAGCCCGGATTCGCGGCTTCTCCGGTGCTCCGCTCGGGGGTTACCCTGAGCCATGGCCATCGGGCCCGTCGTGCTGTACACCGCTGTCGCCGTGGCGCCGTCGGCCTTCTTCTGGTGCGCGCTGAAAGTGCCCGTCGTCCTGCGCCGGTGGCGCGTCCGGCGCGAGCCGGAAGTCCCGGCCGGGCCGCCCATCGAGAAGCTCGCCGCCGACCTCCGCCGGGTGCACCGGCTGCTGGCGGAGCTTCCTTCCGGGGCTTCGGCCGTCCGCCGGTACGGCACCAGGCAGGCGTACGACGCGCTGCTCGTCCAGGCCTGCCGGGAGGTCGAAGTCGAGCACCGGCTGGGCGAACTGCCGGAGGGCTTCGACCGCGGCATCGAACGGCTGCGCGTCGAGGAATCGTTGGCCGAGCGCGGGTTTTCCGTGTCCTGAAGCGGTTTGTATCGAAAGTATGCGCGCCGCCGGGAGGCTCGCGGGCATGAAGAGGCTGGGACTGCTCGCTTCACTCCTGCTGATGTTCTCGCTCATCCCCGGGGTCGCCTCCGCCGCGGCCGCCTTCCCCCGGATGGACGCGGCCACGGTCGACGGCTTCCGCTGGACGTCCGGGACGACCTTCGACACCTACGGCACGCGGATCGCCGCGCTGGAGAAGCAACTCCCGGCGCGGGGCCTGCCGGAGATCCTGTCGTCGGCGAACCGGAAGGCGCGGCCGCTGTGCCACGGCACGTACCTCGCGGCGGCCCTGAAACCGGCGGGATTCTGCTGGGAAGACGCCGGAGACGACAAGACCAACGACTGGATCCCCCAAGGACTGACCGGTTCCGGCGACGCCGACGCGGCGACCGGGAAGGTCGGCGGCAAACGGGTCGTGGCGACGTCCTGGCACACCCCCGGCGACACCATGGTCCGGCTGTCCTTTGTGGACGCCACCGGGCTGGGATACCGGCACGTGCTGCTCGTCGAACCGACGTCGAACGACAACTTCGCCGTCGTGCAGGGCCACGGGCACGGGATGACCTGGATCGGGAACCGGCTTTTCGTCGCGACCACCGGGGGGCTGGTGCGGGTCTTCGACACCACCCACTTCTGGAAGGTCGACGACAGCTCCGGTGTCGTCGGGAAGGGCCCGGACGGCAAGTACCACGCGGCGTTCTACGACTACGCGATGCCGCAGATCGGCGCGTACTGGTATCCCGGCGGCGGCGCCTGCACCAACGCGCCCGGGCCGCGACCGTGTCTCTCGACGATGTCCTTCGACCACGGTGACGGCTCGATCGTGACCTCCGAACATCTGTCCAACGCGGCCGGGAGCCGGGTGCTGCGGTGGCCGTTCGACCGCGCGACCGGCCTGCCCAAGACCTCGGCCGACGGGACAGTGCACGCGAAGGAAGGGTTCGTGTCGCCGGTGTGGGGCATGCAGGGAGCGGTGGCGCGCAACGGGTACTTCGTGATGACCGGGGTGTGTCCCGAGTACGCCGGAGTGCCGGGCGACCATCCGTCGTGTCTGCACGGCGGGGTCGGCGGCACTTCGACGTCGCGGCTGAGCGGCAAGGCGCCGGTGAACTCGCAGAACCTGTCGTACTGGCCGGCGACGGGGGAGCTGTGGCTGATGAACGAGCAGCTCCGGGAACGGGTGACCGTGCACGTCCCGTGGACCACTTTGACCGGCCGCCCCTAGAACGCATTTAGTCCGCTGAATGCGCTGGGGTCAGGGGGCGAAGTCCCAGCGGGTGGCGCCGTGCGGTTCGGCGCCCGCCACGCCGATGGCGCGCCGCAGGGTGAGGCGGTACAGATGCCAGGGCGGCGGCCCGGCGCTGGGCGCGCTGAACGGGGCCGTGAGCGCGTCGCCCTCCACCGAAGCGGGCCAGCCGCCGGTCCGGTAGACCGCCGCCACCCGCTCCAGCGTCGCCAGGTCGGTGACCCGGTGCGCCTCGCCCTCCATCGTGAGGTCGATTCCCCGCAGGCGCACCGAAACGGCGCACGCCGGGTTCACGGCCAGGTTGCGGGACCGGCGGGTGCCCGGCCCGCCCTTGAAGTACAGGGCGTCGTCCACCCAGACCGCTCCGACCCCCGCCGAGTGCGGCCGCCCGTCGGGCCGCACGGTCGTCACGAAGAAGGTCAGGTCGGCAGTGGGGGTGTCCTCGGCGAGGATGTCGCGCGGGCGGCTCCACGGCAGTTCCGCGGAGCCGTAACGGTCGAGGTTCTCGGTCGCGTGAGGTTTCGTCATACCCACGCGTCGAACGGGCGGGCCGCGAATCGACACCGGACGCGGAAGACCCCGCCACCGAAAAACGGTGACGGGGTCTTCCGTGAGCCTGGGATCAGTCCAGGTAGTCGCGCAGCACCTGCGAACGCGACGGGTGACGCAGCTTCGACATCGTCTTCGACTCGATCTGCCGGATGCGCTCACGGGTCACCCCGTACACCTGGCCGATCTCGTCGAGCGTGCGCGGCTGGCCGTCGGTGAGGCCGAACCGCAGCCGCACCACCCCCGCCTCACGCTCGGACAGCGTCTGCAGCACCGACTGGAGCTGGTCCTGCAGCAGCGTGAACGACACCGCGTCGACCGCGACGACGGCCTCGGAGTCCTCGATGAAGTCACCGAGCTGCGAGTCGCCCTCGTCGCCGATGGTCTGGTCGAGCGAGATCGGCTCGCGGGCGTACTGCTGGATCTCGAGGACCTTCTCCGGGGAGATGTCCATTTCCTTCGCGAGCTCTTCGGGAGTGGGCTCGCGGCCGAGGTCCTGCAACAGCTCACGCTGTATACGGCCGAGCTTGTTGATGACCTCGACCATGTGCACCGGGATACGGATGGTGCGGGCCTGGTCGGCCATCGCGCGGGTGATCGCCTGACGGATCCACCAGGTGGCGTACGTGGAGAACTTGTAGCCCTTGGTGTAGTCGAACTTCTCGACCGCGCGGATCAGACCGAGGTTGCCTTCCTGGATCAGGTCCAGGAACGCCATGCCACGGCCCGTGTAGCGCTTGGCCAGCGAGACCACGAGCCGGAGGTTCGCCTCCAGGAGGTGGTTCTTCGCCCGCTCACCGTCACGCACGATCCACTTGAGGTCGCGCCGCATCTGGGTGACGAGCTTCTCGCCCTCCTCCTCGGCGTTGCGGACGCGCTCGGCGGCGTAGAGCCCGGCCTCGATGCGCTTGGCGAGCTCCACCTCCTCCTCGGCGTTCAGCAGGGCGACCTTGCCGATCTGCTTGAGGTACGCGCGGACCGAGTCGGCCGAAGCGGTGAGCTCGGCGTCCTTGCGGGCCTGGCGCAGCGCCTCGGACTCTTCCTCGTCCCAGACGAAGTCCGGGTTGTCGGAGGTCTTTCCGGCGTTCTTGTCGGTCGACGTGCGGCGACCGCGGGGGGGCGTCTCTTCGACGTCCTCCTCGGACTCCGCGTCCTCTTCCGTCTCCTCGGTGACCGTCGCGTCGACGACGTCGACCTCGACCTCTTCGAGGTCCGACAGATCCGGGGTTTCGAGGTCGGCTTCGTCGAGCTCGCCCGGACCGTCTTCCGGTTCGCCGTCTTCGGTCTTGGCACCCTTGGTGGTGGGTTTCTTGGCCGGAGCCTTCTTCGCCGGGGCCTTCTTCGCGCCTGCCGCCTTGGCGGCGGTCTTGCGCGCAGCGGGCTTCGCCTCGCCGGTGGCTGCCTCGTCGGCCGGCTCGCCGGTTGCGGTCGCTGTCTTCGTCCCGCTTCGGGTTGCGGTTCTTGCGGCTGCCACTTACGCCCTTTCGCAGCGGTCGAACATGACGAGCCGAGGCGTGATGGTCTCGGCTGCCTCAAACTTCGGGGAACACCCCTCGGCCTGCGGTTTCCCTCGTTCTCGTGGGTGCCGCCGCCGTGGGCCGTGTTCCATTGTAACGACGATACGTGACAGCGTCGCGGCGCGGACCACCAACCGGCGGGCGCGACACGCCGTCCGACCCGCCGAAGTGACATCCATGGCGCGGATGTCAGCACGGTCGAGTCAGTGCTCGATGCCTTCGGCGGCGGCCGCCGCCGCGCCGACGATGCCCGCGTTGTTCTGCAAGGAAGCGACGATCACCGGGGTGCGGATGGCCAGCAGCGGCACCCACTTGTGCGACTTCTTGCTGACCCCGCCGCCGACGATGAACAGATCCGGCCAGATCAGGTTTTCCAGCACGGAGAGATACCTGTTCACCCGTTCCGCCCATTCCGGATACGACAGCTCCTCGCTGTCCTTCACCGACGCCGCGGCCTTCTTCTCCGCGTCGAAGCCGTCGACCTCGATGTGGCCGAACTCCGTGTTGGGCACGAGCTTGCCGTCCTGGAAGACCGCGCTGCCGATGCCGGTGCCGAAGGTCAGCAGCGCCGTCACGCCGCGCCGCGCGATCGGGTCGCCCCAGCGGATCTCGGCCATGCCTGCCGCGTCCGCGTCGTTGAGCATCGCGACGTCGTCCACGCCGCGGCCGAGCCGCTTGGCGAACAGGGCGTCGGCGTCGGTGCCGATCCACTTGCGGTCGATGTTGGCCGCGGTGTGCGCGACGCCCTTCTTGACCACCGCGGGAAGCGTGACCCCCACCGGGCCGTCCCAGCCCGCCTGAGCGGTGATCTCCGCGACGACGTCCGCCACCGCCTCGGGCGTCGACGGCTTCGGCGTGTCGATGCGGATCCGGTCGCCGATCAGCTGCCCTTCCGCCAAGTCGACCAGCGCGCCCTTGATCCCGCTGCCGCCGATGTCGATACCGAAACCTCGGGTCGCCTCCACCACGGACGTGGTCCCTTCTCGCACGATTCAGAAGCCTGCCTCGGAGACTTTAACCGGATGTGGTGACATGGCGGACGTGGGAGTTGACGAGACGTTGCTGAAGGGTGTCGCCGAGCGTGTCGCGGGCGAGGCCGCCGAACTGGTCCACGAGGCCTGGACCGGGATGAACGCGGGCCGCGAGGTGCGGGTGGACACCAAATCCGCCGACACCGACGTGGTGACCGCGGTGGACCACGAGTCGGAACGGCTGGTGCGCGCCCGGCTCGCCGAACTGCGCCCGGACGACGCCGTGCTCGGCGAGGAGGGCGGCGGGACCGCCGGCGACGGGGTGACCTGGGTGGTCGACCCGATCGACGGGACGGTGAACTTCCTCTACGGGCTGCCGTGGTTCGCCGTGTCGGTGGCCGCGCAGGTCGGCGGGGTGTCGGTGGCGGGCGCCGTCGTCGAACCGGTCAGCGGGCGCCGCTGGACCGCCGCACGCGGGCAGGGCGCGTTCCTCGACGGGCGGCCGCTGTCGGTCAACGCCCCTTCCCGGCTGGATTTGACGCTCGTCGGCACCGGGTTCGCCTACAAGGTCGAACGGCGGGCGAAGCAGGCCGGGTTCGTCGCCGGACTGGCGACCAGGGTGCGCGACATCCGGCGCAACGGCGCTGCCTCGCTCGACCTGTGCGCGGTCGCGGCGGGCTGGCTGGACGCTTACGTCGAACACGGCCTCGGGCAGTGGGACTGGGCCGCCGGGGCACTCATCGCCGCCGAGGCGGGGGGCCTGGTGTCGCTGCCGGGGGAGGACACCGAACTGGGACCGGACGCGACGTTCGCGGTAGCGCCGTCGATCGCGGTCCCGTTGCGTCAGGCGCTGATCGACTCGGGCGCGGGCTCGATCTGAGCGTCTCAGCAGGGAGTTTCGCGGGCGGCCTTCAGCAGCGCCTGGTCGATGACCGGGGCACCGCCGCCCGCGGACTGCTCGCCGCCGCCGCTGCCCTGCTGCGCCTTCGACCACTGCGTGAGCTGGTCGAGGACCTTGCGGGCCTCCGTCTTCGGGCGGATGTCGCCGAGCAGGGTGCCGGTGGTGAGCGTGACCGACGCGTCCTTGCGGTTGTCCTTGACCAGTTCGGCGCACGGGATCACCAGGCTGAGCGTGCGGGCCGCGGCCGCGCCGTTCTCGCCGAAGCGGATCTGGCCGCGGCACTTGGCCTCGGCGTCCTTGTAGGCCGGGTCGCTGGCGGGCTCGAGGATCTTGGAGAAGCCCAGTTCCCGGAGCGTGTTGGTGGCGATGCCGCCCTGGCCGCGGACCTGCGAGCCGTTGAGCACCTGGACGGCGACCTTGTCCGGCGGTACCGGCGCGCGGTCGTCGAGCCCGTTGTGTGCCAGTGAGGTGTAGGTGACGCCCTGCTGCGGAAGGGGCGGTGGATCACACCGGACCCTGGCGTCGACGTCGGCGCCGCCCGCCACGACGTTCACCCAGACGATGACCGCGCCGAGCGCCAGCACCCCGATCACGATGAGCGCGGGCAGCGGCTTGTGCTTGCGATACGGCCTCGCCCCGCGGTCCCCGATGCCGTTCCCCGACGCCACCTGCCAGTCCCTTCCCCAAAGCCCGGATCCCCGGACGGTGCTTTATCTCACCATCGTGTCCGATCAGCCTAGGCGTTGCGGCGGAGGTGATCGGCGCGGGCCTCCGGATAGCACCACGCGATGGACACTCCGGGCAAGCGGCCGGGCCCATGGGGTGAGGTACCCGACGTGGGGGCAACCCATTCGGACGACGAACGTCTTGAAGGACAGGTTCCCCCTGTTGGGTGACGTAATCACAGCAATGTCTGACTCGTTGCAGAGCCGGTATCGGCGTGAGCTACCCTTCGCGGGCTCAGGCGACAGTAAGAGGCACAAAAGAGAGACCTCGCTCACTGCCCGGCCGGGCACAAACAGGGGCGCTGGGACGTTAACCAGCGGCACGAAGGACTCACGAGCCGCGCGCTCGCGGGTCCGGGCCATCTGACATCGAAGCATCGCAGGGGTGAGGGACTAATGGCGACCGACTACGACGCTCCGCGCCGCAGCGAAGCCGACGAGCTGGCCGAAGACTCGTTGGAAGAGCTGAAGGCACGGCGCAACGAAAACCAGTCCGGCGTCGTGGACGTCGACGAGGACGCGACCGCCGAAAACTTCGAACTGCCGGGCGCGGACCTCTCCGGACTTTCCGGTGAGGACCTGACCGTGAAGGTCGTGCCCAAGCAGGCCGACGAGTTCACCTGCTCCGTCTGCTTCCTGGTGCATCACCGCAGCAGGCTGGCGGAGGAGAGTGGCGGACGGCTCATCTGCCGCGACTGCGCCTGAGCCTACGGGCACAGGGGACGGCGCGACAGGGGTTTCGGGGACTGAACAGGAATAAGGGGGCCGGCCATGGTGGCCGGCCCCCTTTCCGTCGTCTAGGGCTTGGCGGCGGGCTGCCGGAGCAGCGCGGCCACCTTCTCCGGATGCCGGGTGCTGAACAGCCAGTACGGCGTCGGGTCTTCGGGGTCGGTGAGCCAGACCCGCACCACCGGGCCGACCCAGCCCCGGTGCAGCACGAAGGCGGCCGGATCGGCGTCGCGGCCGAGCGCCTTGCGCTTCGCTTCCTTGTCGATGACCTCGACGTCACCGACGAACTTCACCGGAATGTGCGCGTCGCGCAGCCACAGCTCCGGCTCGGCCCCTGCGGTCACCTTCACCTTCGACCGGCCCAGCGAGACCATCAGCGCGATCACCGCGGGGATCAGCACCACGTACGGCAGCCAGCCGCGGAGGCCGGGATAACCCATGTCGATCTCCGCCGACAGCAGCCCGCCGCCCAGCAGCGGCAGCGGCCAGCCCCACCACGGGACGTAGAGCCGCTCTGAATGCTTGACGGCGTCGCCTTCGGCCGCGTTCACGCTTTCACCCACGCGTTCAGGGTAGTCTCGCCGCCCGTGTCCACCGTTCAGGTACTGCTTTCCCGGATCGATCCTTCGGTCCCCCTCCCCGCCTACGCGCGCCCCGGCGACGCGGGCGCCGACCTCGTCACCACCTCGGATCTCGTCCTCGCGCCCGGCGAACGCGGCGTGGTCGGGACGGGCGTCGCGATCGCCCTCCCGCCCGGATACGCGGGCTTCGTCCACCCGCGCTCCGGCCTCGCCGCCCGCGTCGGCCTCTCGGTCGTCAACACCCCGGGCACGATCGATTCCGGGTACCGCGGTGAGATCCGCGTCTGCCTGATCAACCATGATCTCTCCGGGAAGGTCGTGCTCACCCGCGGCGACCGGATCGCGCAGCTGGTCGTGCAACGGGTCGAGGAAGCCGAGTTCGTCGAGGTCGCCGAACTCGAGTCGTCCGAGCGCGGCGAGGGAGGGTATGGCTCCACGGGCGGACACGCCACACTGGGAGCCGGAGCCAGGGAAGGAACGGAGAACTAGTGGGGATTTTCGGACGCAAGCGCGAGGCCAAGCCGAGCGGACGGCACGCCGCGCCCGAGGTCGAGGAGCGCCCCGGCGGCGGCGACGCCGAGGAGATCGAGCCGCAGCTGTCGGAGACCGCCGACGGCCCCTTCGACCTCGCCGACGCCCCCGAGGACGGCATCCCGCGGATCGACCTCGGCTCGGTGAAGGTGCCGGTACCCGACGGTTCCCAGGTCCAGGTCGAGATGGACCCGGAGACCGGCGGCGTCCGCGCGGTACACGTCGTCACCGAACAGGGCCAGATCACCGTCAGCGGCTACGCGGCGCCCCGATCCGGCGGCCTGTGGAAGGACGTCAGCACCGAGCTCACCGAGCAGCTCCGGGCCGACGGCGCCAAGGTCTCCGTCGGCATGGGGGAGTGGGGACTGGAACTGTCCGCGATCGTCGGCGACGTCGCACTGCGGTTCGTCGGCGTCGACGGCCCGCGCTGGATGCTCCGCGGCGTCATCGCCGGACCGCAGTCGCAGGCGTCGCAGGCGCCCGCGGTACTGCGGGAGATCGTGCGGCACACCATCGTCGACCGCGGGGACGCGCCGATGCCGGTCCGCACCCCGCTGACCATCACACTGCCCGACGCCGTCGCGCAGCACATCGCCGAACAGCAGGGTTAGCGGGCCTTCAACCAGGCCAGCACGGTCGCCCGGCCCAGTGATTCCCGGTCCGCGCCGAGGGCGGTGAGCGTCGACTCGCCGACCTCGGCGCGCGGCAGGGCGTCCGCCCACGCTCGCGCGACCTCCGCCGGGTGGATCGGATCGTCCACACACGTGCCGATCCCCGCGGGCACGTCGAGCCCCTTGAGCTCTTCGAGTGCCGGGGCGGGATGGGACGCCGCCGTCCGCAGGCTCGCCGCCAGCCCGTCACCGTGCCGCCGCCACGCGCGGCCGAGTTCCGCGGAGAGCCAGTCCGGGACGCCGTCCGACGATTTCGCCAGCGCGCCGTCGACCCCGTTTTCGGCCACCAGATCCGCTGACAGCCGCGCGGCGAGCGACGCGGGTGCTCGCCCGGCCGGACCGTTCCAGGCCGGGAGCGCGGCCAGCAGGCCGGTGCAGCGGCCGGGATTGCGGACCGCCCACTCCGCCGAGAGGTGCGCGCCGAACGAGATGCCGCCGACGAGCAGCGGGCCGTGCTCGCCGGACAGCCTGTCCAGCTCCGCGAGATAGCCGTCCGCGAGGCTGTCCCCCGCGGGCGGTGGCGGGGCGAGCAGCCGGACGCCGAGTGCCCGCAGCGGGCCCGAAAACACGCTGCGCACGAACACTTCGTCGGACCCGGTGCCGGGGAGTACTACGGCCGTCGTAGGCGGAATAGCGGAGGTCACGTTGCGATCTTCTCCCAAACAGGTTGTCCTGGTCCGAGCACAGTTACGCTGGATTACGCACGGGCCGTTCAAGTCGGGGGCCCCGGAGCACAGGAGCACCGCTATGCCCGCCAAAGACGGCGGCTACTTCAGCCGGTTGGTTCGCAAGCTGACCAGCGACGTCGAGGATCTCGACGCCGACGACCTGTCCGAAAAATCCGAGGCCGGCGGAGCGCAGCGCGCCTGCGACTGCCGGTCGGGCGAAGAGGTGACGGTGCTCGGCAGACTCCGCAGCGTGGAGCTCTGCCCGACCAACGAAGCGGCGACACTGCAGGCCGAGCTGTTCGACGGCACCCAGGGTGTGACGCTAATCTGGCTCGGACGCCGCCGGATCCCCGGAATCGAACCCGGGCGAACCATCAAGGTGCGCGGCCGGATGGCCGAACGTGATGGTCAGAAGGTGCTTTACAACCCTTATTACGAACTTCAGAGCCCTGTGAGTTGATCCCGTATCGTGACTGAACCCGCCGGCGGCGAGCAGAAGAAGACCGGGGAACCGGACGAGGGCGACAAGCCTCAGCCCACCCTGCTGGAACAGATGGGTGGGCTGTCGGGACTGTTCTATTCCTCGCTGCCGGTCATCGTGTTCGTCATCGCGAACGCCATCTTCGGCCTGACGGTCGGCATCTGGGCCGCGGTGGGCAGCGCGGTGGCGATCACCGTGCTGCGGGTCGTGCGCAAGGAGCCGCTGCAGCCCGCCATCTCCGGGTTCTTCGGCGTGGCGATCGCGGCGTTCATCGCCTACCGGACCGGTTCGGCCAAGGGCTTCTTCCTGTTCGGCATCTGGACGAGCCTGGTCTACTTCGGGGTCTTCGTGCTGTCGATCGTCGTGCGCTGGCCGCTCGCCGGGGTCGTGTGGAACGCGCTCAACGGCGGCGGCCACGCCTGGCGCAAGGACAAGAAGTCGCTGGTCGCCTATTCGATCGCGACCGGTGCCATGGCCCTGATCTTCGGCGCCCGGTTCATCGTGCAGCGCTGGCTGTACGACGAGGACTACACCGGCTGGTTGGCCTTCGCGAAGATCGCGATGGGGTACCCGCTGTACGCGCTCGGCCTGCTCGCCGTCGTCTGGGCGGTGCGGCGGTCGGACAAGCACCTCAAGGCGCTGGCCGAAGAGGCCCCGGCCGAGGAGACCGACGAAGAGGCCGAGGCGCGCCTGCGCGCGAAGTACGCGCAGGCGCCCGACACGGCCTAGTAGCCCAAAGCGGTCCGGATCTCCGGCTCCACGTCCGACGTCGCCACGAACAGCAGCTCGTCACCCGGCTCCAGCGGGTCCTCCGGCTGCGGCACGATCACCCGGTCCCCGCGCAGGATCGTCACCAATGCCGCGTCGCGCGGCAGGTTGATCTCGCTGACCGCCTTGCCCGCCAGCGGGGTCTCCTCCGGGAGGGTGAGTTCGACGAGGTTCGCCTGGCTCTGCCGGAACGTCATCAGCCGCACCAGATCGCCGACGCTCACCGCCTCCTCGACCATCGCCGCGAGCATCCGCGGGGTCGACACGGCGACATCGACACCCCAGGCATCGTTGAACAGCCATTCGTTGGCAGGGTTGTTCACCCGCGCCACCACCCGGCGGACCGCGAACTCGGTCTTCGCCAGCAGCGACACCACGAGGTTCGCCTTGTCGTCGCCGGTCGCGGCGATCACGACGTCGCACTGCTCGATCCCGGACTCCTCCAGGATCGACACCTCGCACGCGTCGCCCAGCACCCAGTCCGCCTGCTCCACGGTGTGCGGCTCGAACTGGTCGGCCTCGCGTTCGATGAGCATCACCTGGTGGCGCCCGTCGATCAGCTCCGCGGCGATCGACCGGCCGACCGCGCCGGCCCCGGCAATCGCGACCCGCATCAGTTCTCCTCTTCCGGTTCGCGAGCGGCGACGCTGGTCACGTCGCTGACGGTGCCTGACTTCGCGGCGACGTACACGACGTCGTCCGCCTGGATCACGGCCTTGAGGTCGGGCAGGACAGCGGTGCCGAACCGCATGATGAACGCGACCCGCGCACCGGTGGTGTCCTGCAGGTCGCGCACGCTGTGCCCGACCCAGCCCTCGTGCAGCGGGAGCCGCAGGAGCGCCACGCTGCCCGAGGGGTCCCGCCACTCCGAGGCGACGCCGTCGGGCAGCAGGGTGCGCAGGAACCGGTCGGTCGTCCACGGCACGGTCGCCACGGTCGGGATGCCGAGCCGTTCGTAGACCGCCGCGCGCTTGTGGTCGTAGATCCTGGCGACGACCTTGTCGATGCCGAAGTTCTCCCTGGCCACCCGCGCCGAGATGATGTTGGAGTTGTCGCCGCTGGACACCGCCGCGAAAGCGCCGGCGCGTTCGATCCCGGCTTCGATCAGCACCTGCCGGTCGAATCCGACGCCGACCACCTGCTGACCGTGGAAGTCACTGCCGAGCCGCCGGAACGCCTGCCTGCTCTTGTCGATGACAGCGACGTCGTGCCCCAACCGCCCCAGCGCCGCGGCCAGGGATGCGCCGACCCGGCCGCATCCCATGATCACCACGTGCACGCCCTGCCTCCTTAGTCTTCGGACGTTCACCCGTCCGCAGGTACCCGGACAGACCAGCGCCGAACCTACCGTGGAGGTCGCCCAGTAGTCTTCTGCGGTGTCGAAGTTCCCGACCGTATTGAAGCGGCTCGTCCTCGGACGTCCATTCCGGAGTGACCGCCTCTCGCATACGCTGCTGCCGAAGCGCATCGCGCTGCCGATTTTCGCGTCCGACGCGTTGTCGAGCGTCGCCTACGCGCCTGAGGAAATCTTTCTGACCCTCAGCGTCGCCGGGCTGTCCGCGTACGCGTTCGCGCCCTGGATCGGGGTCGCCGTCGCGCTCGTCATGCTGGTCGTGGTCGCGTCCTACCGTCAGAACGTGCACGCCTATCCCAGCGGCGGCGGTGACTACGAAGTCGCCAACACCAACCTCGGCGGTAAATTCGGGCTCACCGTGGCCAGCGCGCTGCTGGTCGATTACGTGCTCACCGTGGCTGTCTCGACGTCGTCCGGCGTAGCGAACATCGGTTCCGCCATTCCATGGGTGGCCCAGCACAAGGTGATCGCCGCGGTCGTCATCGTGGTCGTCCTGACCGCGCTGAACCTGCGCGGAGTGCGCGAATCGGGCAAAGCGTTCGCGATCCCGACCTACGGATTCATCATCGGCATTCTCGGCATGGTGATCTGGGGACTGATCGAGGCGGCCTCGGGTGCCGACATGCGTGCCGAGAGCGCCGATTTCGGACTGCATGAAGAAGCGTCCTTGACCGGTTTCGCCTTTTTCTTCCTGTTGTTGAGGACGTTCTCCTCCGGTGCCGCCGCGCTGACCGGGGTCGAGGCCATCAGCAACGGCGTCCCGGCGTTCCGGAAGCCGAAGTCGAAGAACGCGGCGACCACACTGCTGATGATGGGCGTGCTCGCGGTCAC
This sequence comes from Amycolatopsis speibonae, assembly GCF_042647925.1. Classification (NCBI taxonomy): domain Bacteria; kingdom Bacillati; phylum Actinomycetota; class Actinomycetes; order Pseudonocardiales; family Pseudonocardiaceae; genus Amycolatopsis; species Amycolatopsis speibonae. Next base: position 17,997 of record NZ_JBHRWK010000012.1, read on the forward strand.
GATGCTGGTCGGCATCATCACGCTGGCGATCATCACCGAGGTCAAGTTCGCCGAGCATCCGGAGACCCAGCTTTCCGGCACGCCGGCGGGGTACGAGCAGAAGACGATCGTCGCGCAGATCGCGCACGCGGTGTTCGCCGACTTCACCCCGGGCTTCTACTACATCTCCTTCGTCACCGGGATCATCCTGCTGCTGGCCGCGAACACCGCGTTCAACGGCTTCCCGGTGCTCGGCTCGATCCTCGCGCAGGATCGCTACCTGCCGCGCCAGCTGCACACCCGGGGCGACAGGCTGGCCTTCTCCAACGGCATCCTGTTCCTCGCCGCGTTCGCGCTGGTCCTGATCGTCGCGTTCGACGCCGAGGTCACCAAGCTCATCCAGCTCTACATCGTGGGGGTCTTCGTCTCCTTCACGATCAGCCAGGCGGGCATGATCCGGCACTGGAACCGCCTGCTGGCCAGGGAAACCGATCCGACGGTGCGGCGGCGGATGCGGCGCTCGCAGACGGTCAACGCGATCGGCCTCACGATGACCGGCACCGTGCTGGTCATCGTGCTGGTCACGAAGTTCCTGCTCGGTGCCTGGATCGCCATCGCGGCCATGGTGGCGATCTACGCGCTGATGACCGCGATCCGCAAGCACTACGACCGGGTCGCCGAGGAATTGCGCGAGATGGACCGGAAACCGGCCGTCTTGCCTTCGCGCAACCACGCGATCGTGCTGATTTCGAAACTGCACCTGCCGACCATGCGCGCGCTTTCCTACGCCAAGGCCGTGCGGCCGGACGTCCTCGAAGCAGTCACGGTGAACGTCGACGACATCGAGACGCGCAAACTCGTCCAGGAATGGGACGACCGCAATTTCAAGGTGCCGCTGAAGGTGATCGAGTCGCCGTACCGGGAGATCACGAAACCCGTGCTGGACTACGTGAAACGCGTCCGCGGCGACAACCCGCGCAACGTGGTGACCGTGTTCATCCCCGAATACGTGGTCGGGCACTGGTGGGAGCAGGTCCTGCACAACCAGAGCGCGCTGCGGCTCAAGGGACGGCTCCTGTTCCAGCCCGGTGTCATGGTGACCAGCGTGCCCTGGCAGCTCGAATCGTCGGAAAAGGCGATCAAACGTGACCGGAAGGCACGTCCGGCGGCAGGCGACGTGCGCCGCGGGTTCTCCCCGGTGGTCAAGCAAACCGAAAAAACGAAGGACAAGGAAAAATCAGAATGAGTGTGGACGCGTCGACCGGTACGTGGCTCGGACGGACGATCGAGCTGGAGGTCGGCGCGGTCGCGCACGGCGGGCACTGTGTCGCGCGGACCGAGGGCAGGGTCGTCTTCGTGCGGCACGCGCTGCCCGGTGAGCGGGTGCTGGCCTCGGTCACCGAGGACAAGGGCGGCTCGTTCTGCCGCGCCGACGCGATCGAGGTCCTGGAGGCGTCCCCGGAACGTGTGGAGGCGCCGTGCGCGCTCGCGGCGCCGGGGGAGTGCGGCGGCTGCGACTGGCAGCACGCCGCGCCGAAATACCAGCGTGAACTCAAGGCCGCGGTGGTCATGGAGCAGCTGAAGAGGCTGGCCGGGATCGACCGCGAGGTCGTCGTCGAGGCGCTCGACGGTGGCCCGCTGGACTGGCGCAGCCGCGTCCGGCTCGTCGCGGGCAAGGACGGCCGCGCGGGCTTCCGGGCTCACCACAGCCACCGCGTGATCCCCATCGACGACTGCCCGATCACCGTCCCTGGCGCGCTCGACGACGTCGTTTCGCGGAACTGGCGGCCCGGCAGCGAAATCGAGGTCACCAAGGACGGCGAGGGGCAGGTGCACCTGCGCGACCTCTCGACGGTCCACGGGAAGACCCGGCCGCGGCAGCTGACGGGCGGGCTCGCCGTGCAGCACGCCGCCGGCCGTGACTGGCGGTTCGACGCCCACGGTTTCTGGCAGGTCCACCCGGCCGCCGCGGACACGCTCGCCGCCGTCGTCGCGGAATGGGCCGAGGCGCCGCGTGACGGCGTCGCGTGGGACCTCTATGCCGGTGTCGGTCTCTTCGCGTCGGTGCTCGCTTCGCAGGTCGGCCCGCGCGGGCGCGTCCTGGCCATCGAATCCGGCCGCCGCGCTGTCAGCGACGGCGAGGAGAACCTGGCCGACCTCCCGCAGGTCCGCTGGCGCTCCGGCCGCGTCGAGCACCTGCTGGCCGATGCCCCGAAACCCGTCGACGTCGTCGTCCTCGACCCGCCGCGCAAGGGCGCGGGCAAGGCCGTCGTCGAGTCCATTGTGGAGGGTTCGCCGGACCGGGTCGTCTACGTGGCCTGCGACCCGGCGGCGCTGGCCAGGGACATCGCCCTGTTCGCGGAACATGGCTACCGGCTGGTGGATTTGCGCGCTTTCGACGCTTTCCCGATGACGCACCACGTCGAATGTGTTGCATTGTTGCAATAACGGTGTCTTTGTAGACCGTCGGACTGGATTGGCTTCGTTCGCCTTGTCCGGGTGCCGGAGTACTCGCTAACTTGAGTTTCGTGTTCACGGGGCTGCGCGGGTACTTCGGACACTTTTCCTGAGGGCGTGGAATTTCTTTGACCTTGGTTGTTTCCGAGGTCTGTTTCGCGACCCTTGACGGGCTTTCGACGCGAATGGGTTTCGACTTATGGACTATCTTACTTCAGTCTGTGGTGACTGTGACGGAAAAGGCTGTGCCGGCTGCGACGGGCACGGCACGATCACCATTGTGGAGGACTGACCGGGTGCTCCCCTCAATGCTTCCGCCCGGTGTCACGGCGCAGGAAATCAGTTATCGCAACGGCCGGAAACAAATCATCTACACGGCGCCGTACCAGTCCGAAGGGCCGGTGCTGGTACGGGACGCGATGGGCAGGCAGGCGTGGATGTTCATGTACGCCCATTTCGTCTTCACCTGGGTGGAAGGCGCGGTCCGGGTGCAGGTCAGCCACGGAACGCTGAACGGACCGAAAATGCCGCTGTGGCCGGGTATCAGGATTCCCGCCTACTGGTCGGGGCCCGCGCTGGCCGAGTTCGGGCAGGCGTGGGCGCTGGAGCAGATGACCGGGAGCCGGGGCACCCCGGCCGTCGTTTCCATTTGAGGCCTGCTCGGGTGCGGTAGCCGGTGGTGCGGGGCCAGTCGGGCTGTGAGGCATCGGATCGCGGTGGGCTGAGTGGGGCAAGTGTGTCGTGAGTGGCAAGTAGCGTTAGAACGACACCTGCCACTCACGACCACCCCGAGGCACGCGGCCCGCCACCCTGAAGCTCACCTATGAGACGGAGAGCTTCCCGCTCAACCGAACCGCCGAAACGATCTTCCCCTCCTCGATCAGTCTCTCGACCTCGCCCCGCGAAAGGCCGCAACCTTCGGCGATCAGCCGTACCGGCCGCACCGGGATCCGCGCCGCGAACCGCACGGAGACGTCGCGAAAGTCCTGGTGCCCCAAGGGTTCGGTCTCGAGCCGCCAGGCGCCGTCCCAGTCGAGGGCGACCCGGTTACGGCGCCGCACGACAGGGTCCTGGAGCAGTTCGGCGGCCAGGCCGAGGTCGTTCTCGTGCAGCAGGTTCAGCAGTTCGGGCCGGACGGAGCGCACGTTCACCCGCTCCAGGATCGTGAGCTTCACGGTGTCCCCGCACCCGACCCAGCGCACGAGGAGCCAGACGTCGATGAGTTCGTGGTCGGCGTTGACGCGGAATTTGCCGTTCGTCCGGAACCGGCCGGACGCGCAGGCGTGGCAACGGCGCCGGACCAGCGGCAGGCAGGTGGGTACGACCACCCGGTTTTCGAGCACAGGAGTACACCCGTTTCAGTGAGAAAGTCCGCAGCAAAAGGAAGCGCGGCGCAGAGGCGCGACGCGCGACGAAATCAGCGCTCGGGGGTTCTCACAGGGTGTACAACGGCAGGCTCTCGGCTCGACGACGTGGTCCGGCAGCACGGTAATGGCGCCGGAGGAACCGATCCACCGATTTTCGGGCAAAGAAGAAGGCCCCCTGGCCGAAGCCAAGGGGCCTTCTCAAGCAAACGCTAAGAGCGCGCGTCCTCCTTGAGCATGTCCGCGCACTTCTCGCCGATCGCCATCGTCGTGATGCACGGGTTCACCGCGACCAGGAACGGCATCGCCGAACCGTCGGCGACCCGCAGGCCTTCGACGCCGCGCACTCGCAGCCGCGCGTCCAATACGGCGGACGGATCCCCGTCACCGCCCATTTTCGCGGTGCACGAGGGGTGATAGACCGTGTTGTGCGTCTTGCGCAGGTAGTCCGCGATCTCGTCGTCGGTCTTGACGTCCTTGCCGGGCGCCAGCTCGATCCCGGCCCATTCGTCCAGGGCGGGCTGTTCGGCGATCTTGCGGGCCAGTTTGATGCCGTAGGTCATCACGCGCATGTCATGCGGATCGCTGAAGTAGCGCGGGTCCACCTTCGGCTTGTCCCGGTAGTCGCGGCTGCGCAGCCGCACGGTGCCGGTCGACCGCGACCGGGTGACGTTCGGCGTCAGGCAGAAGCCGTTCTCCGTCGTCGGGTAGCCGTGCCGCAGGGTGTTCATGTCGAACGGCACGGAACCGTAGTGGAACATCAGGTCCGGCCGGTCGAGTCCGTCCTCCGTGCTGGTGAAGATGCCGATTTCCCACCATTGAGTGGACTCGGTGGTCATCGGCTGCAGCGCGTCCCACTGGATGACACCTTCCGGGTGATCCTGCAGGTTCTCGCCGACGCCGGGGGAGTCCACCAGCACGTCCACCCCGACCTCACGCAGATGCGCGGCGGGGCCGATTCCCGACAGCATCAGGAGTTTCGGGGTGTCGATCGCTCCCGAGGACAGGATGACCTCGCGCCGCGCGCGCAGCTTCACGCCGTGGATCAGGTCGTCGGCCAGGTATTCCGCGCCGGTACAGCGTTTGCCGTCGAACAGCAGCCGCCGGACCCGGGCGCCGGTGATGATCTCCAGATTCGGCCGCTTGCCGATGATCGGGTGCAGGTAGGACACCGAAGCGGACGACCGCGTGCCGTCTTCGCGCGCGTTGATCTGGAACCAGTTCGCGCCGTGCGTCACGGTCTTGCCCGAGTTGAACTCCGTCCTCGGGATGCCCGCCTGCTCGCACGCCTGCAGCAGCGCGACGCCGGTCGGGTCGTTCGGCGGCACCGAGCGGATGGTCACCGGACCCGAGCGGCCGTGGTGCTCGCCGGGGCCGTCGTTGGTCTCAAGACGCTTGTACAGCGGGAAGACGTCCTGAGCCGACCAGCCGGGCAGGCCGAGCGACGACCATTCGTCGAGATCCTCGGCGGGCGCCCAGAACGCGATGCACGAGTTGTGCGACGAGCAGCCGCCGAGCACCCGGGCGCGGGCATGGCGCAGGAAGGAGTTCCCGGAGTCCTGCGGCTCGACCAGGTAGTCCCAGTCGTAGCCGGATTCCAGCAGACCCATCCACTTCGTCAGTTCCAGCACCGCCGGGTCGTCCACATCGGACGGTCCGGCCTCCAGGAGCGCCACGGTGACGTCCGGGTCTTCCGAGAGTCTCGCCGCGACCACCGAGCCCGCCGTCCCGCCGCCGACGACGATGTAGTCGAACTCTCCGGTCACTGTGCTGCCTCCTCGGGATGTGCTTCCGCGGCGTGATCGGCCAGGACGCCGCTCTTGTGCCGCAGGACGAACCAGTAATACGCGAAACCGAGGACGGCCACCGCGCCGACGAACAGCACGGCCCCCCATTCGAGGTACCAGTGATACGGCTCGGTCGCGTTGTAGACCTCGCGCCGCGGCCACGCCAGGTTCACCACGATCGCGCCGCCCCACAGCACGCCGACGATGTTGACCGGCAGCCCCAGTTTGCCGAGGGAGAAGTACTTGGTGCCCTCCACCTTCGGCGGCGGCCACTGCCCGCGGAAGCGCTTGACCAGCATCGGGATGGTGACCAGCAGGTACGCCAGGTAGATCATGATGATGCCGATGCTGGTGATCACCGTGAAGATCTGCGGCTGGCCGACGTTGACCACCAGGATCAGCACCGCGATCACCCCGGACACGATCGCGGGGACGACCGGCGTCTTCGTCTTCGGTGAGACTCGCGCGAGGTGCTTTCCGGCGGGCAGGTTGTTGTCCCGGCCCATCGCGAACATCATCCGGATCGCCGCGGACTGCACGGCCAGGTTGCAGACGGTGATCGCGATGACCACGGCCAGCAGGAAGATCGTGCCGACGGTGCTGCCGAACACGTCGAGGACGATGAATTGCAGGCCGCCCGTGGCGATCTGCGGATCGTTGATGTCGCCGACGGCCATCAGCGCGAGAAGGAGGATGAGCCCGCCGATGACGAACGACGCGATCAGCGCCCGCAGGATCGCCTTGGGCGCGTTCTTGCGCGGGTCGTGGGATTCCTCGCCGAGCGAACTGGCGGTGTCGAAGCCGTACATGACGTAGGTCGACGCGAGCGAGGCGACCAGGAACGCCCCGAAGTAGCCCCACGGCTGGTCGGCGCCGGTGTTGTTGGTCTGCATGACGACCTCGGGGCCGCGCGTGATGTTCACCGCGAGCGCGACGATCAGCAGGACCGCGGCGACCAGTTCGATGAACACCCCGGCGCTGTTGATCCGCGCCATCAGCTTGACGCCCCAGGCGTTCACCAGCGTGGTGAACACGATCAGCCCGGCGCCGAGGATGACCGCGTTGACAGCGCTGTCACCGGAGAAGGAGAAGAACGACGAGATCTGGGGGAGCGTGATCTGGTACGCCAGCGCGACGGCGGCGATGCTGACGATCGAGGCGGTCAGCATCATCCAGCCGGCCAGCCAGGCCACGTGCGGACTGCCGAGCCGTTTCGACCAGTTGTAGATCGAGCCGGCCACCGGGTAGTGCGCGGCCAGTTCGGCGAACGACAGCGCGACCATCAGCTGGCCGACGAACACCATCGGCCACGACCACCAGTAGGCGGGACCGCCGAAGCTGAAGCCGAAGTAGAACAGCTGGAAAGTGCCTGTCAGGATCGAGATGTAGCTGATCCCGGCGGCGAAGGTGTGGAAGTTGCCGAGCGTTCTTTCGAGTTCCTGTTTGTAGCCGAAACCGGCGAGGCCGTCGTCGGAAGGATTACTCATCGGCACTTTCCCATCTTTAGTTGGACGCTGACTCCCCTGAGAACCAGCGCTGTGGTTCGGGCCGGAGGTTCTGGTAGATGTGCTTCGCCTCCACGTACTCGGCGAGCCCGGTCGGGCCGAGCTCGCGTCCGAACCCGGATTGCTTGTAGCCGCCCCATTCCGCCTGCGGCAGGTACGGGTGGAAGTCGTTGATCCAGATCGTGCCGTGCCGCAGCCGGTTCGCGACCCGCTGCGCGCGCGAGGCGTCGGAGGTGAACACCGCGCCCGCGAGGCCGTAGTGCGTGTCGTTGGCGATGCGGACGGCGTCGTCCTCGTCGGTGAAGGTCTCGACGGTGAGCACCGGGCCGAACGATTCGTCGACGACGGCGCTGCTGCCCTGCTTCACGTTGTCGAGGATGGTCGGCAGGTAGTAGTGCCCCTTCGCGAGGTCGCGATCGTCGGGGCGTTTGCCGCCGGTGCGCAGGACGGCGCCCTCTTCCAGTGCCGCGGCGACGTACCGTTCGATTTTTTCCAAATGGGCGGCCGAGATCAAAGGACCGGTTTCAGCCTTCGGGTCGAAAGGTCCACCCAGTCGGATCAATTCGGCGCGCCGGACGAGTTCGCCGACGAACTCGTCGTGCCACTCCTCCTGGACGATCAGCCGCGCGCCCGCCGAGCAGACCTGCCCGGAGTGCAGGAAGACCGCGGTCAGCGCGTAGTCGACGGCGGTGTCGAAGTCCGAGTCGGCGAAGACGACGTTCGGGTTCTTGCCGCCCAGTTCCAGCGCGACCTTCTTGATCGTGGCGGCGGCGGAGGCGGCGATGACCTTGCCGGTCGCGAGACCACCGGTGAACGAGACGAGGTCGACGTCCGGATGTTCGGACAGCGGCGCCCCGGCCTGCGCGCCGGCGCCGAGCACCAGGTTCGCGACGCCATCGGGCAGCCCGGCCTCGGTCAGCAGCTTCATCAGCAGGATCGAGGTGTGCGGGGTCAGCTCGCTGGGCTTGAGGACGAACGTGTTGCCCGCCGCGAGCGCGGGGGCCACCTTCCAGATGGTCTGCAGGAGCGGGTAGTTCCACGGCGTGATCAGCCCGCAGACCCCGACCGGCTCGTGCACGATCCGGCTGAACGCGTCCGGGTTGCCGGTGTCGACCACGCGGCCGGCGTCGTTGGCGGCGAGCTTGCCGAAGTAGCGCAGGCAGGCGGCGATGTCGGCCATGTCGTACTCGCTCTCGACCAGCCGTTTCCCGGTGTCGAGCGACTCGGCGCGGGCGAAGGCCGCGGCGTCGCGGTCGAGCAGGTCGGCGGCCTTCAGCAGCAGGTCACCGCGTTCGGGAGCGGGCGTGGCGGGCCACGGGCCGGTGTCGAACGCCTTCCTCGCGGCGGCGATGGCCGCTTCGGTGTCTTCGCGGGTGCCTTCGGCGACCTCCGCGACCAGCGACCCGTCAGCGGGGCAGCGGATCTCCCGGCGGCCACCGCCGACCGCGTCGACCCATTCGCCACCGATGAAAAAGTCCGCCATCAAGCCCTCCGGATCCGGCTCCTGCTCAACCGTCGATCAGCGATTATCGCGGGCACCCGACGTGACCGCTACTTGGCAAAAGAGACCATGTTCACACTGTCGGGTGCGGTGTGGTGATTTTCTGACATGTGACCCGTGACGCGGGGGACGGAAGACTCTCAGGCGCCCTCCGTAGACTGGCCGGAACGGCGGAAGAGGAACCAGGCGAGGTGGGAGAGTGACGTTGCTCGAGTCCGTGCACGGACCGGCCGACTTGAAGCGGATGGACCAGGAACAGCTCGGCGAGCTGGCCGCGGAGATCCGGGACTTCCTCGTCGAGAAGGTGCGGCTCGCCGGTGGTCACCTCGGCCCGAACCTGGGTGTGGTCGAGCTGACGATGGCGCTGCACCGGGTCTTCGACTCGCCGAGCGACGCCATCGTGTGGGACGTCGGCCATCAGGCGTACGTGCACAAGATCGTCACCGGCCGTCATGACGGCTTCGGCAAGCTGCGCCAGCTCGGCGGCCTCACCGGCTACCCGGCGCGCGGCGAGAGCGAGCACGACCTCGTCGAGAACAGTCACGCGTCGACAGCGCTGTCCTATGTGGACGGTCTGGCGAAGGCGTTCGAGCTCGGCGGTGGCGGCAGGCACGCGATCGCGGTCGTCGGCGACGGCGCGCTGACCGGTGGCATGTGCTGGGAGGCGCTCAACAACATCGCCGCGAACCCGCGCCGCCCGGTCGTCATCGTCATCAACGACAACGGGCGTTCGTACTCGCCGACCATCGGCGGCGTCGCGGATCACCTCGCGTCGCTGCGGCTCAAGCCGGGCTACGAGCGCGTTCTGGACCGCGGTAAGGAACTGCTGCGGCACACGCCCGTCATCGGCAAGCCGATCTACGCGGCGCTGCACGCGGCGAAGGCCGGGCTCAAGGACGCGCTGAGCCCGCAGATGATGTTCTCCGACCTGGGCCTGAAGTACCTCGGCCCGGTCGACGGGCACGACCTCGTGGCGCTGGAGAAGGCGTTCCAGAGCGCCCGCGACTTCGGCGGCGCGGTCATCGTGCACGTGGTCACCGAGAAGGGGCACGGTTACGAGCCCGCGGTGACCAACCAGGCCGACCAGATGCATCAGACCGATCCGATCGACCCGGAAACCGGCCTGCCGCCGGTCAAGGGCCCGAGCTGGACCGGCGTCTTCGCCGACGAACTGGTCAAGATCGGCGCCGACCGCGAAGACGTCGTCGCGATCACCGCGGCCATGCTGCGCTCGACCGGGCTGCACAAGTTCGCCGAGGCGTACCCGGATCGCTGGTACGACGTCGGCATCGCCGAGCAGCACGCGGTGACCTCGGCCGCCGGTCTCGCGATGGGCGGCAAGCACCCCGTCGTCGCCGTCTACTCGACGTTCCTGAACCGGGCTTTCGACCAGCTCCTGATGGACGTCGCGCTGCATCGCCAGCCGGTGACGCTGGTGCTGGACCGGGCGGGCATCACCGGACCGGACGGGCCGAGCCACCACGGCATGTGGGACCTGTCGCTGCTCGGCATGGTGCCGGGCATGCGGGTCGCCGCGCCGCGCGACGCCGGCACGCTGCGCGAGGAACTGCGCGAGGCCGTCGCGGTCGAGGACGGGCCGACGGCGCTGCGGTTCTCCAAGGGTGGCGTGATCGACTCCGTGCCCGCCGTGGAACGCGTCGGCGTGGTGGACGTGCTGCGCAAACCCGCCGGTGACGCCGACGTCCTGCTCGTCGCGGTCGGCGCGTTCGCGACGCTCGGGCTCGCCGTCGCGGACAGGCTGGCCGACCAGGGCATCGGCGTGACCGTGGTGGACCCGCGCTGGGTCGTCCCGGCACCCGCCGAACTGGTCGCGCTGGCCGAGCAGCACAAGCTCGTCGTGACCGTCGAGGACAGTGGCCGCCACGGTGGTTTCGGGTCCGCGCTGGCCGCGTTGTTCCGCGACGCCGAATGCGACGTGCCGCTGCGCGACCTCGCGGTGCCGCAGGTGTTCCACGACCACGGCTCCCGCGAGGAGGTGCTGGCCCGCATCGGGCTCACCGCGCAGGACGTGGCGCGGCGGGTGACCGAGTGGTCCGCGAACCTGTCCAGCCGGACGCCGGCACCGGAGGACACGCGCCGCTGAGGTCCGCGGCTCCGCTTCCCGTATGTCATGAAAGGGTCGTTCAGGACATTTTTGTCCTGAACGACCCTTTCATGACACTCGCGCCGGATCGGTCACGCCCGCCAGACGGTGCCCCGCCGCTCGTACTCCAGCACCACTTCGGCCCGCTGAGCCGCCTTCGCGCCCAAGAAGCGCTCCACGAGCCAGAGCGAGACCTCAAGCCCTGCGGTGATCCCACCGCCGGTGATCAGGTCGCCGTCGTCGACCACGCGCGCGTCGATCACCTTCGCGCCTTGAGACGCCAGATCGGCCTTCGCGCCGTTGTGCGTCGTCGCGTTGCGGCCCTTCGTCAGGCCCGCGGCGGAAAGCACCATCGTCCCGGTGCAGATCCCGACCGGCAGCGCCCGTGACGCCTTCAAACGGCGCAGGAACCCCTGATCCGCGTTGAGCCTGTGCACGCCAGGGCCGTTCCGGTCGGTGTAACCGCCGCCGGGCACCACGAGGACGTCGGCCTCGCCGGGTGACCAGGCGCGGGGGACGTCGACGGTCGTGCCGTAGGTGCACCGCACCGGACCCGGCCGTATCCCCACGAGTGACGAGACCACGGCGCCGCCGGTGAGTTTCCCCGCCAGCCCGAGTACCTCGACGGGCGCGATGAAGTCCTGTTCCTCCACGCCGTCGAACATCAGGATCTGTACCCGCAACGGGGACGCGGCCGTGGCGGCGGGCACGGTGACTCCGGCGGCCAGACCGGCGGACAAGGCTGAAGCACGCAGAAAAGTTCGGCGCTGCAAGACGACCTCCCAGGTGATGTATCCCAGTGGTCGTGTGAAAACCGCCTCAGGTTCCCGTGAGCCGGGCGACCGAGCGGACGACGAGGTCACGGGTCGCGGCGGGGGAGGAGAACCCCAGGATCGACAGGTGCACGACGAGGCTCAGCAGTTCCTCGGCGTCGAAGTGGTCGGGCACGGAACCCGAACGTTGCGCCTCGCGGATCGCGGCGACTTTGTCCGCGTGTGCCCGGATCTCCGCTTCGGGCGCGGCGTCGAAGCCGTTCTCCAGCCGCAGCCAGCCCATGAGCCGCAGGACTTCGGGGTGTTCGAGGTACCGGTCGAACAGTCGTCCCGCGTAGCCGGGCAGGTCGTCGGGGGTGATCGGCACGGCCTTGATCGCCGCCTCCACCTGCTCCCGCACGACCGTCTCGAAGAGGTACTCCTTGCTGCAGAAGTAGGCGTAGATCAGCGCCTTGTTGGCACCGGCGTTCTTCGCGATGCGATCCACCCGCGCGCCCGCGATGCCGTACGTCGCGAACTCGGTCGTCGCCGCGTCCAGCAGCTTCCGCTTGGTCGCTTCCTTGTCCCTGACCATGTGACCCAGTCTAACTAACTGGTTGGTTGACAGCCAGCCTGGGACCGTGGCAACCTGAGTTGGCAACCAACCAGTTAGTTAGGAGCGGGACATGAAGGTCGCACTGGTCACGGGCGCTTCGGCAGGAATCGGCGAAGCCACGGCCCTCGCACTCCAGGAAGCGGGTTACATGGTCTACGGCGCCGCGAGGCGGGTCGAGCGGATGGCGGGACTCGCCGAACGCGGGATCAAGGTCCTCGAGATGGACGTCACCGACGACGCGTCGATGGTCTCGGGCGTCGAGCGGATCATCGAGGAGTCCGGCCGCATCGACGTCCTGGTCAACAACGCGGGCTACGGCTCGTACGGCGCCTTCGAGGACGTGCCGCTCTCGGAAGGGAAGTACCAGTTCGAGGTCAACCTGTTCGGCCTCGCGCGGCTCGTCCAGCTGACCACGCCGCAGATGCGCGCCCAAGGCTCCGGCAAGATCGTGAATATTTCGTCGATCGGCGGCAAGATCTACGAACCGCTCGGCGGCTGGTACCACTCGACCAAGTTCGCGGTCGAAGGCCTGAGCGACTCACTGCGGCTGGAACTCAAGCCGTTCGGCATCGACGTCGTGGTGATCGAACCCGGCGCCATCAAGACCGAATGGGGCGGCATCGCCGTCGAGAACCTGCTCAAGACTTCGGGGGACACCGCCTACGCGCCGCAGGCGAAGGCGCTGGCGAAGTTCTTCGGACAGGCCGTGCGCGGCTCCCATCCGAAGGTGATCGCCGACGTCATCCTGAAGGCCGTCCGGGCCCGGCGCCCGAAGACCCGCTACGCCGCGGGGCTCGGGGCGAAGCCGATCCTGTTCGTGCGCCGGGTGCTCCCGGACCGTGCCTTCGACGCGCTGTTCCTCGGGGCGCTGCGCCGCTTCGCCTAGACTGTGCCCTTCAAAGCGCGCGCTTTCGGATTTTCGTAGCCGGGCCTCCGGCCCGCCTCCGTAAATCCGAGGCCTCCGGCCGAGAAGAAACGCGCGCGTGCCCTCGCCCGACGTGCCAAACCGGCGGTTCGGGCGACACGTCCTAGACGGCGACAGCCGGTTCCGTGACGGGCTCCGCGTACGCGTAGACCTCCCGCGGCTCAGGGAAAAGCTTCACCAGCACGGGATACGCGATCGCCGCCGTGCACAGCGTCACCACCATACTGATGTCGACGCCGCCCGCGACGTCCTTGAACGGCCCGGCGATCATCGGGGTGTTGGCGGTCAGCAGGCCCAGCGTCGTCGCCGGGATCCACGCGGCCATCGCGCGCCAGTTCACGCCGCGGGTGAACCAGTAGCGCCCGCCCTTGCGGCCCTGGTTGAACACCTGGAGATCGTCCGGGTCGTAGAACCCGCGCCGCAGCACGAACCCGATCATCATGATCACCATCCACGGCGAGGTGCACAGCACGATCAGCGTGGCGAAGGCGTTGATGCTGGAGACCATGTCCAGCACGAAGTTCCCGACGAAGATGAACACCACGCTGAGCGAGCCGATCAGCAGCGTCGCCTGGACCCGGCTCAGCTTCACGAAGATCGAACTGAAGTCCAGCCCGGTCCCGTAGAGCGACGTCGTTCCCGTCGACAGCCCGCCGATCAGCGCGACCACGATCAGCGGGATCGCGTACCAGAGCGGGGAGATCGCGGTCAGGCCGGTGATGTAGTCGGCCGGATCCGCGACCAGGGTCGCGGTGGCGATGCCGAACCCGAACGGCAGCAACGTCGCCACCTGCGCCAGGAACGGCGCGGCCAGCAGGGAACGGCGGCTGTGGCGCGCGGGGATGTAGCGCGTCCAGTCGCCGAGGAACGCGCCGAACGAGATCGGGTTCGCCATCGTGGTGAGCGCGGCGAGGATCCAGGTCGGCCAGAAGTCGCCGAGCGCGTAGGTGCCGGTGCCGGCGAACCCGGGGTCGAAGGTGCCGCCGTAGGCGATGATCCCGAGCATCATGATCGCCGTGCCCAGCACCACGGCGACCCGGTTCACCAGCAGCATGAACCGGTAGCCGTAGATGCACACCACCAGCGTCGCGATCGCGATGACGCCGTACGCGACGCCGCGCAGCACTTCGCCGCCGTCGAAACCGAAGAGCCGTTGTGCCGCACCGGCGACGGCGTCGCCGCTCACCCAGACCGAGATGGCGAAGAACGTGATCGCCGTCAGCAGGGAGAGGAAGGAGCCGACACAACGGCCGACGACGCCGAAGTGCGCGCCGGAGGAGACCGCGTTGTTGGTCCGGGTGAGCGGGCCGAACAACGACATCGGCGAGAGCACCAGCGCGCCGACGACCACGCCCGCGACGGTGGCCGCCACCGCCGCCCGGAAACTCAGGCCGAAGGCGATCGGGAGCGTCCCGAGGATGATGGTGGCGAAGGTGTTCGCGCCACCGAACGCCATCCGGAACAGGTCGCGCGGTCGCGAAGTCTGTTCCTCCGGTGGGATCGGCGCGATGCCGTGCTGCTCGACTTCGGTGACCTTGTCACCCATGGGGACCTCCAAGTACGCAATTCGGCACCAGCTTGCGGTCGTTGGCTTCGCGAACTATCGCAAGGTGGTGCCGAATTGCGGGTCAGGCGAAGCGGGTCATGACGTGCTTGACGCGGGTGTACTCGGCAAAGGAGTAGGACGAGAGGTCCTTCCCGTGGCCCGAGTGCCCGAAGCCGCCATGGGGCATTTCCGAGACCAGCGGCCCGTGGGTGTTGACCCAGACGCAGCCGAAGTCGAGTTCGCCCGAAACGCGGGTCGCGCGTGACAGGTCGTGGGTCCAGATCGACGACGCCAGCCCGTACGGGACGCCGTTGGCCAGGCGCACCGCTTCGTCTTCATCCACAAAGGACTGGACGGTGATGACCGGGCCGAAGACCTCCTCCTGCACGATCTCGTCGTCCTGCTTCAGGCCGGAGATCACAGTGGGGGAGAAGAAGAACCCGCGGTCACCGGCGGGGGCGCCGCCGGTCTCCACGCGGGCGTGCGACGGCAGCCGCTCGACGAGCCCGCGGACCCGGCCGAACTGCGCCTCGCTGTTGAGCGGGCCGAAGTCCGCGCCGGGCTTCCGCGCGGCGGCGACCTTGGTCAGTTCCGTGACGAACTCGTCGTGGATCGCCGCGTCCACCAGCACCCGGCTACCCGCGGTGCAGTCCTGCCCGGCGTTGTAGAACGCCGCGCCGACGATGCCCTCGGCCGCCTCGGCGAGGTTCACGTCGCCGAAGACCAGCAGCGGCGCGTTCCCGCCGAGTTCCAAATGCGTGCGCTTGAGGTCGGCCGCCGCGACGGTGGCGACGTCGATACCGGCGCGGGTCGACCCGGTGATCGACACCAGTTCGGTGATCGGGTGCTTCACCAGCGCGCGGCCGGTGTCGCGGTCGCCGCAAAGTACGTTGAAGGCGCCCTGCGGCAAGAACTCCGCCGCGACCTTCGCCAGCAGCACGGCCGTCGACGGCGTGGTCTCCGCGGGCTTCAGCACGACCGTATTGCCCGCCGCCAGCGCCGGGGCGATCTTCCAGACACCCATCATCAGCGGGTAGTTCCACGGCGCGATCTGCGCGCAGACACCGACCGGCTCGCGGCGGATCGCCGAGGTGTGCCCCTCCAGGTATTCCCCGGACGCGGTGCCTTCGAGCTGCCGCGCCGCACCGGCGAAGAACCGCAGCGCGCTGACGCACTCCGGGATCTCCTCCTCCAGCACGACGGCGCGGATCTTGCCGGTCTCGCGGATTTCGAGCTCGGTGAACTCCTCCGCGCGGGACTCCACGGCGTCGGCGATCTTCAGCAGCGCGAGCTGACGCTGGGCGGGCGTGCTCTTGCGCCACACCTTGAACGCCCGTTCGGCGGCGGCCAGCGCGGTGTCCACATCGGACTGCTCGGACAGGACGCTGGTGCCGAAGACCTCGCCGGTGGCGGGATCCACCAGGTCGAGCGTCCGCGAGCCCGCCGCCGATACTTCGGCGCCGTCGACGAAATTGAGGACCTGAGTCATTTCTTCTCCAGGTGGGTCGGCTCGAACATCTTCAGCAGAGCGGGAAGGACGACCACGGACGGGCCGGGTGTGCCCAGCGCCTCGGCCAGATCCTTCCCGATGGTGTCCGAAGAGGACACCGTCGCGCTGACGCCGAACGCTTGCGCCAGCGCGGCGAAATCGGGCCGCGCGAGTTCGGTGGCGGTGGACTGGCCGAAGGTGCCCGTCAGATACTCGCGCAGGATGCCGTAGCCACCGTCGTCGATGACGAGCCACGTGACGTCCAGCCCGTGCTGGACCGCCGTGGCCAGTTCCGCGATGCCGTACATCGCGCCGCCGTCGCCGGACACCGCGAGCACCGGGCCACCGGTCGCCGCGGCGCCGCCGAGCGCTCCGGGCAGGCCGTAGCCGAGCCCGCCCGCGCCCTGCGCGGTGTGGATCGGCGCGCCCTCGGGATTCCACGCCGACCATGCCCAGTAGGCCGCGATCGTCATGTCCCAGAACGTCTGCGTGCCTTCGGGCACCGCCGCGCGGATGTCGTCGATGAGCTTGCGCTCGGCTTCGAGGGGCTGGCCGTCGAGGCGTTCGCGCACCTTGGCCAGCAGGTCCGCCACCGCGGCTTCGGCGACGCCGTCGGCCTGGCGGAACGGCACCTGCTCCAGAAGCTCCTGCAGGGCGAGCCGGACGTCGGCGTGGATGCCCAGCGCCGGGTAGTTCGACTCCAGCTTCCCGAGATCGGCCTCCACCTGGATCATCCGGCCGCGCGGGGCGAACTCGCGGTAGTTGCTGGACAGCTCGCCGAGCCCGGAACCCAGCACCAGCAGCACGTCCGCGTCCGACAGGAACTCGGTGCTGTGCCAGTCTTCGAGCCAGGACCGCCCGGAGAGTTCGTGATCCCAGCCGAAGGCGCCCTTGCCGCCGAACGTCGACAGCACCGGCGCGCGCAACGCCTCCGCGAGGGCCTTCAGCTCCGCTCGTGCGCCCGAACGCAGCGCGCCGCCACCGGCGAGGATCACCGGTTTCTTCGCGGTACCAAGGAGATTCGCGGCTTCGGTGATGAGTTCCGGCAAGGGGGTGAGCGGCGCGGGCCGCGCCGTCACCGAGGTGATCCGCGGCAGCTCCGTCGGCGCCAGCAGGATGTCCTGCGGGATCTCGACCCACACCGGGCCGTACGGCGCTGTCGCCGCCGATTCCCAGGCTTCGCGCAGCGCCGTCGGGATCTGGCTGACGGTGCGCACCACGTGCACCGACTTCACCACATCGCGGAAGCTGGCCTGCTGATCGGGCAGTTCGTGCAGGTAGCCGTGCCGTCCGCCGCCGAGTCCGGCGACCGGGATCTGGCTGGAGATCCCGAGCACCGGGACCGACGCCGCCCGGGATTCCTGCAGTGAAGCCAAAGTCAGCAGCGCGCCGGGGCCGGTCGACACGATCATCGGCGTCACCGGGACCGGGCCCTCGGGATCCGCCGCGAGCCGGGCACGGGCGTGCCCGTCGGCCGCGAACGCCAGGTTGTTCTCCACCCGCGAGCTGATCACGCGCAGGTCGTCCGTGCGCCGCAGCGCTTCGAACAGGCCGAGCGCGTGCTGGCCGGGCAGGCCGAACACGGTGTCCGCGCCGAGCGCGTGGAGGGTTTCGACGACTACGTCGCCGCCTATCCGTTCAGTGCTGGTCATGCGCCCTTCCCCAAACTGAGCAGGCTCACCAGGTCGTAGGCGACGTGGGAAGCCGCGATGGCGGTGATCTCGGCATGATCGTAAGCCGGGGCCAGTTCGACGACATCCGCTCCGATGAGGTTGCAGTCGCGCAGCCCGCGCAGGATCTCCAGCAGTTCGCGGCTGGTCATCCCGCCCGCTTCGGGGGTGCCGGTGCCGGGCGCGTGCGCCGGGTCGAGCACGTCGATGTCGACCGAGATGTAGAGCGGGCGGCCGCCGATGCGCTGGCGCAGCGCGTCGACCGTCTCGGCGACCCCGCGGCGCATGACGTCGCCGGAGGTGACGATGCCGAAGCCGAGGCGGCGGTCCTCTTCCAGGTCACGCTTGCCGTACAGCGGGCCGCGGGTGCCGACGTGGGACAGCGCTTCGGTGTCGAGGAGGCCTTCCTCGGACGCCCGCCGGAACGGGGTGCCGTGCGTGTACGGCTCGCCGAAGTAGGTGTCCCAGGTGTCGAGGTGCGCGTCGAAGTGCAGCAGCGCCACCGGACCGTGTTTCTTCGCCGCCGCCCGCAGCAGCGGCAGCGCGATCGTGTGATCGCCGCCGACGGTCACCAGCCGCGTCCCGCCCGCGGTCAGCGCCTCGGCCTCGTCCTGCAGGGTCTCGATCGCCTCGCCGATGTTGAACGGGTTGAGCGCGATGTCGCCGGCGTCGACGACCTGCGTCTCGGCGAACGGTGAAACGTCGAGTTCCGGGTGATACGGGCGAAGGAGCCGGCTGGCCTCACGGAGCGCGGAGGGGCCGAAGCGCGCGCCGGGGCGGTAGGACACCCCGGCGTCGAACGGCACCCCGACGACGGCGACGTCGGCGCGCTCGACCTGATCGAGCCGCGGCAGCCTCGCGAAGGTCGCGAACCCGGCGAACCGGGGCACCCTCGACGAGTCGACGGGTCCGATCGGGGTCTGCTCAGGCACGGTGTCTCCTTCTTGGGGTGAAAGGGTTTCAGGACTTCGAAGCGGCGAGTTTCGCCGCTTCTTCTTCGGCGACCGCGCTGCCGTTCAGGCGGCGGGTCCACACGGTGAGGATTTCGTCCGAGGTGCGCGGGGTGAGGAAGCTGACGAGCAGGTACACCGCGAGGCTGGAGCCGAGGCCCCAGTAGATCGGGCTGTTGGCCTCGACGCCGTCCACGAACATGAACGTGATGACCACGACGGTACCGACGACCATCGACGCGAGCGCTCCTTGACGGGTGCCGCGCTTCCACGCCAGTCCGCCGATGATCGCGACCAGCAGGCCGCCGACGAGGATGTCGTAGGCGATGGTCAGCGCGTTGACGACGTCGTCCACGATCATCGCGATGCCGATCGCGACGATGCCGAGGACCAGCGTGGTGACCCGGTTCCTGGTGACCTCGTCGGCCGCCTTCTTGAGGCCCAGCTTGGAAAGCAGGTCCGAGGTGCTGACCGTGGAGCAGGCGATGAGAGCGCCGCTCGCGGTCGACATCATCGCCGAGAGCGCCGCCGCGAGCACCAGACCGCGGATCCCGGCGGGCAGCTGGTCCTCGACGATGGTCGCGAACGCGTCCTGCGCGCTGGCGAGGTTCGGGTACAGCGCCTTGGCCGCGGTGCCGATCAGCGCGCCGGCGAGGCCGTAGACCAGGCAGTAGACGCCGGAGATGACGCCGCCGCCGGTGGCGATGCCCGGGGTGCGGGCGGTGAACACGCGCTGCCAGATGTCCTGGCCGATCAGCAGCCCGAAGCTGTAGATGAGGAAGTAGGTGAAGATCGTGTCGCCGCCGATGGCGGTCAGTTCGAAGTAGCTCTCGTCGAGCCGCGCGGCCATCCCGTCGAAACCGCCGGCCGAGGCGAGCGAGACCGGCAGCAGGATGAACAGGATGCCGATGGTCTTGATGACGAACTGGACGATGTCGGTCAGCGTGATCGACCACATGCCGCCGAGCACCGAGTAGAGCACCACGATCGACCCGCCGATGGCGATGCCCGCCCAGCTCGGGACGTTGAAGAGGACCTTGAAGATGGTGGCGAACGCCAGCGTCGAGGTGACCGTCAGCATCAGCGTGTAGCCCCACATGACGACGCCGGAGATGGCGCTGGTGGAGCCGCCGTAGCGCAGGTCGAGCATCTCGCCGACGGTGTAGACGCGCAGCTTCACCAGCCGCCGCGCGAACAGCGTGTGCAGGACCAGGATGCCGACGCCGATCGCGATCACGAGCCAGGCGCCGGAGATGCCGTAGGTGTAGCCGAGCTTCACGCCGCCGACGGTCGAAGCGCCGCCGAGGACGACCGCGGACATCGTGCCCGAGTACATGAACCAGCCGAGGCGACGGCCCGCGACCAGGTAGTCGGCTTTGGTCTTGGCGAGCCGCAGCCCGAACCAGCCGACCCCGATCATGCCCGCTATGTAGAGCGCGATCACCGCGTAGTCACCGGCCACGGTGTCCTCCTTGCCTTGGGCTGTTCGCTTCGTTCGGGTCACCGTAGGTTCGTTCGCACCTTGAACGACATGGGATGATCCATCCAAACTCCGGTGTGAATGAGGATGGAATGACCCGAACCCACGATCCACTCGACTCGGAGGTGAATGTCCCGTTACGGGCCGTGGTCGGCAACCCGGAACTGGCACTCGACCCGGTCGTGGAGACCCTGCGGCCGGGCGCGCTCGACGCCCCGGTGCGCTGGGCGCACGTCAGCGAGCTGCGGGACCCCGCGCCGTACCTGCTCGGGGCGGAACTGCTGCTCACCGCCGGGGTGAACCTGCCGGAGGAGCCGCCCGAGATCGACCGCTACGTCCGGCGGCTCGCCGACAGCGGGATCTCCGCACTGGGGTTCGGGCTCACCCCCGGCGCCTACGAGACGCTGCCGCCGTCACTGCGGACGGCGTGTATCCGGCACGGCCTCCCGCTGCTGATCGTCCAGCCGCGGACGCCGTTCCTGGCGATCAGCCGGGCGGTGTCGGTCGCGCTCGCCGAGGCCGGGCAGCGGGAACAACGGCGGATCGCGGTCGCGCGCGAGGCGCTGACCAGGGCGGCCGGTGACGGGCTCGGCGAACTGGCGGGAGCGCTGGCCGGACGGCTGCGGGCGTGGGTGGCGCTGGTCGGCGTCGGCGACGTCCTCGCCGCCGAGCACGGCGCGCCGTCGCCGCTGCCCGCCGAGGTGCGGGAACTGGTCGCCACGCTGCGGGCGGGCCGGGGGATCCGCAGCGCGACGACGGAACTGGCCGACGGCACGCACGTCTTCGCGCAGCCGGTGTACCCGCAGGCGACGGCGTCGCATCTGGTCGTGGTCGGCCGCGTCGCGCGGTTCGACGGCGCGGACCGCGCGATCCTGTCGGTCGGGGCGGCACTGCTCGGGCTGGCGGGCCGCGCCGGTTCGGACGCGGCCGGGCTGGGCGCCACCGCCACGGCGTTGCTGCTGGGGGAGACCGACGTGATCGGCGGGGACGAACGCCGCCTGGTCGCCGGGATCGCCTACCGCCGCGGCCCGACCGAGGCCGCCGCGCGCTACGACTGGCTGCGCGCCCGGCTCGACACCCCGTTGGTGCGGCTGCTGCCCGGACCGCGGTTCACCGCGATCGTCCGCGAGTCCCCCGAGATCGGCGACCTCGACCGGCTTCGCGCCGACGGCTGGCTCGCGGTGGTGGGCTCGCCCGTGTCACCCGATCGGCTTCCCGACGCGGCGGGCGAAGCCGAATTGCTGCTGGCGCGGGCCGCCGCGCTGGAACGGCCGGTGGTGGCGGAAGCCACTTCGGGGCTTGATGCGCTGATCGCGCCGGACGCGGCGGCCGGGTTCGCCGCCCAGGCGCTGGCGCCGCTGCGCGAACTCGACCGGAAGGGCGACCGCGAACTGGTCGAGACGCTGCGGACCTGGCTCGCGCACCACGGCGGCTGGGACCGGACGGCCGTCGAACTGGGCGTGCACCGCAACAGCGTCCGGCACCGGATCGGGCAGATCGAACGGGCGCTGGAGGTGGATCTGGCGGATCCGGAGATCCGGATGCGGCTGTGGTTCGCCCTCCGCTGGTCCAATCAGGTCACTCTCAGGTAAATGTGGCAACGTAGGGTCGTGCGAATTCTGGTAGTCGAAGACGAAGAACCCCTCGCCGACGCGATCGCACGCGGCCTGCGGCGCGAGGGGATGGCGGTGGACATCGCGCTCACCGGTGACGACGGGCACGAGAAGGCCGCCGTCACCCGGTACGACGTCGTGCTGCTCGACCGCGACCTCCCCGGGATGTCCGGTGACGACCTGTGCCGCGAGATCGTCGCGTCCGGCGAGCTGACCCGCGTGCTGATGCTCACCGCGAGCAGTTCCGTTTCGGACCGCGTGGACGGGCTTTCCCTCGGCGCCGACGACTATCTCGCCAAGCCGTTCGCCTTCCCCGAACTCGTCGCGCGGGTGCGGGCGCTGGGCCGCCGCGCGACCCCGGCCGCGCCGCCGCTGCTGACTTCGGGTGACGTCGAACTGGACCCGGCGAGGCGGACCGTCCGCCGCGCCAGTGGCCCGGTCGAGCTGACCCGCAAGGAGTTCGGGGTGCTGGAGGTGCTGCTGTCGGCCGCCGGTTCGGTGGTCAGCAGCGAGGAACTGCTCGAACGCGTGTGGGACGAGAACGCCGACCCGTTCACCACCACCGTCCGGGTCACCGTGATGACGCTGCGGAAGAAGCTCGGCGAGCCGGGGATCATCGAAACCGTCGTCGGCTCCGGCTACCGGGTGCCGGAGCAGGGGAACGCGCGGGGGTGAACCTGTCCGGTGCCCGCAGCCTGCGCGGGCGGGTCACGTTGCTCGCGACCGGGCTGGTGGCACTGGTCAGTGTCCTGTTGCTCTGGCTGACCTGGAACCTGGTCGGGGACGCCGTTTCCGCCGTTCCGCAGCTGCCGCCGGGCACCACGGTGCGGGTCGACGGCGTCGACGTCGACGCTTCCGCCGTCACCGAGCATCTGCGGATCTACGCCCGGAACAGGGTGCTGCTGTTCGGCGCGGTCGCGTTCTGTTTCGTCGTGCTGGCGGCGGGGATCCTCGCGTGGACGTTCACCGCGCGGGTCCTGCAGCCGCTGCGCGAGATCACCGGGACGGCACGGCGCCTGTCGATCGAATCGATGGGCGAGCGGATCGGCGAGGTCCGCACCAAGGACGAGCTCGCCGAACTGGCCGAGACCTTCGACGACATGCTCGACAGGCTGCAGGCCGCTTTCGACGCGCAACGGCACTTCGTCGCGAACGCCAGCCACGAACTGCGGACTCCGCTCGCGGTCATCCGCACCGAACTCGACGTCACCCTGGCCGACGAGCACGCCGACGAGACCGAACTGCGGCGCATGGCGGCCGTGGTCCGCGACGCGACCGAACGGGCCGAGCGGCTGGTCGGTTCGCTGCTGCTGCTCGCGCGCACGGACGGCGCCGGACTGGTCGCCAGGGAGCCCGTCGATCTCGCGGTGATCGTCGCGAGCGCGTGGCGCGCGGCCCGGCCGGACGCGGAGAAACGCGGCCTCCGCGTCGAATTCGCGACCCCGGGGGCGCCGACGTTCGGTGATCCCGCACTGCTGGAACGGATCGCGGGCAACCTGCTGGAGAACGCCGTGCGGCACAACGTCGACGGCGGCTGGCTGGACGTCGTCACGCAGGCCGGTCCACAGTGGTCGGTGCTGCGGGTGCGCTCGTCCGGCGGGCTGCTCGACCCGGCGGCCGTCCCCGAACTGTTCGAACCGTTCCGCCGTGCCGGGGTCGCCAGGACCGCCCGCACCGGTGCCGGGCTGGGCCTCTCGATCGTGCGGGCCGCCGTCCAGGCCCACGGCGGCACGGTGTCGGCGGAACCCGTTGTGGGCGGCGGTCTTTCGGTGACCGTCCACCTCCCCGCGCTGCCCTGACCCATCGCCGGCGTTACGGTTCAAGGATGGTTCCCAGTATTCGGCTGAACAACGGAACGTCCCTGCCCCAGCTCGGGTTCGGGGTGTACAAGATCGGCGACGACGAGGTCACCGGCGCGGTCCGCACCGCCATCGAAGCGGGCTACCGCGCCATCGACACGGCGACCCTGTACGCCAACGAACGCGGTGTCGGCGAGGCCGTCCGCACCAGCGGTCTGCCGCGTGAGGACCTGTTCGTCACCACGAAACTGTGGAACACCGAGCACGGCTACGACTCGGCGTTGCGCGCCTTCGACACCAGCATGAGCGAACTCGGCCTCTCCTACGTCGACCTGTACCTGATCCACTGGCCGTTGCCGTCGCAGGACAAGTACGTGGAAACGTGGCGGGCGCTGGAAAAGATCGCCTCCGACGGCCGGGCGAAGGCGATCGGCGTCTCGAACTTCCAGATCCCGCATCTGGAACGGCTGATCGAGGAGACCGGGACCGTCCCCGCGGTGAACCAGATCGAGTGCCACCCGTGGCTGCAGCAGCCACTGCTGCGGGAATTCCACGACAAGCACGAGATCCTCACCGAGGCGTGGAGCCCGCTGGCGCGCGGCGGGGATCTGCTCGCCGACGAGAAGATCACCACGATCGCGGAGAAGCACGGCAAGACGCCGGCGCAGATCGTGCTGCGGTGGCACATCGAGATGAACCATCTGGTGATCCCGAAGTCCGTCACGCCGGAACGGATCAAGGCGAACATGGACGTCTTCGACTTCGCGCTCGACGCGCACGACGGCGCCGCCATCGCGACCCTGGAGCAGGGGAAGCGGCTGGGCCCGGATCCGGACACCCTCGGCTCGTAGCGCTTCCGGAAGTGTCATGAAAGGGGCGTTCAGGACGTTTTTCGTCCTGAACGCCCCTTTCATGACATCCGCGAGACGGCTACCGGACGTCCACGAAGATCGGGTTCCCGTACAGCCACAGGTCTTCGAACGGGTTCGACTGTCCGATCACGTCCGCGCTCGGCTCGATCCCGCCGGCTACGTGCTCCCTGCCGTCGGTCCCGCGCGTCCGCACGAAGAACGGCTCGCGCACGTTGCGGAAGGTGTGCCGGAAGGCGACCCGCCGCCCCGGCGCCCACCGCGGTTCGAAGGACCGCACCACCCGTGTGCCCGGAGCGGTCTGCGCGTCACGGTCGGCGGCCGGGCCGGTCACCGGTCCCGAAACGAGGTCGAGCCGTGCGAGCCGGGGGATCGTGCCGCCGCCGTTCGGCCGGGCGGCCAGCTTCGCCGAGACGACCACGGTGACGTCGTCCCCGCGCCGGACCCGCAGCCTGCCGCCCATCGTCGCCGAGCTCCAGCCGCTGTACGCGCCGAATTCCAGCTCCTGCGCGAGCCCGCCGTGCACCGCCCAGACGCGTCCCGCGCGCAGGCCTTCCAGCACACCTTCGTGGCTCCGGCGGGTCACACCGACGACCGTCCGGCTGAACTCGGCGGGCGCGAAGTCCGCGTACGGGGGCAGAGTCTGCGGGGCGCCGGTGTCGATCGGGTCCGGGTAGCCGCCGTGCTCGTCGTAGTAGCCGTCGGGGACGCCCGGCCGGACGTGGGTGTCGCCCCGGTTGTAGTGCGAGTCGGAGTTGCTGGTGATCCACCACGGCTTTCCTTCGGCCAGCAGGGAATCCCACAGTCCGCCGACGGTCGCGGTGCTCCAGTCGAAGCCCCCGTAGGTGCGGTAGGCCGACTCCGGGAAGCCCGGCCACGAGTTCGAACCGGGGGAGTTGCCGTACCCGCCGCGCGCGCCACCGCCGCTCCCGAGCGGTTTCGGGAAGCCGTCGGCCTGCGCGCCCGGCGCGCCTTCCATGCCGATGACGATCCCGGGCGCGGCATCGCGCAGCGCGCGGATCTCGTGCGGGGCGACCCGGCCGTTGCGCAGCGGATGGTTGATCACCACCACCGGCGCGTGGATCCGGCGCGCCCGCTCTTCGGCGGCCAGCCAGCGGATCGCCTTGACGGCCAGCGCCTCGTTGTCCGGGGTGCCCGGTTCGGTCCCGGTCAGCCGCCAGTCGAAGGCGCGCTCGAATTCGCGCAGCTTCGCGGACTGGTTCGCGCCCGCCTGGAAGAACAGCGTCGCGTGCTCGGCGCCCGGCACGTTCCACTCCATGCCTTGCCACAGCAGGAGATCACGGTGTTCGCGCTGCGCCGCCTTGATCGCGGCGTTCGTCCGCTCCACCGACGACTTCTCGTGCGTGGCGTGGCCGTGGTCGGTGATCACCGCCCAGTCCGCCCCGTGCCGCCGGGCGCCGTCGGCGATTCCGTCCACCGTGTACATCGCGTCGTACGAGTACTGCGTGTGGATGTGGTGATCGCCCACCAGCCACTGGTAGCGGTCCCGGCCGAAGAGCCAGGAGAGATCGATGCCGAGATCGAGGTCGAGGTTCAGATCGAGGGCTTCCGCCGGGGCGCCGGCGGCGAGCGGCGCGCCCGCGGCCACCGCGGACACGAGGCCTGCCCGCTTGAGGAATCCGCGGCGGTCGACGCCCGGTTTTTCGCTGTTCACCGGCGGCACGCTAAAGAGCCTCGTTGAACGAACGGTGTCCGGACGGCCAACGAACCGCGCTGTGTGATGATCGTCCCTGTGGAAGAAGACGTGAGCAAACCCAGAGCGTCTCACCGATTGCTCTGGGTACTCGGTGCCGTCGCCGTTCTGGTCGTCGCGGCCGCCGTGACCACGGCCGTCGTCGTCCTGGGCAAGGTCGCCGACCCGCCCGCCCCGGCGGCGTTGCCCCGGGACACGGTGCCGGCGCCGCTGGGGGAGCGGGAACTCTGCGGGATCGAGTTGGTCGTCTACATCGAGACCGACGAGGGCATGACCCGCGCCGCTCAGGCGCTCCGGGACGACCCGAAGGCTCGCCGTGTGCTGACCGAAACCAAGGCGGAGGCTTACGAGCGGTTCAAGAAGATCTTCGCGGACAGGCCGGAACTGGTGAAGCTGACGACGCCGGACGCGCTCCCCGCGGTGCTGCATCTCGTACCCGTCGCCGGTACCGATCCCGAAGCGTGGGCGAATGAGCTGCGGCAGCGATTCCCCGAGGCGAAGAAGGTCGACGTCCTCGACCCCGCGACGGTCGCGGCCAAGCTGAACACCACGCCGCCGCCCTGCCCGCCCGAAGGCGAGCGCTGAAAGCCAGGCTCCTCCGAGGATGGCAGAGGAGCCTGACCTCCCTGCTAGAAGTCCCGGTTCTTCTTCATCGGGTCGCCTCCCAGTTCTCTTCAGTTGTTCCCCAGCGCCCGGAAAACCAGGCGTAGGCAGAGTGTTCCGGAAATCGCAGCACGGCGCCACAAAACTGGCGAAAAACGCAAAAGGCCACCGTCGGCGATCACGAGATCGCCGACGGTGGCCTTTCGTCGAACCTCAGGAGAGCGGCACGCTCGCCACACCCGGGGCCAGGAACGGCTTTCCGTTGACCTTCTCGGACACTCCGGCCCGGTCCAGATACGGCGTGATGCCGCCCAGCCAGAACGGCCAGCCCGCGCCGAGGATCAGGCACAGGTCGATGTCCTGCGCCTCGGCGACCACGCCCTCGTCGAGCATGATCCGGATCTCCTCGGCGATCGCCGCCAGCGCGCGATCACGCACCTGCTCGGACGTCGACGGCGAGTCGCCGCGCTGCCAGAGCTCGTCGACCTCGGGATCGACGGTGGCGTTGCCCTTGTCATCCCACTGCCAGACGCCCTTCTTGCCCGCCTTGACGAAGCGGCCGAGGTTCTCGCTGACGGTGAATCGGTCCGGGAACGCCCCGTGCAGGGTTTCCCCGACGTGCAGGGCGATCGCCGGGCCGACCAGCTGCATCAGCGTCAGCGGGGTCATCGGCAGGCCCAGCGGTTCCAGCGCCTTGTCCGCGACCTCGAACGGTGTGCCCTCGTCCACGGTCACCAGCACCTCGCCGAGGAACCGCAGCAGCAGCCGGTTGACCACGAACGCGGACGCGTCCTTGACCAGCACGCTCGACTTCTTGAGCTGCTTGCCGAGCGCGAACGCGGTGGCCAGCGCGGCGTCGTCGGTCTTCTCCGCGCGGACGATCTCCAGCAGCGGCATCACCGCGACCGGGTTGAAGAAGTGGAACCCGACCACGCGCTCCGGGTGCTTCAGCTGCGACGCCATCGCGGTGATCGACAGCGACGAGGTGTTCGTCGCCAGGATCGCCTCGGGGGAGACGTACTGCTCCAGGTCGGCGAAGACCTTCTGCTTGACGCCCAGCTCCTCGAACACCGCCTCGATCACGAAGTCGGCGTCGGCGAACGCCGACTTGTCGAGCGAGCCGGTGACGAGCGCCTTCAGCCGGTTCGCGCCGTCCGGCGAAACCCGCTTCTTGGCCAGCAGCTTGTCGATCTCACCGTGCACATAGGACACACCCTTGTCGACCCGTTCCTGGTCGACGTCGGTGAGTACCACGGGCACCTTGAGCCGGCGCACGAACAGCAGCGCCATCTGGCTGGCCATCAGGCCCGCGCCGACGACGCCGATCTTGTTCACCTTGCGCGCCAACGACTTGTCCGGCGCGCCTGCCGGGCGCTTGGCCCGCTTGTTGACCAGGTTGAACGAGTACAGCCCGGCGCGCAGCGTGTCGTCCATGAGCAGTTCGGCGAGCCCGTCGGTCTCGGCCGCGTAGCCGCGGTCCAGATCGTTCTCGCGGGCCAGCTCCAGCAGCTCGACGGCCTTGGTCGCGCCGGGGGACGCGCCCTTGGTCCGTCCGTCCACAATGGCCTTGGCGCGGCCGATCGCGGCGTCCCAGCCCGCGCCGCGGTCGATCTCGCGGCGAGGAGGGGTGATCTCGCCGTTGACGACCTTCGCCAGCCACAGCAGGGACTGTTCGAGGTAGTCGGCCGAACCGAAGACCTCGTCGACGATGCCGAGCTCCGCCGCCTGCGCGACCTTCAGCATCTTGTTCTGCGCCAGCGCGTTCTCGATGATCACGGTGACCGCGGCGTCCGGCCCGATCAGGTTCGGCAGCAGCTGCGTGCCGCCCCAGCCCGGGAACAGGCCGAGGAAGACCTCGGGGAACGCGATCGCGGGGGTGTTCTCCGAAAGCGTGCGGTAGTGGCAGGAGAGCGCGAGTTCGAGCCCGCCGCCCATCACCGCGCCGTTGACGAACCCGAACGTCGGGATCTCGGTCTCGGTGAGGCGCCGGAAGACGTCGTGCCCGGTCTGCGCGATTTCCCGCGCCAGCGCCGGATCCGCGACGGCTTCGACACCGGAAAGGTCGGCGCCGACGGCGAAGATGAACGGCTTGCCGGTGACCGCGATCGCGGCGGGCTCCGCGGCGAAGGCGGTGTCGATCGCGGCGTTGAGGCTCACCAGGCCCTGCGGACCGAAAGTGCTCGGCCGGGTGTGGTCGTGGCCGTTGTCGAGGGTGATCAGCGCGACGGGCTTGTCGAGGCCGGGCACCTTCACCAGCCGCGTGACCGCGTTCGTGACGACCTCGTCGGGGAAGGCGGCTTTCGCCTGTTCAGCGGTGAAAGTCATGGTTACTTGGCCCCCTCGAAAGCCGGGTTCTCCCAGATGACGGTGCCGCCCATGCCGATGCCGATGCACATGGTGGTCAGGCCGTAGCGCACGTCGGGGCGCTCGGCGAACTGACGCGAAAGCTGCGTCATCAGCCGGACACCGGAGGACGCGAGCGGGTGACCGCAGGCGATCGCGCCACCCCACTGGTTGACGCGCGGGTCGTCGTCGGCGATGCCGAAGTGGTCGAGGAAGGCGAGCACCTGGACGGCGAACGCCTCGTTGATCTCGAACAGGCCGATGTCGTCGATCGACAGGCCGGTGCGCTTGAACAGCTTCTCGGTGGCGGGTACCGGGCCGATGCCCATGACCTCCGGCTCGACCCCGGCGAACGAGTAGCCGACGAGCCGCATGCCGATCGGCAGGCCGAGTTCGCGGGCGGTGTCCTCGTCGGCGAGCAGTGCCGCGGTGGCGCCGTCGTTGAGACCGGCCGCGTTGCCCGCGGTGATCCGGCCGTGCGGGCGGAACGGCGTCTTCAACCCGGCGAGCGTCTCGAGCGTGGTGCCCGGGCGCGGCGGCTCGTCTTCGGTCGCGAGACCCCAGCCCAATTCCTTCGACCGGGTGGCGACCGGGACCAGCTCGGGCCCGATCTTGCCGGTCTTCACGGCCTCGGCGTACTTCTCCTGGCTGCGCGCGGCGAAGGCGTCGGTGCGCTGCTTGGTGATCGCCGGGAACCGGTCGTGCAGGTTCTCCGCGGTCTGGCCCATCACGAGCGCAGTCGGGTCGACGAGCTTGTCGGCGATGATGCGCGGGTTCGGGTCGACGCCCTCGCCCATCGGGTGGCGGCCCATGTGCTCGACGCCGCCGGCGATGGCGATGTCGTAGGCGCCGAAACCGATGCCGCTCGCGGTCGTGGTGACCGCGGTCATCGCGCCCGCGCACATGCGGTCCAGCGCGAACCCGGGCACCGACTTCGGCAGGCCCGCCAGCAGCGCGGCGGTGCGGCCGATGGTCAGGCCCTGGTCCCCGATCTGGGTGGTGGCGGCGATCGCCACCTCGTCGACGCGTTCCGGCGGCAGCTCGGGATGCCGCCGCAGCAGTTCACGGATGGCGTTGACGACGAGGTCGTCGGCACGGGTGCCGGCGTACATGCCCTTTTCGCCTGCCTTGCCGAAGGGCGTTCGCACCCCTTCGACGAAGGCGACATTGCGTACCGACCGCGCGTTCGGCGCGAGCGGTGTTGCTCCTGCGGCCACGAATGCTCCTGAAGTAGAGGTAGTCCTGACCGCACCCTAGCCCTGGTTACCCGTCGGTAACCAGGATGGTGGCCCGGTCGAGTGGGGGAAGGCACACTCCCGGGTCAGGCGCGGGTCGGCCGCTTGGCCGATCCGGGGGGCGTGGAGAAGTTGCTATGTTCGAAGTGATCAGGGGGAGGGATCACGATGACTACGCCGGGGAGGGCCGTCACCCGTCGTGTGCTTCTGGGGCTGGCGGTTCTCGTGCCGCTGGCCGCCTGCACTCGCGGGGCTTCGCCGCCGTCGTCGTCCGTCCCCGTGCCGCCGCCACCGCCGCCTTCGCCCACGCGGCAGTTCCACGACCGGTTGCTGGCCTAGATTGGACGAGTTCCGCCTTCAATCACGCGAGATCGGTCTTCAAACACGCGAGATCCGTGTCCGATCACGTGAATCTCGTTCTAGTTACCGGTGGCGCTGGGGAGCAGGGCGGGACAGCCACCGGTGACGTAGGCCGGGTCGTACTCGAAGTGCCACTTCTCGTTGTCGTAGCGGCGGCACCAGCCGAGCGCGCCGCCGTTCTTGTCCACCCACGAGGCGGAGTTCAGCGGCTGGATGTCGACGGCGATTCCCTTGACGTGCATGGACGTCTCCGGCTGCAGCGCCCACTTCTTGGCCTGCTCCACCGAGCCGAACCGCTTGACGGCCTTGTCGAACTCCTGCTGCTGCTGGGCCCGGCTGCGCTTGCCGTCGTTCACGCACAGCTCGACGTTCTGCGCTTTGGCCTTGGCGCGCACGGCTTTCCATGCCTCGATCACGTCCGGGCGCATGCCGGAGGTCTCCTCGTCGACATAACGCTTGTCGACGGCGCACGTCGGTCCGGTGTCGGGGCCGGGGACCTCTTCGAGGATCGCGAGCGGCTGCCCGTTCACCTGCTTGACGGCCACGCCGGTGGCTCCCATCGCCACCATCGCGATCCCGACGAGTCCCAGCGCCACGAGCACGCTGATCGCGGTCCGGCGGCCGGGAGTCACTGTGGTGGGCACCACTCCGAAGCTACCTCGCGCATGGCGGGCCGCCAGGGTTTGTGACCTTCTTCCCAGAATGCCGCAGGAAGCCAACCAAACCGGAAACGCCCTGGTCAGGTTGGTCGTGAGTGGCGTTTCGGGTGAGAGCCAACAGTGTCTTAGGTACCCACAGTCTGGCGGTTTCGCGTGATTGGAGGGGCGACACACGTGACTGGGTGGGCGACTCGCGGTGAGACCCCAGACCGCGGCGTGTCGCCCGTCCAGTCACGCGTGTCGCCCGTCCAATCACGCGTGTCGCCCACCCAGTCACGCGAAGCACCGACTCGGTCCAGGTAGTCGTGAGTGGCGATTCGGGTGAGAACCCGAATCGCCACTCACGAGACGTAACTCAACGGCTCAGGTAACCGAGCCACCCTCCGTACCCCGTGATGTCCTCTGCCCCCTCCACCGCAAAGGGTTCACAGACGAACCCGGACACCTCGCTCCCGTCGGCCAGCCGCACCTTCCCGATCGCCAGCGGCGCGGGAATGCCCGCCACGAACGCACCGAACCCGTCCAAAGGCAGGTCCCACACCTCGGCCGCGATCGCCGCGCCACCCGACGCGACCCGGACGAGGCCGGGTTTGGGCGGCACGGTGTCCAGCGCGTAGAACCGGTACTCGGCCGCCGTCGGCCCCGCGGAAACGAACCGGCCGCCCCGCGACGTCAGTTCGTGGTTCAGCGGCTGCCCGCGCAGATGCGCGCCGACGACGGCGATCCGTGTCCGCTTCGGCACCAGGCGGGCGACGTCGGCGAGGATCCGGTCGGCGTTCGCGGCCCCGACCAGCATCACCCCGAACGGCAGCCCGCCGACGGTTCCGGCGGGCACGGCCAGCGACGACAGGCCCAGCAGGTTCGTCGAGTTCGTGAACCGTCCCAGCCGGGCGTTCACGCCCAGCGGGTCGGCCTCGACTTCGGCGATCGTCGGGTGTTCCGTCGTCGTGGGCAGCAGCAGGCAGTCCACAGTGGACAGAACCCTCGACGCTTCCAGCGAAAGGCCGTCGAGCGTCGCGAGGTCACTGAACACCCGGTGCGCCGGGATGTCCTTGGCGCCGCTGATGATCTGCCGCACCGCCGGATCGACGGCGTCCGGATGCGCGTCGATGAACTCGCCGACCGCCGAATACCGTTCGGCCACGAAGGCGCCTTCGTACAGCAGACTCGCCGCGGCCGAGAACGCCGATATGTCGACAGTGACCAGCTCGGCACCCGCCTCGCGGAACGACTCAGCCGCGGCGGAGAACGCTTCGGCCCACCCGTCCTGAAGAGGGCCCACCTCGGAAGGCACACCGATCCGGAAGGGACGGTGCACCACCGGAAGGTCCCGCGGCTCGCTCAGGCAGGCGAACGCCGCCGTCGCCTCGTCGACCGTCCGCGCGAACACGGTCACGCAGTCGATGCTCGCGCACGCGGGCACGACACCGGTCGTCGGCAGCAGCCCCCGCGTCGGCTTCAGCCCGACGATCCCGTTGAACGCGGCCGGCACCCGGCCGGAGCCCGCGGTGTCGGTGCCCAGCGCGAGATCCGCGATGCCGAGCGCCACCGCGACCGCCGATCCCGAACTCGACCCGCCCGAAACGTATGCCGGATCGATCGCGTTCCGGACCGCGCCGTGCGGACTGCGCGTGCCGACCAGCCCGGTCGCGAACTGGTCCAGATTGGTCGTGCCCAGGATGAGCGCCCCGGCCGCGCGCAGCCGCGCCACCACGGGCGCGTCCTCGTCCGGCAGGGAGCCGTACTCGGGGCAGGCCGCCGTCGTCGGCAGCCCGGCGACGTCGATGTTGCCCTTGATCGCGGCGAGCTTCCCGTACAGCGGCAGGGCTTCCCCTGCCGCGCGACGGGCCTCCAGCTTCTCCGCGTCGGCGAGCACCTCCGCTTCGGGACGCAGGTCGATCCAGATCTCGGGCCGGTCGACCCGCGCGATCCGGTGGTACGCGGCGCGCACCCGTTCCAGCACGCTCATCCCGCGCTCCTTCCCAGCACCACCAGCGGCGTGCCGGGGGCGACCTGGTCACCGGGGGAGACGAGCACTTCGACGACCTCCCCGCTCGCGGGCGCGGGGATCCGCGCCTCGGTCTTCATCGCTTCGAGGATCACCAGCGTCTCCGCCGGATCGACCTGCTTGCCGGGTTCGACGTCCACCCGCCACACGGTCGCGGCGAACGGCGCCTCGACGACGTGCCCGCCGGGCGGGGCCGCGACCTTCGTGGTCGGGACCTTCGCCCCGGCCGGTTCCGGGCGCGGATCGAATTCGCCCGCGGCCGCCCAGGCCTGGCGTTCCGCTTCGAACGCCGCGCTCTGCTTCGCCCGGAACGTGGCGATGTCGGCGGCGTTGTCGGCCAGGAACCGCTCGTGGTCGGCCAGCGCGAACTCGCCGTCGGTGATGTCGAGTTCCAGTTCCCCCGCCGAACTCCGCGCCCGCAGGTCCAGCAGTTCCTCGGCGGTCACCGGGTACCACGAGATCCGGTCGAAGAACCGCAGCAGCCACGGCGAACCCGGCTCGAAGGACCCTCGTTGCCGCCAGCCGCTCCACACCTGCACGGTCCGCCCGACGAACTGGTAGCCGCCGGGGCCTTCCATCCCGTAGATGCACAGGTACGAACCGCCGATGCCGACCGAGTTCTCCGCGGTCCACGTGCGCGCCGGGTTGTACTTCGTGGTGACCAGCCGGTGCCGCGGGTCCAGGGGCGTGGCCACCGGTGCGCCGAGATAGACGTCGCCGAGGCCGAGCACCAGGTACTCCGCGTCGAACACCGTGCGGTAGACGTCGTCCACACTGGACAGACCGTTGACCCGCCGGATGAACTCGATGTTCCACGGGCACCACGGCGCGTCGTCGCGCACGCCCGCCATGTACCGCTCGATCGCCTCGCGCGTCGCCGGGTCGTCCCACGACAACGGCATCCGCACGGTCCGGCTCGGCACCACCAGATCGCCGGTGCGCGGCAGGTCGTGCTCCACCTCCTGGACGAGCCCGAGCAGTTTCGGGACCGGCAGCACGTCCGGGTCGACGTGGACCTGCAGCGAGCGGATGCCCGGCGTCAGATCGACGACGCCGTCGAGGCCTTCCGCGCCCAGCCTGTCGGCCAGGGCGTGGACCCGCATCCGCAGGGCCAGGTCGAGTTTCATCGGCCCGTACTCGATCAGCAGGTTGTCGTCGCCGCTGCGCCGGTAGGTGACCTCGGGGTTCTCGTCCGATGTGGACAGACGGCCGAGGATCCCGCCGTCGTCGATCGGCTTCCGCGTCGCCTTGACAGCCGCGCTCGGCGAGACACGCAGGGACCCGGCGTGCTCGGTGGTGATCGGCACGAACCGCACGGTGTCACCCGGCCGCAACTGGCCGAGCTTCCACCGCTGCCCGGTCACCACGGTCGCCGGGCAGACGAAGCCGCCGAGGCTCGGCCCGTCCGGGCCCAGCAGGATCGGCAGGTCGCCGGTGTAGTCCACGGCGCCGATCGCGTACGGCGTGTCGTGGATGTTCGACGGGTGCAGCCCCGCCTCGCCGCCGTCTTCCCGCGCCCATCGCGGCCGGGGCCCGACGAGCCGTACGCCGGTCCGCGCGGAGTTGAAGTGCACCTCCCAGTCGGTGGCGTAGAACGTCTCGACGTCGTCCGGGGTGAAGAACTCCGGCGCGGCGTGCGGTCCCTCGGACGCGCCGATCTCCCAGTGCGTCGCGAACACCGGCCGCTCGGCTTCGGCCACCTGTCCCAGGATCTCGTCCTCGGGTTCCGGCCCGGGGGAGAGGACGTCGCCGGTCGCCAGCGCGCGACCGCCGTGCCCGCCGAAGCCGCCGAGTGTGAACGTCGCCGCGCTGCCGAGGAAGTCCGGTACGTCGATCCCGCCGCGGACGAGGACGTACGCGCGGAGTCCGGCGGTGCCGGTGCCCACGTCGAGCACGCTGCCGGCGGGGACCTCGATCGGCGTCCACTGTGGAACGGCATGGCCGTCGACAGTGACCGGAGACGGCGATCCCGTGACGCAAACGCTTGCGTCGTGGGTGAACCTCAGCGAGACACCGTCCACAGTGCACTCCAGGCCGGAAGCGCCTTCGGGATTGCCCAGCGCGCGGTTGCCCAGGCGCAACGACAGATCGTCCATCGGCCCGTTCGGTGGGACACCCACGTGCCAGAACCCCAGCCGCCCCGGCCAGTCCTGGACGGTGGTCATCGTGCCGCCCCGCAGGACCTCGATCCGCGGTTCGGGATCGGTGATCGTGTCGAGCGTCGCGGTGTCGTGCGTGACGTCGTGCAGCCGCCGATCCGCGGCGACCGCGCGCAGCTGCCCGAGGTTCGTGCGCACCCCGTCCACCCGGCTTTCGCCGAGCGCGGCGCCCAGCGCGGCCAGGGCTTCGGCGCGGTCCGCGCCGACGGTGATCACCTTGGCGAGCAGGGGGTCGTAATGCGTGGTCACCTTCGCACCGGCTTCGACCCAGGTGTCGACCCTGACGCGAGCGGGGAAGTCGGCGCGGGTCAGCAGTCCCGCGCTCGGCCGGTGCCCGGCTGCCGGATCCTCGGCGTAGACCCGGGCCTCGACGGCGTGCCCGCGCGGCTCCGGCGAGGTGGTGAACATCCCGGTGTCGCCGTCGGCCAGCCGGAGCATCCACGCGACGAGGTCGATGCGGTAGACCGCCTCGGTGACCGGATGCTCGACCTGGAGCCGGGTGTTCACTTCGAGGAACGCGGCCTCTTCGCGAACCGGGTCGTAGATGAACTCGACCGTCCCGGCCGACCGGTAGCGCACCGAAGCGCAGAGGTCGACCGCCGCCGAGACCAGTTTCTCGCGCACCGCGTCGGGAAGTCCCGGGGCGGGGCATTCTTCGAGCACCTTCTGGTTGCGCCGCTGCAGCGTGCAGTCCCGCGTGCCCAGCGCCAGCACCTCACCCGCGCCGTCGCCGAACACCTGGACCTCGACGTGCCGCGCGTGGGTCACGAGCCGTTCGAGGAAGACGCCCGAGGTCGAGAAGCTCTTGGCCGCGATGCTCTGCACCGCGTCCCAGGCGTCGCGGAGTTCTTCGGCGGACGCGCAGGCGCGCATGCCGATCCCGCCGCCGCCGCCGGTGGCCTTGAGCATCACCGGGTAGCCGATCCCGGCGGCCGCGGTTTCGGCGTCCGCGAGGGTGTCCAGCAGCCCGGTGCCCGGCAGCAGCGGGACACCGGCTTCGACGGCCTTCTCCCGTGCGGTGTGCTTGCTGCCGAAGACGTCGAGGTGGTCCGCGGCGGGGCCGGCGAACCGGATCCCGGCCGTTTCCGCCGCCCTGGCGAAAGCGGCGTCCTCGGACAGGAACCCGTAGCCGGGATGGATCGTGTCCGCCCCGGTCTTCAGCGCCGCTTCGATGATCGCGTCGGCGATGAGGTAGCTCTCCCTCGCCGGCGCGGGACCGAGCCGGACGGCTTCGTCGGCAAGCCGTACGTGCGCGGCCGTGCGGTCGGCGTCGGAATAGACGGCGACCGTCGGAATGCCCATCTCCTGTGCGGTCCGGATGATCCGGACCGCGATTTCCCCCCGGTTGGCGACGAGCAGTTTCACACGTCACCGCCGGTGACGACCATGCGGACGGCGGTCGGGTCGAAACCGTTGCACGGGTTGTTGATCTGCGGGCAGTTCGAAACCAGCACCAGAACGTCGGTCTCCGCGCGCAGTTTGACCTCCATGCCGGGCGCGGAGATACCGTCGACGATGCCGAGTGTGCCGTCCTGTTCGACCGGCACGTTCATGTACCAGTTGACGTTGCCCACCAGGTCTCGTTTGCCGAGACCCCATTTGGCGCCCTCGGTCAGGAAGTTTTCGACGCAGGCGTGCTGGTACCGCGTGTGCTGGCCGTAGCGGAGGCTGTTCGATTCCTTGCTGCAGGCGCCGCCGATCGTGTCGTGCCGCCCGCAGGTGTCCGCGACGACGGTCAGCAGCGGGGCGCCCTCGCCGGTGCGCAGCACGCTGCCGGTGGTGAGGAAGATGTTGCGCTGCGCGGAGATCGTGGCGGCCGCGCTGTATCTGCTCGCCGTGTCGGCGGCGTCGTAGCAGAGGAAGTCGACGGCCTGGTTGCCGCCGAGATCGATGATCGCCAGTGTCTCACCCTCGCGCAGCACGGTGGAGTACGGCGCCCGCGCGGCCACTTCGGTGTCGGAGATGATGGTCATGCCAGGCCCCTAGCGGTGAGGTAGTCGGCGGTGTTCTCGAACGCGCGCTGCGCCTCCGGTGACGCTGTCCACTCAGGACTGTCCGGGGTGGACGGTGTGCTCCGCTGGGCGAAAACGCGCAGCGGGGTCGCCGTGTAGTCCGGACGCGGGTCGAGCGGATGCGCCACGTTGGTGATCAGCACGACGACCGGGAGTTCGGTGCGCAGGACCACGGACTTGCCGGGGCCCGCCGACCCGGTGAACGTCAGCCCGCCGTCGGCCTCCACGTGGACACCCTGGAAGAAGGACAGGCTCGGGGGCAGGTCACGCGGGGTGAGGCCGTGTTTCGCCGCGGCGAGGGTGAACAGCGCGTTCCCGGAAGGCGAGCCGCCCTGCGGGCCGCCGTCGCCGTAGCGCTCGGCGTTCGCGTCCACAGTGGACGTTCCGCAGAGGGCGTCGTGCTTGCCGCTCTCGTCGGTGACGACGGTGGCGAGAACCCGGGCCTGGTCCGAAAGCAGTGCGATCGATTCGCCGAGATAGGCGTTCCACTGGACCTTCACCGTGTCCGCGACGTTCAGCCGTTCCCACGGCTGGTCGGCGTTGAACAGCAGCAGATGCGCGCAGGCGTCGCCCTCGACGTCGGTCAGCCGCAGTTCGGTGCCGCGGGCGAGGACCTTGTGGGTGTAGCCGCCGCCGGCGACGGTCTCGGCCCAGACCAGCTTCGCCGGGTCGATCCCGGACGGCGGATCCGGCCAGGTGGAGGCGGGGATGGCGGGCATCGCTTCGGTCACCGTGCCCGCTTGGGCGCGGGCGTGGTCGCGTGCGCCGTACGTGGTCGATGTCGTGCTCATGGAACCTTCCTTCAGATCGCGGGGACGGGAACCGTGGTGAGCGCGGAGCGGCGGCGCCAGCAGAGATAGCCGGTGAGCAGCGCGGCGCCGACGAACTCGATCGGGAACAACAGGACCCAGACGGAGCCGGTGCCCGCCAGGTCGTAGATGTCGGCTCGTGGCCAGGCGATGTTGACGATCATCATCGCGCCGTACCCTACTGCCGCCACGTTGACCGGAATAGCCCATCGCCCCAGGGAGAAATGGCCCGGTTCGGCGGCGAAACGGCCTTGACGCCGCCGGAGCAGCAGTGGTCCGGTCACCAGGAGATAGGCGAGGTAGACCACGACCACCGAAGTGCCGGTGATGGTGCTGAAAATGGTCGGATTGCCGAGATTGAGCAGGAGCAGCCCGATCGCGAGCAGACCGGACAACACCGCGGGCGCGATCGGCGTGCCGGTGCGGGCGCTGACCGCGGAAAGGCGTTTGGCACCGGGAAGCGCGCCGTCGCGGGCCATCGCGTAGATCAGCCGGACCGTGCCGGTCTGGATGGTCAGCGTGCAGACGACGACCGCGATCGCCACGTCGGCGAGGAACACCCGGCCGAGCGTGTCCCCGAAGACGGCCGTGATCACATACGGCAGGCCTTTCCCGGCCAGCTGCCCGTCGGTCAGGCTCGGGGCGGCCATCAGGGCGGTGATGACGACGGCGAGCCCGCCGACCCCGGAGACCAGCAGCGCGCGGAGCACGGCACGCGGTGCGGTGCGGCGCGCGTTCTTGGTCTCTTCGGCCACGGAGGCGGCCGTGTCGAAGCCGTACAGGACGTACGCGGCCATCAGTGCCGAAGCGAGGACGCCGCCGACACCGGGGCTTTCGCCCGCGGGCTGGAGCACGACCTGCGGACCCCGGACCGCGAACAGCGCGAGACCGATGACCAGCACGAGGACGCCGACGAGTTCGGCGGCGACCCCGATGTCGTTGATCCGTGCCATGAGCCGCACGCCGCCCGCGTTGATCGCGGTGGTGACGACGATCAGCAAGGTGCCGAGCAGGACGGCGTTGCTGGCGCCGGTAGGCGACGTGATCGCCGGATCCCCGCCGACGAGCTGGAAGCCACTCCAGACCGAGGGGAGGACGACCTGCAACGCGATCGCCGCACCCGCGAGTGCGACGACGCAACCCACCAGCATCATCCAGCCGGCGAGCCACCCCGCGAATCCCGGGGAGAGGTGTTTCGCCCACTGGTAAACCGATCCTGCCAGCGGGAATCGGGCGGCGAGTTCGGCGAAGGTGAGCGCGACGAGCAATTGCCCGGCGATCACCAGCGGCCATGTCCAGAAGAAGAGGGTGTCACCGAAGGAATAGCCGAAGGCGAACAGCTGAAAGACCGTGGTCAGGATGGAAACGAAGGAGAAACCTGCGGCGAAGGCGGAGAAACCGCCCAGCGTCCGGCGAAGTTCTTGGCGGTAACCGAAGGCGGAAAGGTCTTCGGAGGGCATTTGCGGGGGCTCCTGTCTGAAGGGCCGAATTTCGATCGGTTGACCGAAATTAAGCGCGTGCGGGGTCCTTCCGATCTCCGCCCGGTAAGCGCGGTGTTAAGAGATACCGGATTCGGTAACCTGGGCCGACCACCGGACGTAACAAAGATCTTCGCGGAGAAATGGCAGGATCGGATAAATGACGAAAACGACCGGGGTGGGCAGGCCGAGAGCCAGCGGCGCCGCGGCGAGCAAGCGGGAAGCGCGGCTCGCCGTATTGGACGCCGCGGGGGAGCTGTTCACCGGCGCCGGATACGCGGCGACGACCACCCGAGCCATCGCCGAACGCGCCGGGCTGCGCCAGGCGTCGCTCTACTACCACTTTCCGTCCAAAGAGGACATTCTCGCGGCGCTGCTTGAGGACACCGTCCGGCCGTCGCTGGACGTCGCGGGCGGGCTGTCGGCCCAGCTCGCGCCGGTCGGCGCGCGGCTGTGGGCGCTGGCCTACGCGGACATCCACCTGCTCGGCAGCGCGCGGCACAACCTCGGCGCGCTGTACCTGCTGCCGGAGATCTCCTCGCCGAGGCTGGCGCGGTTCCGGGCCGAGCGGGCGGAACTCAAACGCGTCTACGGCTCGCTCGTCGCGGCGGCCGGAGTCCCGGGCGCGCTGCTCGGCATCCGGACCGACCTCGTGTTCGGCCTCGTCGAGAGCATCGCGATCGTCCGGCGTGACCAGCCGGAGCTGGACGTCGAGGCGCACGCCGTCGAAGGTGCCGACAGCGTGCTGAGGCTCGCCGGTCTCGGGGAACCGGACGCCGCGCTGCGCGACTCGGCGCGGGCGCTACTGGACGACTGAAACCGGCTCAGGCGGCCGCGGTGGCGTCGTGCGGGGATCGTGAGTGGTAAGTCGCGTTAGAACGACACTCGCCACTCACGAGGCGGCACGGAAGTGATGGTTCGACGGGCGTCGGGGTTGACGTTGAAGGATTTGGGACGTTGAGTGCCCCAGTTCTTCCCCCGTCGACACACCTGCATCCAGCACAAGCTCCGCCCGGCACCGAGACGAAGCAGGCCGAGTGTGGAGGATCCAGGACGTTGAACGCCCCAAATCCTTCACACTCGATCGCCAGTCACACCAGCGGGTGAGTAAATACGAGTTCGTTAGAACGACACTCGCCGCTCACGACCCTTCGGGCAGACCACCCACTGCCGCCGTTCAGCGCAGCGGATCTCGCCCGTCTTCGACCTCAGCCCCCGGTCAGGCGGCCGCGGTGGCGTGGAGCGCTTTGCTCAGCGCCGCCACGGTCAGCTCGACCTGCCACGGCCGGGCCCCGGCGTCGCCGAGAACAGTGGCGACGGCGTCTTCGCTCAGGTCCGCGGGCGGACGCCAGCAGGTGCGGCGCACCAGTTCCGGCAGCAGCAGGTTCTCCACCGGCAGCCGACGGTCCTCCGCGATGGCGGCCAGCGCCGCGCGGGCGGCCGCGAGCCGGGCGGCGGCGTCGGGGTCCTTGTCCGACCAGCGGTTCACCGGCGGCGGGCCGTCGGTCTGCTGCGCGGGGGTGGGCAGCTCCTCGGCGGGGAGCGCGCGGGCGGCCTGCAGATGCCGCAGCCAGCTCGCGGTGTACTTGCGCTGGACCCGGCCGCTGAACACCGGCAGCGCCTGCAGCTGCTCGACGGTCTTCGGATCCACGGTGACGGCGTTGATGATCGCGCTGTCGGGCAGGATCCGGCTCGGCGCGCGGTCGCGTTTGCGGGCGAGTTCGTCCCGCGCCTGCCACAGCTCGCGCACGGCGGCGAGGCCGCGGGCACTCCGGATCTTGTGCACCCCGGACGTCCGGCGCCACGGCTCGGCCCGCGGTGCGGGCGGCGGCGCGGTGCGGACGGCCTCGAATTCCTGCTGGGCCCATTCGAGCTTGCCCTGGGCGGCCAAGTCGGCTTCGAGCTTCTCGCGCAGTTCGATGAGCAGCTCGACGTCGAGGGCGGCGTAGTTCAGCCAGTCGACGGGAAGCGGGCGCTTCGACCAGTCGGCGGCACTGTGCCCCTTCTCCAGCTGGTAGCCGAGGAGGAGTTCGACGAGGGTGCCGAGGGCGACGCGTTCGTACCCGGCGAGCCGTCCGGCGAGTTCGGTGTCGAACAGGCTCTTCGGGTGCAGGTCGAGTTCGGCGAGGCACGGCAGGTCCTGAGAGGCCGCGTGCAACACCCATTCGGCGTCGTTGAGAACTTCCGCGAGGGGCGCGAGCTGCCCTTCGAGCGGAATGGGGTCGATGAGGAAGGAGCCGGCGCCTTCGCGGCGCAACTGCACCAAGTAGGCCTTCGGCCAGTATCTATAGCCGGAGGCCCGTTCGGTGTCCACGGCGATGGCCCCGCTGCCGCCTGCGATCTTCACACAGGCTTCGGCGAGAGCTGTCGCGTCGGCGATCACCGGCGGAGTGCCCTCTGCGGGCTCGCGCAGCAGAACCGCTCCACCGGTGTCATCAGTGCCGGTGTCGGGGTCTGCCTGTGAATCTCCGGGTCGGTCGCCTTCCATAGGTGAAGACCCTACGGGACGAGCGGGCCGCGCCTGGTCCG
This sequence comes from Amycolatopsis speibonae, assembly GCF_042647925.1. Lineage (NCBI taxonomy): Bacteria > Bacillati > Actinomycetota > Actinomycetes > Pseudonocardiales > Pseudonocardiaceae > Amycolatopsis > Amycolatopsis speibonae. The sequence continues at coordinate 60,312 of NZ_JBHRWK010000012.1, forward strand.
CCCGCCCCGCAGGGCAGTTCGCCTTTGTCAGCGGATCACGCCGGCACGCATGGCCAGCGCAACCATCTGAGCCCGGTCACCCGTGCCGAGCTTGCGCCCGATGCGGGAGAGGTGGGATTTCACCGTGAGAGCGGAGAGGCTGAGTTCCTCACCGATCTCCTTGTTGCTCTGGCCGTCGGCGACGAGCTGCAGCACCTCGACCTCGCGCGCGGAAAGCTCGCGCGGGGTGTTGTCGGTGCCGGCGACTCGGGTGCCGGTGGCCAGGACCGGTGCGACGCTCGGGTCCGCGTAGACGCCGCCCTCGAGCACCCTGCGGACGCCGTCGGTCACTACGACCGGCGATGCCGACTTGAGCAGGTATGCCTGGGCGCCGGCCTGGAACGCAGACCTGACCGCGTACGGATCGTCTGACGAAGCGAGCACCACGACACGAGGCCAGCCATGGCTACGGAGTTCCGTAACCAGCTCGATGCCGCTGCCATCCGGCAGTCCGAGATCGAGGATCGCCAGATCACAAGGCCCAGTGGCCTGTGCTCGCGCCCTCGCCTCGGCCACCGTGGCGGCCTCGTGGACGGTGCCCGCACCCATCTGTGCGAGTCTTGCTGAGATTGCCTCCCTCAACAATGGGTGGTCATCGACCACCAACACGGAAAAAAGCTCTTCCCGCGGGTGCGGAACCATGCTCGCCGGCAATGAACCGGCTGGCGTGGATCGGACGGCCTGAGAAATGCCGACGGTAGCCACGTCACTACCTCCCTGGAGTCGGTCGTGCCCCCCGACCGGCACCGGGACTTTCGGCCGTTTAGCCGCGCCAGCTTTAGACCGAAAGTGGTGTCGTCGATGGCACTGTAGCCGTCCTGGGGCCTTCACGGGGGGATCGAATGGGTATCTATCTCAAACGAGTAGTTACTCAGGGAGTTCGTTGTAACACGATCGGGCTAGTACACAGCCGGTGGCTAACAGATCGCCGAAAGAACACGATGCACTGGGGTTACCGGGGTCCATCCGACTGTGCAGATGGGTCGTGCACCTGCCGGTGCCTCTGCTCGGGAGCCTGGGAGAAGGGTACGCCGGAGGCCGGAAACCGCCTCCGGCATGGGGCTTGATCAACTTCGCGGAGGGTCATGATCGCTTCGCTGGGTGATCGTGACGGTAACGCTCCGGAGGCGTCGCGAGGGGTCCGCGGGGGTGTTTCCGGTCGACTTGATCTTGTTGCGGACGGTGACACTGCGCGTAGCACGAACGGGGTGGTCCAGACCTCCGAGTGGTCGGCTCCGCGCTGGTCGGCGCTGGTCTAGTCCATCTGGCCCTGAAGCGCCCTTCGGTGGCGTACGGACGCCCTGGGAGCCTCGCGAATGGGGTAAGCGAAGGCGCTCTCGACCGCTTCGCGAATCCTTCGCGCATCGGGCGGCGATCCGTGAAGGCCTCCTTCCCTACTTTGAGGGTAGGGAAGGAGGCCTTCACGGATCCGCGGGCGGGAGCAAGGGACCTTTAGTATCGGCAGCAATCCTAGCGGCGCTAGATGGCCGGGAATCGCAGAATAACCCGAATGCTATGTCTCGATTGGTGGGATTCCGGCGTGTCGGGACGGATCAGCGGCGCTTCAGGAGGACTGACGTTGCTCGAAGAGGGTCACGCCGACCGGCGGCAGCCCCACGACACTCGCCATCACCTGACAGAAGGCCTGCCCGTGCGACCGCAGCGCGGCGTCCGTCGGCGTCCAGGACGCCCGCAGCTCCAGATCATCGGTGCGGGACGGGCCGGAGATGTCGCCGAAGCGGGCCGACGACGTCTCGGTGACCGTGCCGCCCAGCGCCGTCCACTCCGCGCCGGAGCTTTCCAGCGCGTCGGTCAGCCAAGACCACCCCACCGCGGGAAGGAAGGGGTCGGTCGCCAGTTCCCGGTCGAGTTCCGCGCGGACGTACATGACCAGCCGCAGGACCCCGTCCCAGCCTTCCTGGCCGTCCGGATCGTGCAGCAGTACCAGCCGCCCCGACGCCAGTACGTCCGCCGGTCCTTCCACTTCGCAGCTCACCGCGTAGGACCACGGCGCCAGGCGCTGCGGCGGGCGCATCGTCTCCAGCTGCACTTCGGGGCGGGGCCGGACCGATTGCAACGCCGCGACGGCTTCACGGAAGAGATCGGGTACTGACGTCATCGCGGTCACCAACCGACTGTAAGACGCGATAGTCCGGTTCGGGGCGCAGACGCGCCGAGAGTAAGGCCTTGGAGCGCCCATGGCACCATGAACCGTGATGTCTCCTTCACCTGCTTCTCCCGCGCAGACCGTTCCCGCGGCCCGTCGTGTCCTGCCCGGCGCGCCGTTCCTGGCCGCCGCGCGCGGCGAACGCCCGGCCCGCACCCCCGTGTGGTTCATGCGCCAGGCCGGGCGGTCGCTGCCCGAGTACCGGGCGCTGCGCGAGGGCACCTCGATGTTCGACGCGTGCTTCGACCCCGAGATGCTCGCGGAGATCACGCTCCAGCCGGTCCGCCGTCACGGCGTCGACGCGGCCATCCTCTTCAGCGACATAGTCGTCCCGCTCAAGGCGGCGGGCCTCGACATCGACATCGTCGCGGGCACCGGCCCGGTGGTCGCCGAGCCGATCCGCGACGCCGCGGGCGTGCGCGCGCTGCCGGTGCTGGACCCGGAGCAGGTGGAGCGGGTCGCCGACGGGGTCCGGCTGCTGGTCGGGTCGCTGGGCGAGACGCCGCTGATCGGCTTCGCGGGCGCGCCGTTCACCCTGGCCTCCTATCTCATCGAGGGCGGGCCGAGCCGCAACCACGAGCACACCAAGGCGCTCATGCACTCCGAGCCGGCGCTGTGGCACGAGCTGGCGGGGCGCCTGGCGGACATGGCGATCACCTTCCTGTCCGCGCAGCTGGACGCCGGAGCCGACGCGATCCAGCTGTTCGACTCGTGGGCGGGCGCGCTCTCTGAGCGGGACTACCGCGAGTTCGTCCTGCCGCATTCGGCGAAGGTGCTGGACGCGGTCGCGGGCTACGGCGTGCCGCGGATCCACTTCGGCGTCGGCACCGGCGAGCTGCTGGTGGCCATGCGCGACGCGGGCGCCGACGTGGTCGGCGTCGACTGGCGCATCCCGCTCGACGAGGCCGTCCGTCGGCTCGGCGGCGGGGCCGTCCAGGGCAACCTCGACCCGGCGCTGCTGCACGCGTCCTGGCCGGTGCTCGAAGCGGAGGTCCGGCGGATCCTCGCGGAGGGCCGCGCGGCAGACGGCCACATCTTCAACCTCGGCCACGGGGTGCTTCCCGGCGTCGACCCGGACGTCCTGACGCGCGTGGTCGGGCTGGTGCACGAGCTTCAGCCGTGAAGACGGTCGCCGTCGTCGGCGGCGGTATCTCCGGCCTGACCGCGGCCTACCGTCTGCGGACGCTGCTCGGCGAGGACGCGCGGATCGTCGTCTTCGAGGCGACGGACTCCCTCGGCGGGAAACTCCGCACGATCGAACTCGCCGGTGAGCGCTACGACGTCGGCGCCGAGGCCTTCCTCGCCCGGCGCCCCGAGGCGCTCGCCCTGGTCCGCGAGGTCGGGCTGGGCGAAAGCCTCGTCCACCCCACCAAGGCCCGCGCGAAGATCCACGCCGGCGGCTCCGTGCTCGGCCTGCCGCCGGGCACGGTCATGGGCGTTCCCGCCTCGGCCGACGCGATCGCCGGGGTGCTGTCGGAGAAGGGCCGCGCCCTGGTCGAGGCCGAGTCGTCGCTGCCGCCGGTGGACCTGCCCGCCGGTGACGTGCCGCTCGGCCCGCTGCTGCGCGAGCGCTTCGGCGACGAGCTCGTGGACAGGCTCGTCGACCCGCTGCTGGGCGGGGTCTACGCCGGGGGAGCCGACGGGCTCGGGCTGCGCGCGACGATGCCCGGTCTCGCGTCCGCGGTGGACCGCGGCGCGCGTTCGCTCACCGAAGGCGCCGCCTCGCTCATGCCCGCTTCGCCGAGCACGGCGCCGGTCTTCGGCACCCTGCTGGGCGGTCTCGGCACGCTGATCCACCGGCTCGCGGAGCTGTCGCGCGCCGAGATCCGGACCGGGACCACGGTGACGGCGCTCGTGCGCACCGCCACCGGCTGGAAGGTCGACGACCTCGACGCCGACTCCGTCCTGCTCGCCGTCCCGGCGCCTTCCGCACGACGGCTGCTGGACGGCGTCGCGGGAGTGGCGTCGTCGGCTTTCGCGGAGGTCGAACTCGCGTCGATGGCGGTGGTCGCGCTCGCGCTCCCGCCGGGGACCGCGCTGCCGGAGTCGTCCGGCGTGCTGATCGGCGCGGGGGAGCAGGACGCGGCCGGGAAGCCGTTCGCCGCCAAGGCGTTCACCTTCTCCTCCCGCAAGTGGGCGCAGTACGGCGAAGGCCCGGTGCTGGTGCGCGGCTCTGTCGGCCGCTTCGGCGAACCGGGCGCGCTGCACGCGGACGACGACGAACTCGTGCGCGTGGTCCGCGACGATCTCGCCCGGCTGACCGGCGTCACCACCGCGCCGATCGAGACGCTGGTGACCCGGTGGGGCGGCGGGCTCCCGCAGTACGGCACCGGCCACCTCGAACTCGTCGAGCGGATCGAGCGCGCCGTCGCGGACGTCGGAGGGCTCGCCGTGGCGGGCGCGACACTGCACGGCGTCGGGCTCCCCGCCTGCATCGCCACCGCCGGCGCGGCCGCCCGCCGCATCGCCGGGATCACACCGACCCACGAGGGCTCCTGAGCACCGGCAGTGCCAAGATGGCGGTATGGCGCGGCTGAACTACAACGAGCTCAATGACAGCATCCGTTACACCGCCTGGTCGGTCTTCCGGGTCGAGCAGGGCAAGCTCGGCGAAGACCGCGCACAGGCGACCGCGGAGACCACCGAATACCTTGACGCGCTGGAGGCCAAGGGCGTCGTCGTCCGCGGTGTCTACGACCTTTCGGGACTGCGGGCCGACGCCGACTACATGGTCTGGTGGCACGCCGAGGAGATCGAACAGGTCCAGGCGGCCTACAGCGGTTTCCGGCACACCCCGCTCGGCCGCGCCTCGGTTCCGGTGTGGAGCCAGGTCGCGCTGCACCGCCCGGCAGAGTTCAACAAGAGCCACATCCCGGCGTTCCTCGCCGGTGAAGAGGCCCGCAAGTTCATCTGCGTCTATCCGTTCGTGCGCTCCTACGAGTGGTACCTGCTGCCGGACGACGAGCGCCGCAAGATGCTCGCCGACCACGGCAAGGAAGCCCGCGACTACCCGGACGTCCGCGCGAACACGGTCGCGTCGTTCGCGCTGGGCGACTACGAGTGGATCCTGGCCTTCGAGGCCGACGAACTGCACCGCATCGTCGACCTGATGCGTCACCTGCGCGGCACCGAGGCCCGCCTCCACGTGCGCGAGGAGATCCCGTTCTACACCGGGACCAAGGTGGAACCCGCCGAGCTGATCGCCCTGCTTCCCTAGTGAAAGCCTCAGTGGACACCCGCGTCTGGACCACGCTCACCGGTGAGAAGCTCGCCGAAGACGCCGTCGAGGTCACCGGGCCCGAGTCCGTGCTGCCCGGGACCTTCCGGGTCGAAGAGGCCGCGACGACGAGTATCGCCGCGGCGACGCTGGCCGCCGGGGAACTGCTGCGGCTGCGGGGAATCGAGCCCGGCGAGGTCTCGGTCGACACCCGGCACGCCGCGGCGTCGTTCCACAGCGAGCAGTACATCCGCGTCGACGGGGAGCCGGTGCCGTTCAGCGCGCCGCTGTCCGGCGACTACCGCGCGAACGACGGCTGGGTGCGGCTGCACTGCAATTACCCGCGCCACGTCTCCGCCGTGTGCTGGGGCTTGGGCGTGCCCGCGACCCGTGCGGCGTTCGAGAAGGTCGTCGCGGCCAAGTCGAAGTTCGAGGTCGAGTCGGCGGTGATCGGCGCCGGCGGTGCGGCCGCGGTGCTGCGCAGTCGCGAGGAATGGCTGGCGCACAAGCAAGGACAGGCCTCCAGCGCGCTGCCGGTCGCCGAGATCCGCTCGCTCGGGCCGTCGGAGCCCGTGCGGCTGTTCGAATCCGACCGGCCGCTGGGCGGGGTGCGGATCCTGGACCTGACCCACGTCATCGCCGGGCCGGTCGCGGGCCGCGTGCTCGCCGCGCACGGTGCCACCGTCATGCACATCGGGTCGGACCGGTTGCCGACGGTGCCGCCGCTGGCCGTCGACACCGGGATGGGCAAGCTCTCGGCGTACGTCGATCTGGAGTCCGAGGCCGGGCGTTCGCGGCTGCGCAAGCTGGTCGCCCGCGCCGATGTCGTGCTCCAGGGTTTCCGGCCGGGATCGCTGGTGGCCAAGGGTTTCTCGCCCGAGGCGATCGCCGAGCTCCGGCCGGGGATCGTGATCGCGGACCTGTCCGCCTACGGCTGGGAAGGTCCGTGGGCGCGCAGGCGCGGGTTCGACAGCCTGGTGCAGATGGTGTCCGGGATCGCCGACGAAGGCGGCCAGACCGCCGGGCTCGACGGTCCGGGACCGCTTCCGGTGCAGGCGCTCGACCACGCGACCGGCTGGCTCACCGCGGCGGCGATCATGACGGCCGTCCGCCGGGCGGCCACCGAAGGCGGCAGTCAGCATGTCCGCACGTCACTCGCTGGGACCGCGGAGTGGCTGAACTCCTTGGGGCGCAAGGAAGCCGGACCCGACGGCTTCGACGGCGCCGAATTCCTGGAGGACGCCGACAGCCCGCTCGGACGGCTGACCCGGGTCAAGATGGCGGGCACGCTGCCGGGCTCGAATCCCTTCTGGGTGGAGGGGACGCGCGTACCCGGAAGCGACCGCGCGGTCTGGTAGCCGCTTCATCGGATTTTCATCTCCCCGACCTAACTTCGGCGGGATGAAACGAAAGACTGTGAAGCTGACCTTGATCGCGGCGTCCGCGCTGGTCCTGTGCGCGTGCGGGGTCGACGGGAAGATCGGCGACTACGGCGACACGACGGTCTACTCGGAGCCGAAGCCCAACTCGAACGGCGGGGTGAGCAACGACCCGGTGGGCACGCTGACCACCTTGTCCAAGGTGACCGTTTCCTGCTACGAGAAGGTCAACGGGTTCGGGTTCTACAAGATCTCGTACTCGGGCGGTTCGGGCTACATCGACGACTCGACCTCGATCATGAGCGACGACGGCGAAGTCCGCCCCGCCAAGGTGCCCAAGTGCTGAGCCCGCGCTTCGGTTTCGGTACCTCGCCGCGCTCGACGAGCCACGTGCCGAAAGCGTCCGCGTAGGCCCGCGCGCGGATCGCTTCGGTCTTCGGACGCGCTGTCGCGTACTCGCGGAACAGCGCGGCGAACCGTTCGCCGAGGGCCTCGGCGAGGTCCGGGCGCAGGTACGCGGCCAGCCTGCTTTGCTTGTTCCGCAACACGTTCGCCTCGATGCGGAGCCTGTCCGCGTCGAACCCCGCCGGGGCGTCGCCGCCGGCGAGGAGCGCCTTGAGCAGCTCGGCCTGCTGCCCGGCGAGCCGCTCCCGGGGCGAGGTCACAGCGAGACCGCTTCCCGGAGCGCGGCCAGCTCCGCCGCCAGTTCGGCGTCGGCCGGGTAGTCGTCGTCGCGTTCCAGCAGGACACCCGGCGGCTCGAAACGCTTCCGGAGCTCCCTCAGCAGGTCCAGCACCTCCGGGACCACCGGATGGGCGTGCGTGTCGTGGTAGACGCCGTCGCGTTCGACACCGCCCGCCATATGGGTGTACGCCAGCCGCTCCCACGGGACCTCGTCGAGGAACCGTTCGGGATCGGTGCCCAGGTTACGGGCGTTGGCGTACAGGTTGGCGACGTCGATGATCAGCAGGCAACCGGTCCGATCGGTCAGTTCCCGCAGGAATTCCGACTCGGTGAACTCCGCGTCCGGCCACTCCAGCACCGCCGCGATGTTCTCCAGCGCGAACGGGACCTCCACGATGGACTGGGCCAGTTTGACGTTGTCCACCAGGACGTCGAGCGCTTCCCGGGTGCGGGGGAGCGGCATCAGATGCCCGGAGTCGAGGCCGCCCGCGCGCACGAAACACACGTGGTCGCTGGCCATCGGCGCGCCGAGTTCGCGGGTGACCTCCGCGAGATGCTCGACGCGCGCGGTGTCCAGTGGGTCGGCCCCGCCCAGCGACAGCGAGACCGCGTGCGGCAGGACCGGCATTCCCTTGTCGCGCAAAGCGATCAAGGTCTCGGGAAGATGCCCGGCGTGCAGGTTCTCGGCCACGACCTCGACCCAGTCGACACCGGGCAGCCGCGCGATCGACAGGTCCAGCTCGTGCCGCCAGCCGATCCCTATCCCGAGGCGGCCCGGCCGGTCAGCCACCGCAGCCGCCGCCACCGCAGGAACTGCCACCGCCGCAGGAGGAGGAACTTCCGCTGCTGCACGAGGAACCCGTGCTGCAGGTGCTGCCGCCGCCGGACGAACCGCCGCCGCCGAAAGCGCCGGGGATCGGCGGCGGGATCAGCGCCGCGCTGAGCTCCTCGTCCGGGTAGAAGGCGAGCCCGCCGAGCGCGACCGCCGCCGCGGCGCCGCCCAGTAGAGCGCCACCGGCGACACCACCCATCGCGGGCGTGTTGGGGATCCCGCGCTTGCGCTCCCGCGCCAGCGCGCTGTTGGCACTGCCGAGAATCCGGTTGCCTTCGCCGGTCGGGCGTGGTCCGACGGCCTTGTTCTTGACCGCACGGGAGACCAGCGTCGCGAACCCGGCCGCGATCAGCAGCGGGATCAGGAAACCGACGGCGTGGTCGGCGGAGATCCCGGAGAACAGGCGCACCACGCCGAGGACGAACACGGCGAGGTACAGGAAGAACACGACCCGGCGGATCCGCGGCGCCTGGTTGACGACCACGAGCCCCCGCTCCTCCAGATCCTTGGCGAGTGCCTGCATCGGCCCGGACATCCGCAGCCTGTCGCGGATGCCGCGGGTCGTGGCGTTGTAGCCCGGCTTGGCGCCCTTCGCGACGGCCCTTTCGATCGGGTCCGCGGGCTCGGCGCCCGTCAGCTGGAGCTGCTTCGAGCTGCTGACCCGCAGCGTCCCGCGATCGACCAGGGCCGCGATGGCCGTGTCGACCACCCTGTCCGGGCCGCCGGCGAGATAGGCGAGTTCGTACACCGTCGGCTGCGGTCCGCTCACGGCGGCGCGCGGCGCCTTGCGTCCCAGCTTGACCGCGATCGTCCACAGAAGACCGACGGCCAGCGGAAACACCAGAAGGACGGCGTAGATCGCCAGGAAAGTGGGTCCGGGGATGCCCCAGGTGTCTTCCATCGCACGGGCCTTTCACGAGCAGGTGCACTTACCGTAGTCGGACGCTTGTTCGTCCGGTCGTGGTTCCCTCGAACCTCAGTCGATCAGCCGGGCGAACCGTCCACGACGGCCGTTAGACCGTCAGGGGGGTGGGTCCGGTGACGAGACGCGGATCTTCCCTCGCCCGGGAAAGCAGCCGTTCGCCCGCTTTGGTCGCCCACACCTCGCGCCGCGTTACGGCGTGCCAGGCCCGTCGCCAGTGATTCGCCGGGACGACCAGTCCGCCTGCCAGGAGTTCCGCCCGCAGCGAGTGCATCGGTTCCGAGTCGCACAAGGGTTCGCGCACTCGCGCGATCCGCACTTTGGGCAGGGTCTCCACCACCGCCAGCACGAACGGATCGGCGGGCTTGACGGAGGTTCGGCGCAGGACACCGGAACTGTCGAGCCGGGCCGCTTTCCGTTCGAGCGCACCCGCGACGGCGGTGTCCGTGACCCGGTCGGGGCCGTCGGCGAGGTACGCGACCTGGTAGATCGTTTCGAGCCGGTCCATGGTCATCCTCCACACCCGCCCCCGCCACAAGAGGATCCGCTTCCGCCGCAGGAAGAGCCGCCGCCACACGAGGAACCGACGAAGGAGGACGCGCTCCCGCCGCACGTGCTCGTCGTGCTGGAGAACAACCTGCCCTTCGTTCCGCCGGTCTTGATCAGCGTGACCGCCACGACCTTGTCGGGGAAGGCCTGCAACCCGTAGAGGGCCACCTGCCCGGTCGTGGTCTTCGCCAGACCGCGGTCCCAGTCGCCGTACCCGAGCGCCAGTTTGCCCGCGGTGGTCGCGAGGCCGGACCGGTCCGGCCCTTGCCGCCACGCGGTCAGTCCGAGGGCGCCGGCCACGCAGACGAGGGAAAAGACGAGGATGTCGGCCGGACGCTCAAGCGGTACCGCTTGAGCCAGCCGCGCGATGCCCAGCGCGAAGACGGCGACGTAAACGGCCAGCGCGCACTGCCAGCCGGCCCGGCGCCGGTTCTCGGCGACTTGCAGACCTCTCCGCTGCAGGTCGGCGCGCAGCTCCTGGACGACCTCGTGCCGTGCCATCCTGGAGCGCAGCTCGCGCAAGCCGATTCCGCTGCCGTGCACGAGCGACACGACCGCGCGCTCGAACGGATCGGCAGGGACCGGCCTGATCGGGTGCAGGATCCCTCGGCTGTCGGGCCGGAGGGAGTGCCGTTCGAGCAGACCTGCGACGGCGGTGTCGGTGACCCGTTCCGTGCCGCCCGCCAGCGCGGCCAGGTGGTAGAGACCGGGCACCGTCCTGACGCCGTTGTCACGGCGCAGCCACAGTTCGTTCGCCACGGCGAGTGCCAGTGGCAGTACGGCGCAGACACCGTAGAGCCAGGCGAAAGCCGGTCCGGAGATTCCCCAGGGTTCGTTCACAAAACACCGCCCTCCCCGACGCTGTTCCAGTACTACGAGAACGCGTCGGAGAGGGCGGTGGTTCGCTGGGTTCGGTTACGACTCGGACTCGGGAACGAGCTTCAGCGAGATCGAGTTGATGCAGTACCGCTGATCCGTCGGCGTGGCGTAGCCCTCGCCTTCGAAAACGTGCCCGAGGTGGCTGTGGCACGACTTGCACAGCACCTCGATCCGGCGCATCCCCATCGCGGTGTCCTCGCGGAGGAGGACGGCGTCGGTTTCGGCGGGGTCGTAGAACGACGGCCAGCCGCAATGGCTCTCGAATTTCGTGTCGCTGCGGAACAGCTCGGCGCCACAGGCGCGGCACTGGTAGACACCGGTGGTCTTCTCGTCGGTGTACTCCCCGGTGAAGGGGCGCTCGGTGCCCGCCTGGCGGAGCACGGCGTACTCGTCGGAGCTGAGCTGCTCCCGCCATTCCTGCTCGGACTTGACCACGCGCGGCGTGGCTCCGACAACGGGTTTCATACCTTTCACTGGTTCCACGTTACCCCGCGAGCCACGCGATGGCCCGGCCGATGATGTCCCATGCGGTGACCATCACGCCGAGCACGATGAGGATCACGACCAGTGCCGAAATCCACCAGCGCAGACCGCCGAGACGGTTGCTGGAGTCGGCGAAATCGGAGACACCGTCGAGACAGGCTTCCACGGTGAAGTTGGGGCCGCAGCGTTCGATGCGGTCCAGATGCTCGGCGAAGGCACGGGCTTCGGGGTCGTACGGGTCGAGGCCTACCAGGTCCTCGTCGAAACGAGGATTCTGGCCAGGTCCGAAAGGTCCGCTATCGGCCATACCGGCAACAGTAAGCCAAGAGCGGCGATTGGCCTACCACCAGCGAGGCGGGTCTCACCACCGCCACGCTGCGTCAGTTGCCGAGTACTCGCGTGTCGGCGTCGATGAAGTACTGCCCGCCCACCTGGACGACGCGCAGTGCCGGGCGAGGGCCGTCGTTGATCGTCACGTTCATGTCGATCGAACCGTCGGGGTTCCCGCCGCCGCTGTCCGCGTGCGCCGACCTGGAGCCGGTGACCTTGTGCGTGGTCCAGTAGTCGGCGAAAGCCTGCTCCGAGCCGTACACCGCTTTCGCGGCGTCGGTGAGCTTGTTCCAGCTTTCGGTCGTCCCGATCTTGCCGGTGTCGAAGAAGCCGAGGACGAACTGACCGACGCCGGAGAAGTTCGTGACTTTCTCGCTCTCGGTCTTCCCCAAGCCCGCCGGGGGCGGCTTCGAGGACGACGGGGCGCTCGACTTGGGCGCCGAGGTGCCGGGCAGCGGGTTCGTCCCGCTGTTGTCGCCGCCCTGGTTGTTGCTCGCCCCGTTGCCCGAATTCAGCACCAGGAACACGATCACGGCGATCACCACGACCGCGGCGCCGGCACCCGCGAACAGGACGGCCTTGCGCTTGCCGTCGGACTGCTTGGCCGGGGACGGCCGCATCGGGGCGGCCGCGGACGGCGGCGGGGTCACCGCGGCGACCGGACGCGGCGGCGTGTTCGGCGGGGCGGCCTGCGAGCGCATCGGGATGAACGCGGCCGTCGGCGTGTGCTGCTTGGCGGGGGGCGGGGGAGGTGCCGCGGTGGACTGGGCCGGTTTGTCGGTCCGTTGCCACGGCGGCCGGTCACCGCTCGGAACGCCGTGACCCGGGGTGTCGGGCACGGCGGGCTGTCTGCCGCCGCCCGCTCCGAAGAGCCGCGGCGACGCCGCCATGCCCGAGCCGGATTCGTTCGCCGCCAGCGCGGCGAGGCGCTCCCGCGCTTCGGCCATGGTCGGGCGCTCGGTCGGTTCGGTACGCAGGAGGCTCATCAGCAGCGCCGTCGCGCCGCCCGCCTGCTGCGGCGGGTTGATCTGCCCGTTCGCGGCCGCGTAAAGCAGCGCGAGCTGGTTGGAGCTGTTCCCGTACGGCGTCTGGCCTTCGATGGCCTGGTAGAGCGTCGCGCCGAGCGCGAAGACGTCGGAGCTGGGCACCGGATCCGAGCCGCGCGCCAGTTCGGGCGCGAGATAGGCGGGGGTGCCGCCGATCAGGCCGGTCTGGGTGAGCGTCATGTCGCCGGCCGCGCGCGAGATCCCGAAGTCGGTGATCTTCGCGGTGCCGGCCTCGTCGATCAGGATGTTCCCCGGCTTGACGTCGCGGTGCACGATCCCGGCGCGGTGCGCGGCGACCAGCGCCGACGCGACCTGCTCGCCGATCTTCGCGACGCGGCCCAGCGGCAGCGTGCCCTCGTCGGAGATGATCGCCGAGAGACTCGGGCCGTTCAGGTACTCCATCACCAGGCAGGGGTCGCCGCCGTGCTCGGCGATGTCGAACACGACGATCGCGTTCGGATGCTGGAACCGGGCCGCGTTCTTCGCCTCGCGCATGGCGCGCTGGCGCATGTTGTCGCGCTCCGCTTCGGAGACACCGGGCTGCGGGAGGATCTGCTTGACCGCCACCGAGCGCTCGAGGCGGACATCGATGGCACGCCAGACCACCCCCATGGCACCGCTACCAATTTGCTCGACCAGGCGGTAGTGCCCAGCGATCAGCTGACCGGTGTCGATGGCGACTGCTCCTGACACATTCTTTGACGAACACATCCCGGGTGATGGTGGCGTTACGCGGCCTGAAAGGTCCCGCGCACCCGATCGAGTGTAGCGGTCGGCGGATTCGGCTCCCCGTCAGCTCGCCGGTGCGGAGGCGGGCAGTTCTTCCTCGCCGCTCGATTCGGGCTCCGGACGGGCTTTCCGCCGGAAGACCTTGAGCAGCCCGACGGCCCCCGCCGCGGCGAACACGGCGTAACAGATCAGCAGGGCGGGAGGGGTTTCCCCGGTCAGCGCGTCCCCGAGGACGACGACCGCGACCGTGCCGGGGAGGCTGCCGAGCGCGGTCCCGATCAGATACGGGGCGAAACGGACCGATGACACTCCGCACAGATAACTGAACGGAGCGAAGGGCACCATCGGGATCAGCCGTAAGGAGGTGATCGCCAGCACCCCGCCGTCCGAAAGGCGGTCGTTGACCGCGCGGACCTTGGCCCGGTGCAGGTGCCGGGTCACCAGATCGCGGCCGAGTGCTCTCGAAAGGGCGAACGAGAGCCCGGAGGCGACCGTGGTCGCCAGGATGCCGACGACGATGCCCGTCGTGGCGCCCAGCAACAGCCCGCCCGCGAGGTTGAACACGGTGCGCGGGATCGGTGCCACGGTGAGGACCGAATAGACCAGGAAGAACACCAGCGGCGTGGCCGGGCCGGTTTCGGCGGCCCAGGCCCGCAGCCCGGCAGGGCTCGGGATCGGCAGCAGCGCCGCGGCCGTCACGAAGAGGGCGAGCACGGTGAGCGCGAGGATTAATTTGGTACGGCCGGACACTGCGTCCACCGTACGGTATTCGCCGTGATCGATACCGAGGCGCTGCGGACGCAGCCCGAACTCACCGGCGAGACCGTCGTGCTCACGCAGCTCGACGAGTCGTACTTCGAGACCTCGTGGAAAGCCCTGCAGGAGCCGGAAACCACCCGGCTGACCGGGACGCACACCAAGTTCACCGAGGAACAGGTCCGCCGGTACCTTGCCGCGCGCCCGGGTCTCGACGACAGGGCGGACTACGCGATCCTCGGCAAGGAAGACCGCGCACACCTCGGCGATGTGGTGCTCTCCGAAATCGACGCGGACAACCGCTCCGGATCGTTCCGTATCGCGCTGAACGGCCCGGAGTTCTTCGGCAAGGGCTACGGCACGGAGGCGACCAAGCTGCTGCTGGGCTACGCGTTCGACGTCGTCGGCCTGCACCGCGTCTCGCTGGAGGTCTTCGACTACAACCCGCGGGCCCAGCGCGCCTACGAGAAGGCCGGGTTCCTCCGGGAGGGGCTCCAGCGGCAAGCGCTGCGGTGGGAGGGCGAGTGGCACGACGTCATCACCATGGCAATTTTGAAGAACGATCCGCGGCCCTGACCGGTGCCGGACTGGCTACGGTGGGCGCATGCCCAAGAACGGTGAGCCGATCGAGGTCGAAGTAGGCGAGCGCAAGGTCCGGGTGTCCAGCCCGGACAAGGTGTACTTCCCGGCCCGGGGGATCACGAAGCGCCAGGTCGTGGAGCACTACGTCGCGGTCGGTGTGCCGCTGCTGCGCGCGATCGGTGAGCGGCCGACGACGCTGAAGCGCTACGTCGACGGTGTCGAGGGCGAGTGGTTCTACGCCAAGCGCGTGCCGAAGGGCGCGCCGGAATGGGTGGAGACCGCGAAGATCACCTTCCCGTCGGGCCGGACCGCGGAAGAGGTCTGCCCGACCGAGCCCGCCGTGTTCGCCTGGGCGGCGAACCTGGGCACCTTCGATTTCCACCCGTGGCCGGTGCGGAGGCCCGACGTCGACCATCCGGACGAACTCCGCATCGACGTCGACCCGCCGGACGAAGCGGGCTTCTCCGACGCTGTCGAGGTCGCCGGTGTGGTGCGCGAGGTCCTCGACTCCGCAGGACTCGTCGGCTACCCGAAGACCTCGGGCGGTCGTGGCGTGCACGTCCTCGTGCGGATCCGGCCGGAGTGGGACTTCATCGACGTCCGGCACGCGGTGATCGCGCTGGGCCGCGAGGTCGAGCGCCGGATCCCGGAGAAGGCGACCATCGCGTGGTGGAAGGAAGAGCGCGGCGGCCGGGTCTTCATCGACTACAACCAGGCCGCGCGCGATCGCACGGTGGCGTCGGCCTGGTCGGTGCGCGGCACCGCGCGTGCCACCGTGTCGACCCCGCTGACCTGGGATCTGCTGACCGAGGTCGACCCGGACGACTTCGACGTCCTCACCGCGGGCGCCTTCTACGCCGAGCGGGGCGACCTGCACACGCCGATGGACGAGCAGGCTTTCGGCATCGAGACCCTGCTGGAGTGGTACGCGCGGGACGAGCGCGACCACGGCCTCGGCGAGATGCCGTATCCGCCGGACTACCCGAAAATGCCTGGTGAGCCGAAGCGGGTCCAGCCCAGCAAAGCGCGCGACGACACTTAGGCGCGGTCTCTGCCCGGGGGCGCAGGTCCCGAGTGGGCTGGGTTGGTCGTGAGTGGTAAGTGGGGTTAGTACGACACTTACCACTCACGACCAGCCGCACCGCGCTTTAGGTCCGGCCGACGCGGGAAAGCGAGCGGTCGGCGACGGTCAGGACGAGGAACAGCACACTGACCACCAGCATGAACGCGGCCAGGTGGTGCAGCCCGGCACTGTCGGCGCGCCGTCCGAAGAAGGCGCCGTTGGCCGCGGACGCGACGATGGCGCCGAGGTAGCCGAAGGTGCGCAGCAACCCGGCCGACGAGCCCATGCGTTCGGCGTGGGCCTGGTGGTACACGGAGTTTTGCAGCGCGAGGTTGTTCAGCCCCTGCGGCACCCCGAGGACGATCACGACGGCCAGCAGCATCCACACCGGGCTGCCGTCGTTCAGGAACAGCAGCAGGGCACACGCGGCGACCTGCCCGAGCGAGCCGATCAGCAGCTTCCCGCGGACGGCCTTGCTGCGTCCGGTGACGGTGGAGGCGATGATCCCGACGCCGAACAGCGGAAGCAGCACCAGCCCGGCTTCCGACGCGGACAACCCGTGCCCCTGCTCCATCCACTGCGTGTAGCCGTAGAGGAAGGCGTAGCTGACGACGAAGCTGAGCAGGGCCCGGCCGTAGGTGGCCAGTAGCGGCAGGTTGCCGCCGAGCAGGCGCACGTCGATGAACGGCTGCCGGGTCCGCAGCTCGCGCCAGGTGAAACCGGCGCCCGCCGCGACGGTCACGGCGAGCAGCCACCAGTCGCCGCCCCGCACGTCCATCAGGAACAGCAGCAGGCAGACGAGGGCCGCGGCGAACAGGCCCATACCGGGCAGGTCGAGTTCGCGGACGAGGCGGCCGTCGCGGCGGGTGGCCGGTGTCGCGGGGAGGCGGCGGAAGCCGAGATACAGGCCGGCCAGGGCGAGCGGGATGTTGATCGCCAGGGTGGCGCGCCAGCCGCCGATCCCGATCAGCAGACCGCCGAGGCTGGGCCCGACGACGGCGATGGTCTGCGTGGTGATGGCGAGCGCGGTGAGGACTCCGGCGGGGCTGTCCTTCCCGGTGCGCCGGGCCTCGCTCCGGATGAGGTGCATCGCCGCCGGATAACCGGCGCAGGTGCCGAAACCGAGGAGGACCCGGGAGGCGACGAGCACGCCGAAGCCGGGGGCGAGCATGCCGACGACGCCGGAGATCCCGGTCAGCGCGGCGCCCGCCAGGAAGAGGTCGCGGGGGCCGAAGAGGTCGATGAGCCGTCCCACCACGGGCTGGCCGATCGCGGTGGCCAGGTACAGGGCGGAGACCAGCCAGGCGGTTTCGGCGGGCGGGGCCCCGAAGGCCGCGCCGATCGGCACCAGCGACACGGAGATGATCGACGAGTTGACCGGGTTGAGGGCCGCGCCCAGCAGCATCGGGGGCAGGAGCCGCCGGTCGAAGCCCGTTTCCGTCGCGGTGCTCATCGGCGCACGACCCGTTCCAGGAGCGCCGCCGCTTCGATCAGCGTGCGGCGTTCCGCCTCGGTGCACCGAGTCTCCAGGACCTGGGCGAGCCAGCCCTCCCCGGCGCGGCGGCGCTCTTCGAGGAAGGCGTGGCCGCTCTCGGTGACGAAGACCAGCTGGCGCCGTCCGTCCTCGGGGTCGGGGCGGCGGGTTACCAGTCCCCGCTCGACCAGGACACCGACCGTGGTCGCCACCGACTGGTGCCGGATGCCTTCGATGGCCGCCAGGTCGCTGACCGACGCTTCGCCGTCCTTGTCGAGCCTGCTGAGTACGGACGTCTGGGACGGCGTGAGGTCGCCGCTGCCGTAGTTCTCCCGCAGGCGGCGCCGGAGCCTGCTGAAAGCCAAGCGGATCTCGTGGGCCGCGCGGGCGCTCGACGCGGCGGCGTTCTCGGTCATGCCCGCAGGCTAACTTCCGCAGTTCAAACTGCGCAACTAAGACTGTATATCTACTGGCTCCGGGCAAACTCGCAGCCCGCGACCTGCACGTACTCGCCCTTGCGGGTGGTGAACCGGGCGGCGCCGGTGGTCAGCTGGTCGGCCACGATCTTCGACACGCCGTCGGTGCGCAGCCGCGCCCAGTAGCAGTGCCCGTTGCCGCCGGACACCGGTCCGGGGGAGCGGTACGAGCCCGCTTCGACCTCGGTGCCGACCAGATAGGTCCCGTCGGCGAACCGGTCCGCCGGGGTGACGACGGCGGCGCGTCCCGAAGTGACCGGGGGCGCCGGGACGGTCACGGTCGGCGCGGGCGCGGCTTCCGCCGTGACGGTCACCGTCGCGGGGACCGGCGGCACCGCGTTCGCCCCGAGCGCCCTCGGGTAAGTGGCCGCCACCACGCCGACGCCCGCGCCCAAAGTGAGCGCGACGGCGAGCCCTGCCACGAGCGGGAACGCATTTCGTGACGACGCGTGCGGTATCGGTGACCAATTCGTGCTCGTCATCCGTCTCTTCTTCGTTTTGCTCGCGGAGTGATTGCGCTTTCGTGTCGATCTAGAAACCTGTTACCGCTCCGCGGCGGGCCGATACAAGACTGTGTGACGCACGGGACCTTGCCGTAACGGCAAGCTTCCTGCCAGCGACAGTTCCCTCCGAACACTAGGCTGGGGGAGACGAAGGAGTACCTGTGGACGACTTGATCGCCTTTCTCGCCGCGCGTGTCGGGCAACGCCAGGCGTTGATCATGCAGGCGGTCAAGAAAACCGAGATCAGTGAATCGCTCAATCGTGGTGAGACCAAGGTCGTCATCGAAAAGAAGATCCGTTCGCTGAACGACATCGAACTCGACGCGATCAATCAGATGATCAACGAGATCGAGGCGACCCGGCGGCTCCTGCAGGCGCACCGCACCACGGTTTCGGAGAAGGTCCCGGGGTTCCCCCTGTACGGCAACGAGTACTGGTGCGAGACGTGCCATGTGCCCGCCGACGAGGCCGGGACGAACTGGTGCCTCACCCTGCGGCTGCTGGCCCTGCCCTTCGCCGACCACTCGGACTACAGCGAGCGCTGGCGCCCCTGACCGGGGAATGCCCGCCGGGTCCGCACGCGTTGACCCGGAGGTGATCACGCTTTCGGTACTGGACCGGTCCCCGACCCGTCGCGGGGGCGACGCGCCCCGCGCACTGCGGGACACGGTCGCGTTCGCGCGGGACATCGAAGCGCTGGGCTATCACCGGTTCTGGGTCTCCGAACATCACAGCGTGCCCGGCGTCGCCGGATCGGCCCCCACGGTGCTGGCGGCCGCTGTCGCCTCGTCCACCGAGCGGATCCGCGTCGGCACCGGCGGCGTGATGCTGCCGAACCACCGGCCGCTGGTGGTCGCGGAACAGTTCGGCGTGCTCGAATCGCTCTTCCCCGGCCGGATCGACATGGGGCTGGGCCGGTCGGTCGGGTTCACCGGCGGGGTCCGGCAGGCGCTCGGGCACGAGAAGGACGACGCCGACCGCTTCGGCGACCAGGTCCGGGAGCTGCTGGGCTTCCTCACGGGCGACCAGACGGCGTATCCGGGGGTGCACGCCATCCCCGCGGAAGGGCTGAGCGTGCCCGCGTTCCTGCTGGCCACCGGCGCCGGCGCGCGGCTGGCGGCGGAACTGGGGCTGCCGCTGGTGATCGCGCCGGTCCGCGGTGAGGGCCCGCTGCTCGAAGCCATCGAGGGCTATCGCACCGGTTTCCGCCCTTCCGCGCAGGCTTCGCGGCCGTACGTCGTGGTGTCCACGGCGATCGCGGTCGCCGAGACGGCCGAACGGGCCCGGCGGCTGCTGGTCCCCGAAGCGTGGTCGACGGTCTACTCGCGGGCGCACGGCGTCTTCCCGCCGCTGTCGCCGGTGGAGGAGATCCTCGCCGGGCCGCTTTCGGAACGCGATCGGGAGCGGCTGGACCGGGCGCTCGACGGTCAGATCGCCGGCACCCCGGACGAAGTGGGTGGCAGGCTGGCCGACCTCGTCGCCAAAACCGGCGCCGACGAGATCCTGGTGACCACCAGCACCTTCGACCAGGCCGAGCGGCTGGACTCCTATCGCGGGCTGGCCGAAATCGCCGGAATGCTCAAGGTCGCCGGAAAGCAGAGTCTCGCCGCGGTGTCGTGACTTTGCTAACGTCACGGCCATGACTGCCGGGTCGGCCTTGTGCCGTGAGCGGACGGGTTCCCCGGCCGCCGCTTGATCTCCGGGCGGGCCCGCAGCCCGCCTCCGCGCGAGTGTTCTGTTGTGGACCATGCGCGGAGAGGAGGTGAATCGCATGTCCCCCAACGAAAACTGGCGTGAGTTCGTCGTGGCCCACGTCGATGGCGGCGTCCTGGACGGTGTCGTCACGCGGGTGCTGCCGTTCGGCGCGTTCGTCGAAGTGGCCCAAGGGATGGAGGGGCTGCTGCCGACCGTCGGCGGAACCGGCCCGCTCACCGCGGGTGCGGCCGTGGCCGTGCGGCTGGACAAGCTGGACGTCCAGAACCGGCGGTTCAGCCTGACCCTGGCCTGACCGTCCCGGAAGTGTCATGAAAGGGGCGTTCAAGACGTTTTTCGTCCTGAACGCCCCTTTCATGACATCGGGCTCAGAGTCGCAGCAGAAGCTGGGTCAGGACGCGCTGCGCGGGGTCGTCCAGGTCGATCCCGGACACCTCGCCGGCGCGGCGCACCCGGTAGCGCACCGTGTTCGGGTGGATGTTCAGCTCGCGCGCCGCGCGCCGGACGTCGCCGAAAGCGTCGAGGTAGGCGAGCACCGCGGGCACCAGGATGCCGCCGTGCTCGGCGTCGTGCGCGACCAGCTGGGTCAGCCGCGGATCGCGGATCCTCGGCTGCTCCCCGAGGAAGGCGAGGACCTCCGAAAGCAGGACCTCGGCGCGGACGTCGGCCAGCGAGGCGACGTCCGCGGTCCCGTGCCCGCGCGCCATCGTCGCCAGCACCCGGTCCGCGTCGCCACGCGAGGCCGCCGCGTCGGAGAGCCGGGGCACGACACCGCCCAGCGCCGCGCGCACCCGGACGTCGAGATGCCGTTGCGCGGTGCCGACGATCTCCTTGGCCAGCGCCAGGATCCGCGGTTCGGCGTGCTCGGGGAGGTCGGGAAGGAGCGCGTAGACCCGGCCGCCGATCACGCTCACCAGCGCGCTCCGCCGGTACGCGGCGGTGTGCACGGTGATCAGGTGCACCAGTTCCGCGCGGCGCAGTTGCCGGTCGGTCGCCGCCCGGTCGCGGGGGAGCGAGAACGCCAGCACCATGGCCGGTTTCCCGGGATCCGCGCCGATGTCGTCGGCGACGGATTCGACGTCGAGACGGTCGTCGAGCAGCCCCGCCAGCAGGTCTTCGCGCAGCCGGAGTTCGGGGCTGGGCAGGGTCCGGTGCCGGATCAGCTGCGGCGCGAGCGCCCGGCTCGCGCCGAGCAACGCGACTTCCGCGCTTTCGGTGAGCGGATGCGCGCCCTCCTGGACCCAGATCGTGCCCAGCGGCTGCGATCCGGCGTGGATCCCGGCCGCGATCCGCCGCCGGATGCCGAGATCGGGCCGCTCGTCGATGCGGACGATGCCTTCCCCGGCGCGAAGCCGCTGGTAGACGCCCCATTCGCGGAGCATCGCGAGGTATCGCTCCGGGCCTTCACGGCCGAGGATCGACAGCCTGCGCAGTTCGTCCACCTCGTCGCCCGCCCGCGAATAGGCCAGCACGCGGCTCGCGGTGTCCTCGATGCTGACCAGGCCGCCGGTGAGCGTCGCGATGGTCTGCGCGAGCGAGAACAGGTCGCCCAGCACCTCGCCGCTGTCCGCCTCGCCGCCCGCGCGCGCCGCGTCGACGACGCCCCTGGCCAGCGCCTCGACCTGCTCCCAGCGGGCCTCGTGGCCGACCTCGATCAGCGCGATCCCGGCGTCGGCCGCGACGTTCACGACAGCCATGCCGTTCTTGACCGCGACGGCGGCCGCGCCGGAGCGTCCCGCGGCCCGGATCGCCCCGGCGGCCGACCGCCCGCGGGCTCCGATCACCAGGACGAGATCACCCGGATGGGCGTCGGGCGGATCCTCCGGATCGTGGATGACGACGTCCTCCACCTGGACGCCGAGCCCGCCTGGCGCCGCGAGCACTCTGACCAGCGGTTCCCCGAGCGTGGCGAGGACATGCCGCAAGGAAGCGCCGGTGCCTGTTTCAGTAGTCGCGGTCATCACCGAATTAAGCCGATCGGACAAGATGGTCACCCTGATTCTAGCCAGTCGGACAAGCCGCAGGGGAGCCGTCCGGTCTACCGTTCGGGGTGAGACCTCTATCCGGCGACGTGAAGTCAGGAGCAGTCAGTGGACGCCGTGACCCAGACCCCCGCCCCGAAGAACGAGCCGGTGCTGAACTACGCACCGGGTAGCGCCGAGCGCGCTGAACTCGAGGGCGCGCTCAAGTCGCTGGGTGGCGCCGACCCCATCGACATCACCGCGACGATCGGTGGTGAGCAGCGCAAGGGCGGCGGCGAGAAGATCGAGGTCGTCCAGCCGCACAACCACAAGGCCGTGCTGGGCGTCATCCACAGCGCGACCGCGCAGGACACCCACGACGCGATCGCCGCGGCCAAGGCCGCCGCTCCCGGCTGGCGCGCGCTGTCCTACGACGACCGCGCCGCGATCATCCTGCGTGCCGCCGACCTGCTGGCAGGCCCCTGGCGTGCCCGGATGAACGCCGCCACCATGCTCGGCCAGTCGAAGACCGCCTTCCAGGCCGAGATCGACTCCGCCTGCGAACTGATCGACTTCTGGCGCTTCAACGTCGCCTTCGGCCGTCAGATCCTCGCCGAGCAGCCGGTCAGCTCGCCCGGCATCTGGAACCGGATGGAGCACCGCCCGCTCGAGGGCTTCGTGTATGCCATCACCCCGTTCAACTTCACCGCGATCGCCGGCAACCTGCCGACCGCGCCCGCGCTGATGGGCAACGTCGTGCTGTGGAAGCCGTCGCCGTCGCAGAGCTTCGCCGCGCACCTGCTGATGCGCCTGCTCGAAGAGGCCGGTATGCCGCCGGGCGTGATCAACCTGCTGCCGGGGCACGGCAAGGCCATCTCCGACGTGGCACTGACCCACCGCGACCTGGCCGGGATCCACTTCACCGGATCCACCGCGACCTTCCAGCACCTGTGGGGCACCGTCGGCGCCAACATCTCCGGCTACCGCACGTACCCGCGCCTGGTCGGAGAGACCGGCGGCAAGGACTTCGTGCTCGCGCACTCGTCGGCCGACGTCGACATCCTGCGCACCGCGCTGATCCGCGGCGCCTTCGAGTACCAGGGCCAGAAGTGCTCGGCCGCGTCCCGCGCCTACGTCCCGCGCTCGCTCTGGGCGAGCCTGAAGGACAAGTTGGTCTCGGAGACCGAGGCCATCACCTATGGCGACGTCAACGACCTGAGCAACTTCGGTGGCGCCGTGATCGACCGCCGCGCCTTCGACAAGCACGCCGCCGTGCTGAAGAGCGCCGCTGAAGACGCCGAGGTCGAGGTCATCGCCGGCGGTACCGCGGACGACAGCGTCGGCTACTTCGTGCGCCCGACGATCCTGGTTTCGGACAACCCGAAGCACGAGATCTTCCGCACCGAGTACTTCGGTCCGATCCTCTCGATCCACGTTTACGAAGACGGCACCGACGCGGACTTCGACAACGTCTTGAAGCTGATCGACGAGACCGCCGACTACGCGCTCACCGGTGCGGTCATCGCCAACGACCGCACCGCCGTGGCGAAGGCGTCCGAGGCGCTGCGCTTCGCCGCCGGCAACTTCTACGTCAACGACAAGCCGACCGGCGCTGTCGTCGGTCAGCAGCCGTTCGGTGGCGCCCGCGCGTCGGGCACCAACGACAAGGCCGGTTCGGTGCTCAACCTGCTCCGCTGGACGAGCCCGCGCTCGATCAAGGAGACGTTCGTAGCGCCCACCAGCGTCCGTTACCCCCACCAGGGCTGAGATCCAGGAGTTCGTGATGTTGCGTGCCCCGTTGCTCGCCGCCGCCCGATCCCGGCGGATGCGCAAGCTGGTCGAGGTCGTTCCCGCCACCCGATCGGTGGTGAGCCGGTTCGTCGCCGGCTCGGGGACTCCCGACGCCGCACGGGTGGTCCGCGAGTTGGCCGATGACGGCCTCCGGGTCACCCTCGACCACCTCGGCGAGGACACCACCGACGCCGAGCAGGCCGCGACGACCGTCCGCGCCTACGAGGAACTGCTGTCCGCGCTGGCGGCCGACGGCCTCGCGTTCGGCGCGGACGTCTCGGTGAAGCTGTCCGCTGTCGGCCAGTTCCTGCCCGCCGAGGGCGAGAAGGTCGCGCTGGAGAACGCCCGCAAGATCTGCGCGGCGGCCGAAGCGGTCGGTGCCACGGTGACCCTCGACATGGAGGACCACACCACCACCGACTCGACGCTGGGCATCCTGCGGGAACTGCGCACCGAGTACCCGTGGGTCGGCGCGGTGCTGCAGGCCTACCTGCGGCGCACCGAGCAGGACTGCCGCGACCTCGCCGGCGAGGGTTCCCGCGTCCGGCTGTGCAAGGGCGCGTACGCCGAGCCCGAAGAGGTCGCGTTCCAGGACAAGTCCGAAGTGGACAAGTCCTATGTGCGCTGCCTGAAGATCCTCATGCAGGGCAAGGGTTATCCGATGGTCGCCTCGCACGATCCCCGGATGATCGCGATCGCCGAGAAGCTCGTCATGGACGCGGACCGCAAGCCCGGCGACCACGAATTCCAGATGCTGTACGGGATCCGTCCCGAGGAGCAGCGCCGGATCGCGGGCGACGGCAAGACGATGCGTGTCTACGTCCCCTACGGCGACGAATGGTACGGCTATTTCATGCGCAGGCTGGCGGAACGCCCGGCGAACCTGGCGTTCTTCCTGCGCGGACTCGCCACCCGGGGCTGACCCGGTCCCTGGTGGCACGGTTCCGCTGAAGTACAAAGGGGCCCTTCGAGACGAAATCCGTCTCGAAGGGCCCCTTCTTTCGCGTCAGGCTTCCTGCGCTTCTTCCTTGAGCTTGTCCATGTCGATGTCGCGCGCCTGCTGGATGAGGTCTTCGAGCGTCTTCTCCGGGAGCGCGCCCGGCTGCGCGTAGATGACCGTCTTGTCGCGGATCACCGCGAGCGTGGGGATCGAGCGCACGTCGAAGGCGGCGGCCAGCTGCTGCTCGGCCTCGGTGTCGACGCTCGCGAACACGATGTCGTCATGGTTGCCCGACACCTTTTCGTAGGTCGGCGCGAACTGACGGCACGGCATGCACCAGCCCGCCCAGAAGTCGATGATCACGAAGTCGTTCTCGGATACGACCTGGTCGAAGTTCGCGGCGGTCAGCTCCACAGTGCTCATGCCCGGCGTAACGAATCGGGTGGGACGCACATTCCCTCGAGTGCGCGTAGCGTCTCGGACGGAGCAATCCAGAAGGAGGTCCGCATGGCCGACGGGGACATTCTCAGCCGGATCGACGAACTGGTCAGCGAGGAGCACGAGCTCCGCGCGCGGGCGGTCGGCACCGGATTGAGCTCGGACGACAGGTCCCGGCTCGCGACTGTGGAGCAGCACCTGGACCAGTGCTGGGACCTGCTGCGGCAGCGGCGGGCGCGGGTGGAGTTCGACGAGGACCCGGACGGGGCTTCGGCGCGGCCGATCTCCGAAGTGGAATCTTACCGGCAGTAGTGGTTTCGGGCCCGGCCGATGCTATGAAAGGTCCTTTCCTTGCAAAATTTGCAAGGAAAGGACCTTTCATAGCGCGCGTGGCGACCGGCCGAGGCCCAAAACGCGGACACGGCGAGTGATCAAGCCGGGCAGAGGGTCCCGTCGACGGGGATCTTCCCGTCGATCAGGAAGGCCCGTGTCGCGTCGGCGACGCAGGGGGAGAGGCTCAGCGCGCCGTGCCCGGCACCCTGCCAGGTGATCGCCACCGCGCTCGGCATCTGGTCGGCGGCCCGGCCGGTGCCCTGTTCCGGCGTGACCGGGTCGGTCGCGGTGCCCGCGACGAGGATCGGCGGGGCACCGGGGGCGCCGGCGGGCGGGAGCGGTTCGCGGCGCACGGGCCACGGGCTGCACCACGCCAGCTGCTGGGCGGCGAACACCCCGAACTGCGGATACTTGTCGCGCAGGGTCGTGGTCACGCGGGTGAGTTCTTCGGCCGAGAGCCGGGTCGCGCTGTCGTTGCACTTGGTCGCGAGCGTGCCGTCCAGTCGCGACGGCCGTGCTCGCGAGTCTTTCAGCACCGGTTCGGCGAAAGCGGCCAGCGGTGTGACGTCGCCGGTCTGCGCGACCTTGAGCGCTTCGGCGAGTTCCACCCAGCGTGAGCGCTGTGCGAGGCCGGAGTAGACGGCGTACAGCGCGATCCCCGGCGTGATCTCCGCGCCGTCGGTGGTCGTCGCGGAGGCGGAGCGGAGCCTGTCGGCGACGGCTGTCACGGCCGAACGGGCGTCGCCGATCGGGCAGCCCCTGGCGATGCAGTCGGCGCCGAAAGCGTCGAGGGTGGCCTGCGCGCTCGCGGCGACGGACTCCTGCACGGCGGCGGCGTCGGGCGCGGGGTCGGGCAGGCCGTCGAGCATGACCCGGCCGACCTGCGCCGGGAACCGCACGGCGTATTCGGCGAGGACCTTCGAACCGTCACCGCGCCCCAGCGCGTGCAGTTTGTCCAGCCCCAGCTGCTTCCGGAGTTCTTCGAGATCGCCCGCGGCCCGCCAGCTGTCCATCGCGACCTGCGAGTCGTCCAGTTCGATGGCGCACTGCTGACCCGCCTTGCGCGCCGCGTCGACGACGCTTTCGAGATCGCCGCCCGCCGGGTCGCCGCCGAGCAGGTCGGTGCGGATCTCCGCCGGGACGCACTGCACCGGCGCGGACGACCCGGTCCCGCGCCGGTCCACGCCGATCAGCGAGAACTTCTGCAGGAACTCGGGCGGCAGCGTCGCGGCCAGCCGCGCGGCGTACAGCGAGCCCGGCTCACCGTCGACGTCGTTGACCACGACGAGCGGGATCGGCCCGCCCCCGGTCTTGACCACCGACAGCCGCGAGAGCCCGCGGCCGGGCAGGTCCGGCGCGTCGAGCGTCGTGGGCACCCTGGCGCAGGAGAACTTCAGCGTGTCCGGCACGGACGGCCGGCCCAGCCGCTGCCGGGTCGCCTCGTCGCAGTCCTCCCATTTGATCGACGGCGACTGCGGTTCGGTGAGCGGCGGCAGCGGTACCTGCTGCGCCGTCGTCGACGAGCCGGGATCGGGCTTGCCGTCGTTGTCGATCACCGCCGGTCGTACCGACGGTCCGGCGGTGCAGCCCGCGAGCACGGCCGTGACCACGGTCGTCATCAGGATCAGCCGTGGCCTGCGGCGGACGGTGCTGGCGGGGCGCACGGGCTGGTCCTCACTTTCCGGGCATGACAAAAGCTCGTGGTGAGCTTCGCAGGTGACGTGTCAGGCCCCGGTTAGCGGGTGCGTTTCACCTCGCCGCGGAACACCGCGTCCAGGTCGTAGCGGGCGACCTCGTCGAGCTGGGCGTAGGTGCAGGAGTCCGGCTCGCGGTCGGGACGCCAGCGCTTGAACTGCGCGGTGTGGCGGAACCGCGACGGATATCCGCCCTCGGTGTGCTCGTAGCCGACCTCGACCACCTTTTCCAGCTTCAGCGGCACCCACGGGGCTTCCTTGGACTTCCACCGGGTGATGCCGCCGGGGATCCGCTGCTTCTCCCGCACGTTGTCGCCCAGCCAGGGGTGGTCGGCTCCGTCGGTGATCAGCGGTGCCAGCTCCTCGGCCAGTTCACGCCGCCGGGTGACCGGGAACGATCCGACGACGCCGGGGTGGTGCAGCACGCCGTCCTCGTCGTAGAGCCCGAGCAGGAACGAGCCGACCATCTCGCCCTCCTCACCGTCGACATGCCAGCGCAGTCCCGCGAGCACGCAGTCGGCGGTGCGCGAGTGCTTGTACTTCAGCAGCACGCGTTTGCCGGGGGTGTACGGCTCGTCGAGCGGTTTGCCGATCACGCCGTCGAGCCCCGCGCCCTCGAACAGCTCGAACCAGTGCCGCGCGATCGCCGGGTCCGAGGTGGCCGGGGTCAGGTGGATGCCGTCCGAGGCCAGCTTCTCCAGCCGCTCCCGACGGCTCGACGTCGGCTCGTCCAGATAGGACTCGTCGCCGAGCGCCAGCAGGTCGAACGCCACGAACTCCGCCGGGGTCTGCTCCGCCAGAAGCTTGATCCGGCTTTCGGCGGGGTGGATCCGGTCGGTGAGCGCGTCGAAGTCCAGTTTCCCGTCCCGGCCGACCACCAGCTCGCCGTCGAGCACGATCCGCTCGGGCAGCGTCGCCTTCAGTCGCTCGACGACCTCGGGGAAGTACCGGTTGAGCGGCTTTTCCGACCGCGACTGCAGGGTCAGCTCGTCACCGTCGCGGAACACCAGGCAGCGGTACCCGTCCCACTTCGGCTCGAACAACAGCCCGCCGGAGTCGGGGATCGCCTTCGCCGGTTTGGCGAGCATCGGTTTGACCGGCGGCGTCAAGGGAAGCGACATGACGGCCATTCTTGCCTCATCGGCGCTGTCAGCGCACCCGTTGCGGTGCTGCCGTGTCGAGTTCGATCCGGACGGCGGTGGGCAGCACACTCACCCCGAGCGATTCCCGCGCGCGGGCCAGCACGGTGAGATCGAGCTGTTCCCAGACCCGTTTCAGGTCGGTGCCCTCGCCCAGCCAGAGCGTGACCCGCAGCGCCGGGTTCTCACTGTCGCCGACCGCGCGGACCCTGGCACGCCCGACGCCGTCGATCGTCTCGGCGTCGAGGCGGACGGCTTCGGAGATGGCCGAGGAGGTCACCACGAGGTCGTCGTCGAGTTCGAGGTCCGGGCGGCCTTCCGGGCGCAGCGACCGGAAGAACCACCACAGGCCGAGCCACAGCAGGAGGACACCGAGCACGATCGCGCCTATCCGGGAGGCGAGCGCGTTCGCGGCGAGCCAGTCGAGCGCGATCGGGTCCATGAGCGCACGTCCGGCGCGGTACGTGCCGAGCCAGCCCGCGCCGACCACGATCACCGCGGCCCCGCCGAGTACCGCGAGGAGTCCGATGAGGACGGTCAGGGTGCGTTCCGTGCCGGTGGACCGGCCGAGTGCCTTGGCGGAGACCGAACGGGTCATCGGCGGTCCTTCGGGGAGTCGACGACGACGGACACCTTCGGCCGCCGCACCAGGGGGACGTCGTCGAGCAGGCCGGACACCGTCTCCAGCAGCCGCGGCCGCAGCTCGCCTTCGGTTTCCAGCCTGCTCGTCGCGCGGACACGGATCTTCTTGGCGGTGGCTGTGACCTTCGCGCCCGCGACGTTGTCCTGCGCGCGCACGGTCACCCCGACCAGCCTCGCCAGCGAACGCGGCGACGTGGTCACGCTGACCTCGTTCGCCGGATCGGTCAGCCGGATGGCGCGCCGCCCGGCCGAGGCCGACGCCAGGATCAGCAGCAGCCCCACGACCGCGACGGCGATCGCGAGGTACCGGACCTCGTCGGACTTCCAGGACAGCTCCGCGAGCCTGTCGCGCCAGTCGTCCCAGGGGAGGAACAGCGGCCCCCGCCCCGGCCGCCACCAGCCCCAGCCGACCTCCAACGCCAGCAGGACGCCGGCGGCGGCCAGCGCCAGCCCGATCAGGGCGGACAGCAGGCGGACGAACAAACGCATGCCAGTTGCTCCTTCTAGCGGACGCGGGGCGCGAGGTCGGGCAGGAGCGCGGAAACCGTCACCGAGATGTCCCGGACCTGGTACGAGGTGATCCGCTCGACCTCTTCGGTGACCCGGGTGCGCAGATCGCCGACGATCCGCCGCACCGGTGCCGGGTAGTGCAAAGCCACGTCGAGCACGAGGTCGACGTCGTTGCCCTCACCGCCGACCTTCGCGCTCGCGCCGTGTGTCCCCAGCCCGAGTCCGGCGATCCGGCGCTCGGCGCGCGTGGTCCCGTCGACCTGGTCCGCGGCGTGCTGCGCGATCTTGCGGACCACGGACGGTGCGATGGTGAGGGTGCCGCGGTCCTCCGGTTCGGGCGGGAGGGTCATTTGTCGCGGCCCCGGCCGAACAGGTCGCCGAGGTCGAGTTCGCCGTCGAGCACGCGGCCGAGGACGAGGCCGATGACGCCGACGGCCAGCGTCACCAGGAACGCGGTGAAGCCCTGGGTCGCGGCGAGGCCGAGGATGAGGCCGGCGAGCAGGCCGGTCTGGGTCCCGTTCATCACTCGACCCGCGAGGACTCGGTCTCGCCGCCGTTTTCGTCGGGCAGGTGGATGTCGTTGACCGCGATGTTGACCTCGATCACCTCGAGGCCGGTGATCTGCTCGACCTGGCCGATCACGTTGCGGCGCACCGCGCGCGCCACGTCGACGATGCGCGCGCCGTACTCGACGACGACGTCGAGGTCGATCGCCGCCTGCTTCTCGCCGACCTCGACCGAGACACCGGACGTGGTGACCGTGCCGGAACCGGGGATGCGCTCGCGGATCGCGCCGAAGGCCCGCGAGACCCCGCCGCCCAGCGCGTGGATCCCGGTGACCTCACGGGTGGCGAGACCCGCCACCTTCTGCACCACCACCGACGAGATCGTGGTCTTGCCGGCGGCTCCTTCCTCGTTGAGCGACGACCCCGCGACCGGGGTGTCGGGCTTGCTCGCGCTCGGCTGTGCCATGAAGTTCGCTCCTTCTCGCACCTGTGCCGCGCGACCTGCGCGCGCGGCGGTCCCTACGCTCTCACCGACCAGGACACGCGCGCATGCCGAGTCGTCACGCGATGTCCCCCGGATGGGGTAATCAATTCCGGGTTCATCTCGATGAGGCGAGGCGGGGGTGGTCGTGAGTGGCGATCTGACGCTGGACGGGTTTTGAATCCGTTGCCTCAGGACCAGGTCCGTGAAGGCCTCCTTGCCTACCCTGAAGGTAGCGAAGGAGGCCTTCGCTACCTTGGTGATCGTCACGTTCGCATCAGGTGCATCAGCCGCCGCATTCGGGGCGAAAGTAGCGATCGCGACCGGACCGGGGCTCAGTCGGGATGCACGTCGACGACGTGGACGTTGATCGCCGGCGGGGCCGACCCGAGCTGTCCCGCCAACGCCACGCTGACCCGGTGGCGCACCAGCTCCGCGGCCGCCGCTTCGACGCCGAACCGGATCGTCACCAGCACCTGGAGCACGTCGTCTTCGAGGGCGACGGCCGAGACGTGGACCCCGCCGAGCTCGCGGCCGATTTCGGCGACGAGCTTCCTGGTCATGAGTACCAGCGCCCGTTCCGACACCTGGGTCTTCCCGCCTGCCGAGGGCAGGTCGAGCGGGGCCGTGGTGTGCCGCCCGCGGACGCCGCCGACCGAGCGGAGCACGCGTTCGACGAGCCCGGGCGGCGTCGGCACCGGACGGCTCGCGGCGGCGCGCACCTGCTCCCACCGGGGGTCGTCGCGCGGATCCTCGCTCATCACCGTTCCCCGGGTCGGAAGTTGTCGCCGAGTTTCGCCAGCAGCGCCACCCTCGCGCGGTGCAGGCGGGCGCGTAAAGCGGGCACGCTGACCTCCAGCACCTCGGCCACCTCGTCGTAGGTCAACCCTTCGAATTCTCGCAGAATCAGCGGGATCCGCTGGCCGACGTCGAGTTCCGAGATCGCGCGCAGCACCGTGCCGACCTGTTCGGCGCTCACCACGTGCCCCTCCGGACCAGGCACGACACCCGCGTCGCCCTCGTCGAGCGGCACGGTCGGTTTCCGGCGCCGGACCTGGCCGAGCGCGCCGTTCGTCGTCACCCGGTAGAGCCAGGTGGACACCGCGGACTCGAACCGGAACCCGGGCAGCGCGCGCCACGCGGAAAGCCAGGCCTCCTGGACGACGTCCTCGGCTTCCGACGCGCTCCCGGTGATCCGCAGCGCCACGCGGTACATCCTGGCCGTGTGCCGCCGCACCAAGGTGTCGAAGGCACCGTGGTCCCCGGCGGCGGCCCGGGCCGCCAGCTCCTCGTCCGGAACCGGCGCGGGCTCGTTCACCCGCCCTCCCGGCGGCGGTAGCGCAGCATGGTGAAGCCGTCTTCGAAGAGCACGGACGCGAGGTCCATCCGCCGGGGTTCCGGGGACGGGCGGCCGTGGGCGATCCGGCGTTCGCCCGCGCCCGCCAGCAGCGGGGCGACGGTCAGGCACAGCTGGTCGACGAGGTCGGCCGCGATCAGGTCGGCGAACAGCGCGGGTCCGCCCTCACAGTCGACGCGGCGCAGCCCGCGCTCACCCAGCAGTTCGAGCGCCCGGTGGAGGTCGACGTCGTCGGTCCCCGCGACGAGCACCTCGGCCCCCGCGCGCTCCAGCGCGGCCCGCGGCGCCGTCTCGGTGGTGATGACGATCGGCGGGACCTTGGTGTCGGTGAACAACGGGCCCGCGGGGTCGAGTTCACCGGAACGGGTCACCACCGCGATCGGCGGGACCTCCGACAGCCCGAGCGAGATCCGGCGGGCGGCGCGTCCGGGAGTGATCCGCGCGCCGCGGTAGCCCTCGGCTCGGGCGGTACCGGCGCCGACCAGGATCACGTCGGAAAGCAGCCGTCCCGTAAGGAAGATCCGCTTGTCGGCGGGGTGCGAAAGCCCTTCGGACAGCTCGTCGACCGCCACGGCGCCGTCGGCGGAGCTGACGAAGTTGACCTGGACCCAGGCGCGGGTCAGGTTTTCGGGATACCCATAGAGCCGTTCGAGGTCGGCATCGGAGACGGGATCCGCCGGTGTCGTTGGCCACAAAAGCTGCACACGACCATCCCAGCATGGGCCCGGCGGCACCGCTGAGCGGGGGATACGCCCGGTCAGGGAGGGTGAACGGGCGACGCCGGTGCCGTTACTCTCGGCGCATGCCCGCCCGCCTGATCGATCGCCGTCCGGAGCTGTCCGCCGACGAGCTGATCACCGCGCTCGTCCCGCCGCCCCGGTTCGACGCGGTCCGGTTCTCCACCTACGTGCCCAACCCGGACGAGCCCAGCCAGGCCGAGGCCGTCGTCGGCTGTGGCGCGTTCGCGAAGCGCGTGGCGGAAGCCGCGAACCGGAAGCCGAAGTCGAAGCTGCGCGCGCTGTTCATCGGCGGGGACGAGGCACCGTCCGGGCCGAGCGGGCTCTACCTCGACGGCGGTTTCGGCGTCGGCAAGACGCACCTGCTCGCCTCGACGTGGCACGAGACGCCGTCCCCCAAGGCGTACGGGACGTTCGTGGAGCTGACCCACCTCGTCGGCGCCCTGGGATTCGCCGAGGCGGTCCGGCGGCTTTCCGAACACCGGTTCCTGGCGATCGACGAGTTCGAACTCGACGACCCCGGCGACACCATGCTCGTCACCCGCCTGCTGCAAGAGCTCATCTCGGCCGGGGTCTTCGTGGCGGCGACCTCCAACACGCTGCCGGACAAACTCGGCGAGGGCCGGTTCGCCGCCGCGGACTTCCTGCGCGAGATCCAGTCGCTGTCCGCCAAGTTCGGCGTCTGCCGGGTCGACGGCCCGGACTACCGTCACCGCGGCCTGCCGGACGCGCCGCCGCCCGCGAGCCTCCAGGAGCTGGAAGCCTCCGCCGCCGCGCATCCCGAGTCCACTGTGGACGATTTCGACGCGTTGTGCGACCACCTCGGCGGGCTGCACCCTTCGCGCTACGGCAGGCTTCTCGACGGCGTGACCCGGGTGCACCTGCGCGACATCCACCCGGTCCCCGACCAGAACGTCGGGCTGCGGATGGTCGCCTTCGCCGACCGGCTCTACGACCGCGCTATCCCGCTGGTGGTCTCGGGCGATCCGGTGCCGCTGCTGTTCACCGAGGAGATGGTGAACGGCGGCTACCGCAAGAAGTACCTGCGCGCTGTCAGCCGTCTGACGGCACTGGCGCGCGACGCCGTGCTGCCCAGCTGAGCAGCTCCCACGTCGCGCACACGGTCGCGATGGCGAACAGCGTGCCGCCCACGACGTCGGTCAGGTAGTGGTAGCCGAGGCCGATCATGCCGATCGTGACCCCGGCGAGCACCACCGCGCCCACGACCGAGATGACGGCCGTCGCGACCCCGGGTCGGGCCAGCAGGACGAGCACGGTCAGCACCGCGACCAGCGCGACGGTATGCCCGCTGGGGTAGGCGAGGTAGGTGTTCTTCCAGCGGTCGAAGAGCGGTTTGAGCACCCAGGTGTTCGCGAAGATCGCGACGAGCGGGCCCGCGACGGTCAGGGCCGCTTCGGGCTTGCGCCGTGCCGCCAGGCAGAGGGCGACGGTCACCGCCGCGACCGGGATGAGGACGTAGGCCTCGGTCGGCAGCACGAGCAGCCGCAGAAGGCCGGTGTCGGAGCCGAAGGCGCGCTCCACCCACTTGACGGCGAGCTCGTCGGGGCCGGAAACGCTCGTGCCCGACACCAGCATCCCGAGTACGGCCATGATCACCGCGCAAGTCACCGCGACCAGGCCGTACGGCGCTCTTCCGCTCATCCGGCGAGATTACGTGATCACCGACGGGGGCGTCAGAGGGCGGCGAAGGCTTCGTGGTCCGCTTCGGTCTGATCCGCGTACCGCACCGCGTACGCCCCGATCGCCTCGTCGAGGTCTTCGTCGTCCTCGAAGTACCCCGCGAGCATCCGCGGATGCAGCGACCGCGCGTGCGCCCGCGCCAGCAACGCGCCCGCCAAGCGGCCGTAGTCGTCGAGGTGGTCCTTCTTCAGCTCCGCCGGGTCGATGTCGCCCTTGAGGTTGCGGAACTGCCGCACGATGTAGGGCAATCCGTCGATGGTCGTCCAGCCGAGCAGGATGTCGGTCTCGGCCTGCACGAGCCGCGCGCCTTCGACGATCCGGCGGCCTTCGTGCTCCGGCGCGGCCAGGCCGAGGAACGGCGCGAGCGCCGACGGATTGGCCTGTTTCACCTGCAGCACAAGGTCTTCGCCGCTGTTTCCGTGCAGCAGCGCGACATAGCTCCGGAGCCCGACACTTCCGGTGCCGACCACCCGGAAGGCCACGTCGGAAACCCGGTACCGCGAGATCAGCGTCCGCCGCGACTCGCGCAGGGTGTCCACATAGGACACCAGTCCGGTGACGACGGCTTCGGCCGTCGCGTCGTCGACGTGGGTGAGCACCGGCGGGTCTTCGACGAACCGGTGCCGTTCGAGGCCGGTCTCGCGGTCGTCGATCCGCCTGGTCCACTTCGCGGTGACCTTGGCGCTGGTGTTCTTCCGCGCCTTCTCGGCCGCTTCCTCGAAGTCGTCGATCAGGTCGTGCGCGCGGACCTTGCTCAGCACCGACGCGTCCGGCAGCGCGTTCCACGACCGCAGGAACGGCAGTTCCGCGAGCCCCCGGATGGTGCGCCGGTAGGACTTCGCCGCGTCTTCGGCGGCCTCCCGGCAGCCCGATTCGCCGATGCCGCCCTCGCGCCCGGCCAGCACGAGACTCGCGGCGAGCCGTTTGAGGTCCCACTCCCACGGGCCCGGCACGGATTCGTCGAAGTCGTTGATGTCCATGACGATCCGGCCCTCGGGCGTGCCGTACAGCCCGAAATTCGCGGCGTGCGCGTCCCCGCACAGCTGGGTCGTCAGCCCGGACACCGGGGAGCCCGCCAGATCGGCGGCCATCAGCCCGGCGGCCCCGCGGTAGAAGGTGAACGGCGACGCGAGCATGCGCTCGCGCCGCAGTTCCACCAGCTCCGGCAGGCGGCCCTCGTTGGTCCGCGCGAAGAACTCCGCCACGCTTGGACGGCCGTCGCCCGCCGCGGCGTGATCGTGC
This sequence comes from Amycolatopsis speibonae, assembly GCF_042647925.1. Lineage (NCBI taxonomy): Bacteria > Bacillati > Actinomycetota > Actinomycetes > Pseudonocardiales > Pseudonocardiaceae > Amycolatopsis > Amycolatopsis speibonae. Next base: position 95,607 of record NZ_JBHRWK010000012.1, read on the forward strand.
GCGGACGACGGCACCTTGTCCCGCAGTGCCTTGCCTTTCGCGAACCAGTCCTCCGGCGTCACCGTTTCGGTGCCGACCAGCGGCCGTTCCACCCACTCCCGCGCGTCTCCCATGGACAGCCAACGTACCGGCCGCCCGAAAGGTTCACCGGGTCTTGACGACCTCCGTGATCGCGTCGATACCCCGGTCGAGTTCCTCACGGGTGATCACCAGCGGCGGCGCGATCCGCAGCGTGCGGTCGTGCGTCTCCTTGCACAGCACGCCGCGTTCGGCCAGCGCGGTGGACGCCTCCCGGCCGGTCGGCCCGCCGGGCGCGATGTCGATCCCCGCCCAGAGCCCGCGGCCGCGGACCTCGGCCAGCCCGTTCCCGACCAGTTCGCCGAGCCGCGAGTGTAGGTGGGCGCCCAGCTCCCGCGAGCGCTCCTGGAACTCGCCGGTCTTGAGCAGCCCGACCACGGCCCGGCCGATCGCGCAGGCGACCGGGTTCCCGCCGAAGGTGGAGCCGTGTTCACCCGGTCGCAGCACGCCGAGCACGTCCTGGCTGCCGACGACGGCCGAGACCGGCATGATCCCGCCGCCGAGCGCTTTGCCCAGGGTGTAGACGTCGGCGCGGACGCCTTCGTGGTCGAGCGCGAGGACGGTGCCGGTGCGGGCGAGACCGGACTGGATCTCGTCGGCGATCAGCAGGACGTTGTGCTCATCGCACAGCCGGCGCGCCTCGGCGAAGTAGCCGGCGGGCGGCACGATCACGCCCGCCTCGCCCTGCACCGGCTCCAGCAGGATCGCGGCGGTGCGTTCGGTGATGGCGTCGCGCAGCGCTTCGGCGTCGCCGTACTTGACCGTGACGAAGCCCGGGGTGAACGGCCCGAAGTCGGCGCGCGCGGTCTCGTCGGTGGAGAAGGACACGATGGTCGTCGTGCGGCCGTGGAAGTTCGAGCCGGCGACGATGATCTCGGCCGTCCCGTCGGGAACGCCCTTGACCTGGTACGCCCACTTCCTGGCGATCTTCACCGCGGACTCGACGGCTTCCGCGCCCGAGTTCATCGGAAGGGTCATCTCGGTACCGGTCAGCTCGGCGAGCTCCCGGCAGAACAGCCCGAGCTGGTCGTGGTGGAAGGCGCGCGAGGTCAGCGTCACCCGGCCGAACTGCTCGACCGCGGCGGCGATCAGCCCGGGGTGGCGGTGCCCGAAGTTCAGCGCCGAGTAGCCGGAGAGGAAGTCGAGGTAGGTCTTGCCCTCCACGTCGGTGACCGAAGCGGCCTCGGCGGTGGCGATCACCACGGGCAGCGGGTGGTAGTTGTGCGTGCTCCACTGCTCGTCGAGCGCGATGAAGTCGGCGGTCGTCATGCGTTCAGGTTAGATGCCCCAGTGGTGGACTTCATCCGGGAAACGTTGCTTTGACCCGTTGTTCGTTGCGTATCGACTCCATTGGGTGGCGATATCGTGCAGACGAGTACTTGATCACCGTCAGGCGCGGAAGGCGGACCGCGGTTATCGTCGCCGGATGGCGAAAAAGGACACCGTGTCCGTCCGGGACGCGCTGAGGATCGGCAAGGGAACCGAACGGCCCGATCCGGGCAAGTTCCCGATCGGGCCGCAGAAGAAGCCCAAGGCGCTGGAAGACCTCGCCGATGCCGGGGCCAAGCTCGCGAAGCTGCAGGAGGCCCTCTACGCGGAGGGCGTCGGCGGGGGCAACCGCAGCCTCCTGCTGGTCCTGCAGGGGATGGACACCTCCGGCAAGGGCGGCACGGTGGGGCACGTCCTCGGCCTGGTCAACCCGATGGGTGTGCGGTACGCGGGGTTCAAGAAGCCGACCGCCGCCGAGGCACGCCACCACTATCTTTGGCGGATCCGCAAACAGCTCCCCGTGCCGGGGCAGGTCGGCGTCTTCGACCGCTCCCACTACGAGGACATCCTGGTCCCGCGGGTGCAGAAACTCGTGCCCGCCGCCGAGTGGCGCAAGCGCTACGCCGAGATCAACGAGTTCGAGAAGGAGCTGACCGAGGCGGGCACGACGATCGTGAAGGTCTTCCTCGACATCTCGCCGGAGGAGCAGCTGAAGCGGCTCAAGGCGAGATTGGAGACCCCGGCGAAGTGGTGGAAGTACAACCCCGCCGACCTCGAAGCGCGTGCCCAGTGGGGCGACTACCAGAAGGCCTACGCCGACATCTTCGCCAAGACCTCGACGGCGGACGCGCCCTGGTACTCGGTCCCCGCCGACCACAAGTGGTACCGCAACTGGCTGGTCGCGCGGATCCTGATCGAGACGATCGAGGAGATGGACCCGAAGTTCCCCCAGCCCGACTTCGATCCCGAGGCGGAGCTGAAGAAGCTGGAAGGCGTTGGCGTCCCGGGTTGATCGTCTGAGAGAGTTCGGACGTGACCGACACCAGCTTCGAAGACCTCCCGTTCCTCCGTCGTCAGGCCCGTACCCAGCGCTTCACCCTCGGCGCGCCGAAAGAGTTCAAGGTCGCCCCGGACGGTGCCCGGGTGCTGTTCCTGCGGTCCGAGTCCGGTACGGATCCGCGGCACAGCCTGTGGTCGCTCGACGTCGCGTCGGGCGAGGAGACGAAGCTGGTCGACGCGGCCGAACTGCTGCCCGGTGAAGAGGACCTGCCGCCCGAGGAGCGTGCCCGCCGCGAGCGCAGCCGGGAGACCGGCGGCGGCGTGGTCGGCTACGCGGTCGACGACGCCTTCACCGTCGCCGCGTTCTCGCTCTCGGGCAAGCTCCACACCCTCGACCTGGTCACCGGCGAGGTGTCCGTGCTGGTCGAGGGGTCGGTCGTCGACCCGCGGCCCAGCCCGGACGGGTCCCGGGTCGCCTACGTCCGCGACCGGCGGCTGCGGGTGATCGACCGGGCCACCGGCGCGGACAGCGTTCTCGTCGAGGAAGACGGCGAAGACATCGCCTGGGGGCTCGCGGAGTTCATCGCGGCCGAGGAGATGGGCCGCACGCGGGGCTACTGGTGGGCCCCGGACGGGCAGAGCCTGCTGGCCGAGCGCTCCGACCGGGCGAACGTGCCGCGCTGGACGATCGCCGACCCGGCCAACCCGCAGTCGGCGGCCAACGTCGTCGCGTACCCGGCGGCGGGGTCGACGAACGCGGACGTGACGCTGGCGATCCTCGGCCTCGACGGCTCGCGCGTCGACGTCGCGAAGACCGACTGGGAGTACCTGGCCGCGGTGCACTGGTCGGCGGCGGGCAAGCCGCTGCTGTCCGTGCAGTCGCGCGACCAGCGCACACTGGAGATCCAGGCGGTCGATCCGGCGACCGGTGCGATCGAGGTGCTGCACACCGAGACCGACGAGCACTGGGTCGAACTCGCCGCGGGTGTCCCGGCGTGGACCGCCGGCGGCCGTCTGGTGCGCGAAAGCGCCGCCGACGGCGACCATCGGCTGGTCGTCGACGGGATCGCGGTCACCCCGCCCGGACTGCAGGTGCGGTCGATCCTGCACGTCGGCGACGAGGTGCTGTTCAGTGCTTCGGAAGCCGACCCGACGCAGATCCACGTCTTCCGCACCGAAGGCGGCGAGCTCCGTCGTCTGTCCACTGAGGACGGTGTGCACGTCGGCTCCGGGAACGCTTCGCTGACCGTGCTTTCCTCGTGGAGCCTGGACCGCAGCGGCCCGGTGGTGACCGTCGTCTCCGGCGAGAAGCCGGTGGCCCGCATCGGTTCCCGCACCGTGGATCCCGAAGTCGTGCCGAACCTGACCTGGCTGACGCTGGGGGAGCGGGGCCTGCGCGCCGCGCTGGTCCTGCCGACAGGCTACGAGGAGAGCGAAGGCAAGCTTCCGGTGCTGCTCGACCCGTACGGCGGCCCGCACGCCCAGCGTGTCCTGCAGACCCGCAACGCCTTCCTGACCCCGCAGTGGCTGGCGGACCAGGGTTTCGCGGTGCTGGTCGCCGACGGGCGCGGGACGCCCGGCCGGGGTTCGGCGTGGGAGAAGGAGATCGCGGGCAAGCTCGCCGACGTCACCCTCGCCGACCAGGTCGACGCCCTGCACACGGCGGCCGCGCTGCGTCCGGAACTGGACCTGGACCGGGTCGCGATCCGCGGCTGGTCCTACGGCGGGTACCTGTCCGCGCTGGCCGTGCTGCGCCGCCCCGACGTCTTCCACGCCGGTGTCGCGGGCGCCCCGGTGACCGACTGGTCCTTGTACGACACGCACTACACCGAGCGCTACCTCGGGCTTCCGCAGAAGGACACGGCCGCGTACGAGCACAACTCGCTGATCGCCGGCGCCGGTGACCTCTCGCGGGCGCTGCTGATCGTCCACGGACTGGCCGACGACAACGTTTTCGTCGCCCACTCGTTGCGCCTTTCGTCGGCACTGCTGGCCAAGGGACGTCCGCACGTGTTCCTGCCGCTGGCCGGCGCGACGCATATGACGCCGCAAGCCGAAGAGGTCGCGGAGAACCTGATGCGCACGCAGGTGGACTGGATCGTGCGCGAGCTTTCCGGTGACGCGGCCAAGAGCGAGGAGAACGCATGAAACGGTGGGGCATCACCATTCCGCTGACCGGGGTGCCGCTCGCGGCGCACAAGGAGATGGTGCAGGAGCTGCCGGATCTCGGCTACACCGACGCGTGGTCGGCCGAGACGGCGGGCAACGACGCCTTCACCCCGCTGGTGCTGGCCTCGCAATGGGCGCCGCAGTTGAGGCTGGGCACCGCGATCGTGCCGGTGTACACCCGCGGCCCCGGTCTGCTGGCGATGAGCGCGGCCACGGTGGCGGAACTGGCGCCCGGCCGGTTCGTGCTCGGTATCGGCGCGTCGTCGCCGGTGATCGTGAAGAACTGGAACGCCGCCGAGTTCGAAGCCCCGTTCGCGCGCTCCCGGGACACCCTGCGGTTCCTGCGGTCGGCGCTGGCGGGGGAGAAGGTCACCGAGACCTACGAGTCCTTCTCCGTCAGCAAGTTCCGGCTGGAACGGCCCGCCGACCCGCCGCCGTCGATCATGCTCGCCGCGCTGCGGCCGGGGATGCTGCGGCTGGCCGCGAAGGAGGCCGACGGCGCCATCACCAACTGGCTCGCCGCCTCCGACGTGCCGAAGGTGCGCGCGGAGATCGGGCCGGACGCCGAACTGGCCGCGCGGATCTTCGTCTGCCCCACCGAGGACAAGGCCGCCGCGCGCGGACTCGGCCGGATGCTCATCTCGAGCTACCTGACCGTGCCGGTGTACGCGGCGTTCCACGACTGGCTCGGCCGCGGCGAGGCGCTCGCGCCGATGCACGAGGCGTGGGCCGCGGGCGACCGGCAGAAGGCGAACCAGGTCATCCCGGACGAGGTCGTCGACGACCTGATCGTCCACGGAAGCCTCGATTCCTGTCGCGAGCAGGTGCGGTCCTATGTGGACAACGGGCTGACGACGCCGATCATCGCGCTGCTGCCGACGGGTGAGGATCCTTTCGCGCACGTGCGGGGTCTCGCTCCGCGGTAGCCCTCTCGTGCGTGGTGGCGTTTCGGGTTAGAGCCAACAGTGTCTCAGGTACCCACAGTCTGGCGGTTTCGCGTGATTGGAGGGGCAACACGCGTGACTGGGTGGGCGACTCGCGGTGAGACCCCGGCCGCGCGGTGTGGCCCGTCCAATCACGCGTGTCGCCCACCCAGTCACGCGAAGTACCGACTCGGCCGAACTGGTCGTGAGTGGCGGTTCGGGTTAGAGCACGAAACGCCACTCACGAGCCCTGTACGCCCCCGAACAGCTCCTCGTACCGCGACACCATCATGTGCGACCCCTTGATCTCCGCGGTCGTCGCCGCGTCCAGGATCCCCACCTCCTCGGCGTAGGTCGCGCCCCCGGACGGCCCGAGCGGCAGCGAGATCATCGGCCCGCCCGGGGTGTGGGTCCGCAGGTCGCCGCCCTCGATCAGCGCCCGGATGTTGGCGACCACGACCTCCGCGTGGTCACCGGCCACCTTCGCCAGTTTCCCCTCCGGCAGCGCGGTGATGTCGCCGAGCGCGAACACCCGCGGCTGTCCCGGTAGCCGCAGGTCGGCGGTCACCTCCACCTGACCGTTCGGCTGCCGCGCGGAGGCGAGGGAGCCGTCGAGGTACGCGGTGTGCGGCGCGCCGCCGTAGCACTGGAACCACAGGTCGGCGGTCACCTCGCCGCCGCCGGTGAGACCCGAGGTGAACGTCTTCGTCTGTCCCGGTTCCGAGGCCGGCGGCTCGGTCAGCGAAGTGCCGAGCAGGAGTTCGACGCCCAGTTCGCCGAGCTGGCGCCGGATCTCCTCGCGAAACTCGTCCGGGAAGCCGTCCAGGATCTCCTTCGCCGGGTCGACGATCGTCACGGCCTTCTCCGGCCACACCGCCTTGATCTCGCCCGCCAGTTCGAGGCCGACAGGGCCCGCGCCGAGCAGCAGCACCTTCCCCGCTCCCGCGAGTTCTTCCCGGGTGGCGCGGATCTTCGCCTTCGCCGAAGCGCTGTCCTGGAAGTCGATCTTCGCCGGGAACGGGTACGCCGAGCCTGTCGCCAGGACGACGTAATCCGGCGTGAGCCGTTCGCCCGACGCGAGCGTGACGCCGTCCTGGTCCACGCTCACTGCGCGATCGCGCAGCACCCGCCCCCGCTCGAGAAGCCGGGCGTACGGGTAGAACAGCCGATCCGTCCACTCGGGATCGACGAGGCCGCGCAACGCGGCGACGTGGTGGACGAAGTCCTCGCGCGGTTCGACGAGGACGACGTCGGTGAACGAGTCCAGTTCCTTGGCGACGGTCGTGCCGCCGTATCCCCCGCCGATGACGGCCACGGTCGTGCTCATGAGTTCCCCTAGTTCGTAATACGTAATGTTGGTACTGCGAACTATAGTAGTTCGTACTCCGAACCATCGTCAAGTAGACTGAGGACATGACCACGGCCGAAGACCTCGGATTCGCGACCGCGCTGGTGCGGCTTTCGCATCTGGTGCAGCGGGCTTTCATCGACGTCGGCCGGTCCCACGACCTCACGCCGCAGCAGGCGCAGCTGCTCTGCGTGCTCGCGCAGGGGGAGACGGGCGTCGGGATGACCGAGCTCGGCAAGATGCTGAACCTGGAGAAATCCAGCGTCACCGGCCTGGTGGACCGGGTGCAGCGGCGTGCGCTCGTCGAGCGGGTCGCGGATTCCTGCGATCGGCGCGCCCTCAAGATCACGCTGACGGAAGAGGGGCTCCGGCTCGCGAAAGCCGCTCACGAAGGCGTCGTCGAGAAGCTGGAGGAGATGGCGGCCGGTCTTCCGGACGAGCAGCGCGAGGCGATCGCGGCGGCCGTGTGGCGGATGACGCCCGAAGACTGATTCAGTGCCAGACGGCGGCGGCGAGCAGGAGCCCGGCCGCCGCGGCGCCGATCCCGGCGACCATCGTGACGCCGACGTTCAGCACGGCGCGTGCCCGCGCCTTCTCGGTGAACAGGCGCAGCGTTTCGTACCCGAAGGTCGAGAACGTCGTGAGCCCGCCGCAGAACCCGACGGCCAGCAGTGAGCGGACACTGTCCGGTTCGCCGCCGTGCAGCGCCCAGCCGGTGAGCACCCCGAGGATCGCCGAGCCCGCGATGTTGACCGTCAGCGTGCCCCACGGGAAGGCGGCACCGCGCCACGCCCGCACCCGCAGATCGGTCACGAAGCGCAGGATCGCGCCGAGGCCGCCACCCAGTGCGACGAAAAGGGCGGTCATTTCGTCACCGCCCGGGTGATCTCGTGCCCGGCGTAGACCGCTACCAGCGCGGCCGCCACCGTGCCGAAGGCGTACCCCAACCCGGTGAACGGACGCCCGTTCGTCACGAGATCGAGTGTGTCCGTCGCATAGGTCGAGAACGTGGTGTAGCCGCCCAGGATCCCGACCCCGAGGAACGGCCGCAGCAGCCGGTGCGGGTCGGCCGTAGCGCCCAGCACGGCCATCAGGACACCGATCAGCAGGCAGCCGGAAACGTTGGTGGCGAAGGTCGAAAGCGCGAATTGGCCCCGGGAATGGGGGAGTGCGACCGACAGGCCGTAGCGGGCGAGGCTGCCCAGCGCGCCACCCGCACCGACGGCCGCGAGCACGTCCCATCGCGGTCGGGTGAAGGATGCCGCATCAGCCATGGATGGCAGCTTAGAACCGCTGTCCGGGTGAACTACCGCCACGGTGTCGAAGATCGCTCACCGGGCCGTTTTTCCCTGCTGGGCAGTGAATTTTCTCGAAACGTGTCGTACGCTTGGCGGCGCTCCAGGCCGATTTTCGGTCCGTCCGCTCGTCTGAGAAAAGGTGGCAGGATGGCACAGGAACAGTCAGGTACGCAGGCTCCCGACAGCGGTTTGCTGCTGGAGGTCGAGAAGATCCCGACCGCGGTGGATCGCGGGAAGGCCAACGGCGCGGCCGCCGACAACGACGGTAACGACGGCTGAGTGCCCGAAACGCCGACGCTGGCTGACCTCGTGGCTCCGCTCGGGGTCAGCCAGTTCTTCCAAGACGTCCAGGGCGAGACTTACCGCCGTTTCGAAGGCCGCGCGGGCCGGTTCGCCGACCTGCTGCCGTGGCCGGCGCTGAACGCGATCCTCCGGCAGCATCGCCTGGAGTTCCCGAGGCTGCGCCTGGCTCTCGACGGCACCCCGGTGCCCATGGAGAGCTACACCGATCTCGTCCCCACGCGCCGCAGTGGCACCGTCCCCCGCCTGCGGGCCGCTCCGTTCACCGAGCACCTCCGCGGCGGCGCGACGATGGTGCTCGACGCCATCCAGGAACTCAGCGACCCGATCGGCGATCTCGCCAGGGGCCTCGAACACGACCTCCGCGAGAGCGTCCAGGTCAACCTGTACGCGGGCTGGGGTGTGACCCACGGCTTCGACGTGCACTGGGACGACCACGACGCGTTCATCATCCAGGTCGCCGGCCGCAAACGCTGGCGGATGCACGGCCCGACCAGGCCCGCTCCGCTGCACCGCGACGTCGAGCAGCCCGAGCGGCCCGGCGAGCCGATCGACGACTTCGTCCTCGAAGACGGCGACGTCCTCTATGTCCCGCGCGGGCACTGGCACGACGTCACCGCGGTGGGGGAGATGTCGCTGCACCTCACGCTCGGGTTCAGCCCGGCCACCGGGATCGACCTGGTGTCCTGGCTCGCCGACAAGCTGCGGTCGAGTACCGCGTTCCGCCAGGACCTCCCGAGGTTCGGGACGGAGGAGGACCGCTCGGCCCGTGCCGCCGCCCTGCGCGCGGAACTGGAATCCGCGCTGACCGGCGACGTCGTCGACAGGTTCCTCGCCGAACGTGACTCGTCGGCTCCGGCGCATCCGCGGGTCGGGCTGCCCTGGGCGGCGACGCGCGGCCTGCTGCCGGACGGCGACGAGACCGAGGTCCGGTTCCTCGTCCCGCGGGCGGTGCTCGAAGAAGCCGACGACCGGGTGACCCTGCTCGCGGACGGTAAGCGGTTCGTTTTCGCGGGCGCGGCGGCCCCGCTGCTGAAGACGCTGCTCGACGGCACGCCGCAGGCGGTCAAGCGACTCGCCGAGCTGTCCGAACTCGATGGGGGGACCGTGCGGGCCTTCCTCGGTGAGCTCACCACGCAGGGGCTTCTCTCTATCGGCTGAATCTCACAGGGGAGGACAAGTGTGAAGGGAGCCTGGACGGGGTAAGCTAAGGCATGCCTAAGGTCAAGTCCGGAGGGGTCAGCCGATGACCGCTCAGCTCTCGGACACCTCCGCGTCTGATGGTTCGGCGCAGCCCGCCGCGTTGCCGGGCTGCGCGACCGTCGCGCGCATGCTGGGCGCGAGTCCCGCCGGCACCGCGGCCGACATGCGCTGCTGGCTGCTCATCGAGCAGCCGGGCCCCTGGCCCGCGGACGCGCTGGAGAACCTGCTCGACGAGGCCTTCCCCGCCGAGCGCCGCGAGCCGCTCGAGAACTTGAGACGGTCCCATGGGCTCCGTCCGCTGCTGATCCGCCGCCCCGGCAAGCACCAGCGAGACCCGGATCGCCCCCGCTCCGTGTACGTCGGCGGGGGCGAACCGGGCAACCGCTGGCTGGAACGCCTGGAGATCCACGACCTGAGCGAACTGGCCGAGCTGGACCTCGAAGCGGTCGCGGACGGTGTCGGCGGGCTCGGCACGCGAGTGGACGGACCGCTGTTCCTGGTCTGCACGCACGGCACCAAGGACATGTGCTGCGCGGTGCTCGGCCGTCCGCTGGCTTCGGCGCTCAACGCCAACCATCCGGGCCGCTCCTGGGAGGTCAGCCACGTCGGCGGCGACCGCTGGGCGGGAAACCTCCTCGTCGTCCCGGACGGCTTCCTGCACGGCCAGCTCAATCCGGCCGAGGCGGCGCTGGTCGCCAAGGCGGCCCTGCGCGGCCAGGTCGAGCCGGAGCGGCTTCGCGGCCGGACCTCCGCCCGGACGGCGTGGGCGCAGTTCGCGGAGATCGCGATCCGGCGGCAGCTCGATCTGTCCGGTTTGGACGACGTGCTCGCCGTCCAGGAGGAGCCGATGCTCGAATCCGACGCCCGGGTGGTCACCGTGCGCGGCGGCGAGGACTTCTACTCGGTGACGGTGCGCCGCCGGTCGGCGACACCGCGCGGGGACAGCCGCTGCGCGGGTCTCATCCAGCCTGCCGGGTATGTCACGGACGAGATCGAAAAGCTCTAGCTCGCCCCGAAGATCACCCGCGTTCGAACACCTGTTTGACACTTGTCTAGAACATGTGTTCGACTGGCCGGGTGCGATGGGAACGACAGCGGGCGGACGGCGGCGAGCCGGTGCTGCCCGGAATGGACGGGGTGCCGCGTTCGGTGCGCACCCCGGGGTTCGACGGCGTCACTTTTCACGAGGTGCACGCCAAATCGGTGCTGAACAAGGTGCCCGAGGGTTCGGGTGTCCCGTTCGGATGGACCGTGAACCCGTACCGCGGCTGCTCGCACGCGTGTACGTACTGCCTCGAAGGCGGGACGCCGGTCTTGATGGCCGACGGCCGGACGAAGGCACTGGTGGACCTGGCGCCCGGCGACACGATCTACGGGACGCGCGGCCGCGGCGCGGGCAGGCGCCTGGTGCCGACGGAGGTGCTGGCGCACTGGTCGACGCTGAAACCGGCCTACCGCGTGACCCTCGACGACGGAACGTCCATCGTGGCCAGTGGCGACCACCGGTTCCTGACCGGCCGCGGGTGGAAACACGTCACCGGCACCCGTTTCGGCGCGGCGCAGCGGCCGCATCTGGTCGGGGGCACCGAACTCGTCGGCGTCGGGAAGCTCGCCCGCACCCCGGACGACACTCTCGGCTACCGCGCCGGGTTCCTCTGCGGGATGTTGCGCTCCGGCGGGTTCTCGGCCGAGAAGGACGCCGCGGACCGCGCGCTCAAGTACCTGCCGGACTTCGGCGCGTCGGTCGGCTTCGTCCAGGTGCCGCCCTCGCCGGATTCCCACTGGCAGCGGGGATTCCTGGCCGGGTTGTTCGACCTCGCCGGGAGCTACCGGCACGGCGCGCTGCGCGTCACCCACGACGAGCAGGACATCGTCTCGACCTTCTGCGCCGCTCTCGACAACTTCGGCTTCCGCTACGTCAAAACCGAAAACGTCAAGTTTCGTCCGTTGTGGACGGTCCAGCTGCTCGGCGGGCCGTCGGAGGAGCTGCGGTTCTTCCATCTCGCGGACCCCGCCGTCGCCTGGAAAAGGTCGCTCGACGGGCTCGCCATCGGCCGGACCAGACGGAAGGTGTCGTCCATCGAAGCGCTCGGCATCGAGCTGCCGCTGTTCGACATCACCACCGGCACCGGCGACTTCATCGCCGACGGCATGGTCACGCACAACTGCTTCGCCCGGAACACCCACACGTACCTGGATTTCGACGCCGGACACGATTTCGACACGCAGGTGATCGTCAAGGTCAACGCGCCCGAGGTGCTGGCCGCGCAGCTGCGGCGGCCGAGCTGGACGCGCGAGCACGTCGCGATGGGCACGAACACCGACCCGTATCAGCGCGCCGAAGGCCGGTACGAGCTGATGCCGCGCATCATCACCGCGCTCGCGGATTCGGGCACACCGCTGTCCATCCTGACCAAGGGGACCGTGCTGGCCAGGGATCTGCCGCTGCTGGAGTCGGTGTCGAAGGACGTGCCCGCCGGGCTGGCGATCTCGCTCGCGCTGCTGGACGAGGACCTGCGACACCGCCTCGAACCGGGGACGCCGAGCCCGCGGGCCAGGCTCGACCTGATCCGCAAGGCGCGGGACGCCGGGCTCCCGTGTTCGGTGCTGGTCGCCCCGGTGCTGCCGTACCTGACCGACTCGGTGGCGGCGCTCGACGCCCTGTTCTCGCGGCTGGCCGAGGCCGGCGCCACGCGGGTCACCGTCATCCCGTTGCATTTGCGGCCGGGCGCGCGGGAATGGTTCGCCCGCTGGCTCGGCCGGGAACATCCGGAACTGGTGCCGAAATACCGCGAGCTGTACTCGCGCGGCGCCTATCTCCCGAAGTCCTATCGGGAGCGGCTGGGGGCCCGCGTCGGCCCGTTGTTGCGCCGTCACGGCTTCGGTTCCCGTGCCGATGACGGGGAGCGAACGCAGGTGACGATGCCCGTGCAACGGTCGGCGGAGGAGGCGGCCCCAGCGGCCGAACAGCTCAAGCTGCTGTGAGGAGCCGGTCCGGTGGGTCGTGAGTGGTAAGTGACGTTCTAACGCGACTTGCCACTCACGACCACCTTGACCTCTGGTGCCGTCGGGACGGCCGGAATCCAGTAGGCGCCGGAGTCACTTTTGCCTCATCCGACCAAAAGATCGTCTCTTTTCGTGCACCACGGAAAACGTCTTCCCGGTTCGCGGCGCGCACTGTGAATCTTCTTACCGCACAACGGATTCGGCCGTTCGGCGCAGTCACTTGGCGGAAATCCTTTTCATGCCTAATCTCGGAGTGACGAAGGCGAGGAGGTGCCTGTTGACCACCCGGACGGATCGCACCGCCGCTGTCCGCATCGCCTGGGCCGCGACCAAGCTGACCAGAGCGGGCAGACACCCCATCGCCATCGGCAGGCTCGCCGCCACCGTCGGCATGGACCCCGCCGAAGCCCACCGGCTGATGGACCTGATGGGGTTCGCCATCCGGGACGGCCTGGTCGTGATGGACCGCGGCTCACGGCCCGGCCCGGTCGGCAAGGCCGCCTCCGACCGGTACCAGATGGACCTGTTCCTGCTGGCTGTCGCCACCGGTGAACCCGTGCACGCCGACTCGTTCTGCCCGGCGACCGGTGCACGCGTCCGTGTCCACTTCACTCGCGACAGGGTTTTGAGCGTCGACCCGCCGCACGCCGTCGTCGCCGCGTCACGGCTGCCCGGCATCGATCTCACCCTCGGCCAGGACTACGTCGAGGCGCTGGTCTGCACGCAGTTCTTCGCGTCGAAGGAGGCGGCCGCGGGCTGGCTGCTGGAGAACATCGACGGCCGGGTCCTGTCGGTGCCCGATTACCTCGTGCACACGCGGCGGATGGCCGCGGCGCTGGAGGCCTGGCCGTCGATCTGAGCGGCGCCCGGTTCGTACCTGGTCGCGAGGCATCCGGGGCGGTTCGTTAGCCTTTGACGTCGGCGCAGAGCAGTCGAACCGCAGCGCCGTCGAATCGCAGAATCGTGATGCCGAAGGAGAGCACCCGCAGTGCTTCGCACCCACAAAGCCGGCACCTTGCGTGCCGAGCACGCCGGTCAGACGGTCACCCTCACCGGATGGGTGGCCCGGCGGCGCGATCACGGCGGCGTCATCTTCATCGACCTGCGCGACGCCAGCGGCGTGAGTCAGATCGTCTTCCGCGAGGGCGAGATGGCCGAGCGCGCCCACCTGCTGCGCTCCGAATACTGCGTCCGCGTCGTCGGCGAGGTCTCGAAGCGGCCGGACGGCAACGCCAACACCGAGATCCCCACCGGCGAGATCGAGGTGCTGGTCACCGAGCTCGAGGTGCTGTCCGAGGCCGCCGTGCTGCCGTTCCCGATCGACGACCGGGTCGACGTCGGCGAGGAGGTGCGCCTCAAGCACCGCTACCTCGACCTGCGCCGCAGTGGCCCCGCCGCCGCGATGCGCCTGCGCAGCGAGGTCAACCGCGCCGCCCGCGAGGTGCTGCACGCGCAGGAGTTCGTCGAGGTCGAGACCCCGACCATGACCCGCTCCACTCCTGAGGGCGCCCGCGACTTCGTGGTCCCGGCCCGGCTCAAGCCCGGCTCCTGGTACGCGCTCCCGCAGTCGCCGCAGCTGTTCAAGCAGCTGCTCATGGTCGGCGGGCTCGAGCGGTACTACCAGATCGCGCGCTGCTACCGGGACGAGGACTTCCGCGCCGACAGGCAGCCCGAGTTCACCCAGCTCGACATCGAGATGAGCTTCGTCGAGCAGGACGACGTGATCGCCCTCGGCGAGGACATCGTCACCTCGCTGTGGAAGCTGATCGGCGCCGAGATCCCCCGGCCGTTCCAGCGCATCACCTACGCCGAGGCGATGGAGAAGTACGGCTCGGACAAGCCGGACCTGCGCTTCGACCTCGAGCTCACCGACATGACGGCGTTCTTCGCCGACACCCCGTTCCGGGTGTTCCAGGCGCCGTACGTCGGTGCCGTCGTCATGGCGGGCGGGGCCGACCAGCCGCGCCGCACCCTCGACGCCTGGCAGGACTTCGCCAAGCAGCGCGGGCACCGCGGGCTCGCCTACATCCTGGTGAACGAGGACGGCACGCTCGGCGGGCCGGTCGCGAAGAACCTGTCGGAGAAGGAGCGCGAGACGGTCGCCGAAGCCGTCGGCGCCAAGCCCGGCGACTGCGTCTTCTTCGCCGCCGGCAAGCCCGCCGACGCGCGTTCGCTGCTCGGCGCCACCCGGCTCGAAATCGGCAGCCGTCTCGGCCTGATCGACGAGAACGCCTGGTCGTTCGTCTGGGTCGTCGACTTCCCGATGTTCATCTCGGCCGAGGAGTCCGACGACGTCGCCGTCGGCGGTGGCAAGTGGAAGGCCCTGCACCACGCCTTCACCTCGCCGACCCCGGAGTGGATCGGCAAACTCGCCGACGACCCCGGCGGCGCGCTGGCCTACGCCTACGACATCGTCTGCAACGGCAACGAGATCGGCGGCGGCTCGATCCGTATCCACCAGCAGGAACTGCAGAAGCAGGTCTTCGAGCTGATGGGCCTCGGCGAGGAGGAGGCGCAGGAGAAGTTCGGCTTCCTGCTCGACGCCTTCGCCTTCGGCCCGCCGCCGCACGGCGGCATCGCGTTCGGCTGGGACCGGATCGTCATGCTGCTGGCCAAGGCCGATTCGCTGCGTGACGTGATCGCGTTCCCGAAGACCGGCGGCGGGTTCGACCCGCTGACCGCGGCCCCGGCGCCGATCACGCCGGAACAGCGCAAGGAGGCGGGCATCGACGCCAAGCCCGCGCCGCCCGCCAAGAACTGATGCTCCACCTCAGGGCCGTGTGCCCGCCGGACCGGACCGACGAAGCGATCCGGATCCTGCGGGCCCACCCCGGGACCGCGCACCTCGTCGTGCATCACGGGGTGGCTGTCGCGCCCGAGGGTGACCTGATCGAGGCGGACATCGCCCGCGAGGCGACCGACGAGATCATCGAGTCGCTGTGCGGGCTCGACCTCGACCACACCGGCGGGATCACGCTGGAAGCCCTCGACACAGCGGTGTCCGACGCCGCGGACAGGGCCGAGGAGGACGCGCCGGGTGAGGCCGCGGACGCGGTGGTGTGGCAGGAACTCGTCGGCCGCTCCGGGGAAGAGTCCCGGCTCACCTGGACGTTTCAGGCGTTCCTGACCATCGCGTGCCTGCTGGCGTCGGTCGGCGTGATCACGAACTCGGCGGTCACCATCGTCGGCGCGATGGTGGTGGGGCCGGAATTCGGTCCGCTGGCGGCGATGGCCGTCGGCCTGGTGCTGCGCCGCGGGGATCTCGTCCGGCAAGGCGGGATCGCGTTGCTCGGCGGCTTCCCGATCGCGATGGTGGTCACTCTCGGTGTGGTTCTGGTGGGCAACGCCACCGGAGTGCTCGAAGTCAGCAAACTCGCGGACAACCACGAGGTTGATTTCGTTTACCAGGTGGGAATCGCGTCACTGATAGTGGCGCTGCTCGCCGGCGCGGCGGGAATGCTTTCCATGACCTCGGCCAAATCCGCCGCGCTCGTGGGGGTGTTCATCTCGGTGACCACGGTGCCCGCCGCCGGATACGCGGTGGTCGCCGGGGTTGCCGGTCAGTGGGACCGGTGCCTGTATTCCACCGGTCAGCTGCTGGTCAATCTCATCGGAATCGTTGCAGCTGCGGCCATTGTGCTGACATTTCGCCGTCGTAAGCAACGATCGAGGATAACGGAACGTCCGCTTTCACGGGGATGAGTCCCAGATCGCGCCAGTGCGCGCGGTTGCCCGGATCTCAGTGGTCATGGTTGCTCAGTCACGAGTAGGGTCGGTGGTAATGACAGTCGATACCTCCTCTGCCGACGATTCGACCGTCGGAGCTGGAGCCGAAACCCTCGCCGTCGCGGCCGCGGTCGCCGCCGGTGAGTCAGTCCTTTCTCGCCGCTTCGGCAGCGCGATCACCCTCGTCGCCCCCGAAGACCTCGCCGGTAGTGGTCCGGCGACGGTCGTGCGGGCGCGGGTGGCGTCGTCGCCGTTCGCGCTGCCGCGCACCCTGGTCATCAAGCACTACCCCGATCCAGCAGAGCCGGGACGGCCCGATCCGTTCGCGCAGGAGGCGGTCAGCTACCAGCTGTTCACCGCGCTCGCGCCGGAGGACCGGATGTGTCCCGAGCTGCTGGCGCACGACGGCCGGGATCGTGTCCTCGTGATCGAGGACCTCGGCGGCGTCCCGACGCTGCACGACAAGCTCTACGCCCGTGACGCGCGCGGCGCCGAACGCGCGCTGTTGTCCTGGGCCCGGTCGCTGGGCAGGCTGCACGCGAGCACGGCGAGCCGGGAGCCCGACTTCAACGCGCTGCTGCGCCGTCTGGGTGGCCCGGTCAAGAACGAGGACGCGCCGCTGCCCGCGGTCTGCGCGCAGTTGCCGGGGCTGCTGGAGGAACTGCTCGACGTCGAGACCCCGGAGCCGGTGCAACGGCGGGTCATGGAGGTCGCCGAGCGGGCGGGTGCGCCGTCCTACCGCGCGTTCAGCCCGGTCGATCTCAGCCCGGACAACAACCTCGTGACCAGCGGCGGGGTGCGGTTCCTCGATTTCGAACGCGGCCGGGTGCGCAGCACCCTGATGGACGCGGCGTACCTGCGGCTCCCGTTCGCGTCGAGCGCGGAAGCGATGGCGCTGCCGCCGGGGATGAGCGAGGCGATGATCGCCGCCTGGCGGGCCGAGGTCGTCTCGGTCTGGCCGGGGCTCGCAGACGAGGAAGCGCTGGCCGAGCACCTGATGGACGGTCAGCTGCTCCTGCTGTGGGTCATCACCTGGGAGATCCTCCCGGAGCTGGACCTGGACAGGCACGCGACGCCGATCAGCCGGGAGGCCGCGCTGGTCACCTGGTGGCGGGAACTGGCCAAGCACTCGCTGCGGGCCCGCCTCACGGACATCTCCGAGCACGCCACCAGGGTCGCCGCGGCGCTCGGGGCCAGGCTGGGGCCGCACGCGGACCTCGCGTTCTACCCGGCGTTCCGGTAACCGCCGCACGGACTTTTCGCTCGACCGTCCTCGTCGCGTTACCCAGGCATCACCGCAGGTGAGTCTGCGTGGCCGATGGTGGCTACCGTGACCGTGATCAGTGTCGAAGTCACTCCGAGTCCCGAACCTCTCCTTCCTCCCGCCCCGGCCGTACCCCGGTCCGCTCGCAGACTGGTCGTGCTCGGCGATTCCACCGCCGTCGGCCTGGGCGACCCGCTGCCGGACCGGGGCGGCTGGCGCGGGGTCGGCCCGCTCGTCGCCGAGGCGCTGGGCGTCGAGCCGGACGGCTATCTGAACCCGTCGTTCGCGGGGGCGCGCGTGGGGTGCGTGCTGACGAAGCAGCTTCCCGCGGCCGTGGCGCACCGTCCGGACGTCGCGCTGGTGGTGGCGGGCATGAACGACACGCTGCGCCCCGACTTCAGCGCCGGGAAGATCGCCGCGGACCTCACCGAGGTGATCCGTTCGCTCGCCGCCGTCGGCGCCACCGTGGTGCCGGTGCGCTACCACGACCACGGCAAGGTGTTCCGCCTTCCGCAGGCGCTGCGGCGCGCGCTGAGCGAGCGGGTGGCCGAACTGAACGCCGCCATCGACGGCGTCGTCCAGCGTGAGGGCGTGCCGTGTCTGGACCTCGAACTGCTGCCCGGCGCCTACGACCTCACCTCGTGGAGCGTCGACCGGCTGCACCCGTCGGAACTCGGGCACCGGATGCTGGCGACCGGGTTCACCGAACGGCTCACCGAGGCCGGGTTCGCGGTACCGCGGCCGGTCAGCCTGACCTGCGCGGGAGGCGTCGAGCCGAGCACCGCCGGGCACCTCGGCTGGCTGGTGCTCAAGGGGGTGCCGTGGGTGTGGCGGCGAGGGCGCGAGTTCGTGCCGTACGCGGCCGTGATCATGTGGCACTCGTTCCGGGAGCGGCTGCGCTGACCTGTGGCCGGAACCGTCGGTGGCTACGGCTACCGTCGACACCGTGGCACAGGACGAACTCTTCACCGTGAACCCCGACCTCGGGCCGCCTCCGGAGCCGGCCGAGCCGAGGGAGGTCGCCGTACCCGCGGGCTCGCCGCTGGCGGTACGAATGCGGCCGCGGTCGCTCGGCGAGGTCGTCGGTCAGCAGCACCTGCTGCGCGAGGGCGCGCCGTTGCGGCGGCTCGTCGAGGGCGCGGCGCCCGCTTCCGTGCTGCTCTACGGCCCGCCAGGGACGGGCAAGACCACGCTGGCGAACCTCGTCTCGGCCGCGACCGGGCGCCGGTTCGTGGCGATGTCGGCGCTGTCGGCAGGGGTGAAGGAGGTGCGCGGGGTCATCGAAGAGGCCCGGCGCCGCCGGGCTTACAACGCCGAGAACACCGTCCTGTTCATCGACGAGGTCCACCGGTTCTCCAAGACCCAGCAGGACGCCCTGCTCGGCGCCGTCGAAGACCGGACGGTGCTGCTGGTGGCGGCCACCACGGAGAACCCGTCGTTCTCCGTCGTCTCGCCGCTGCTCTCGCGGTCGCTGGTGCTGCAGTTGCGGCCGCTGACCGACGCCGACATCGTCGCGCTGATCGAGCGCGCGCTGGCCGACGAACGTGGTCTCGGCGGCGAACTCACCCTGACCGAGGACGCGCAGGCCCATCTGGTGCGACTGGCCTCCGGCGACGCGCGGCGCGCGCTCACGGCGCTGGAAGCGGCGGCGGACGCGGCGGGCGCGACCGAGGCCAAGACGATCGATCTCGCCACCGTCGAGTCCACAGTGGACAAAGCGGCGGTGCGGTACGACCGGGACGGCGATCAGCACTACGACGTCATCAGCGCGTTCATCAAATCGATCCGCGGGTCCGATGTGGACGCAGCACTGCACTACCTGGCACGGATGATCGAAGCGGGGGAGGACCCGCGGTTCCTGGCCCGCCGCCTGGTGGTGCACGCGAGCGAGGATATCGGCATGGCCGATCCGACGGCGCTGCAGTCGGCCGTCGCGGCGTCGCACGCGGTGCAGTTCATCGGCATGCCGGAAGGGCGTCTCGCGCTGGCGCAGGCGACCGTGCACCTGGCGACGGCGCCGAAGTCGAACGCCATCGTCACCTCGATCGACGCCGCGCTCAGCGACGTCCGGTCCGGGCGGATCGGGACGGTGCCGCCGCATCTGCGCGACGGGCATTACGCGGGAGCCGAGAAGCTCGGCAACGCGAAGGGGTACCGGTACCCGCCCAACGCCCCGGAAGGCGTTCTCGCGCAACAATATCCGCCGGACGAGCTGGTCGGGCGGGACTACTACGAGCCGACGCAGCGCGGTGCGGAGCGGACTCTGCACGAGCGGGTGCCGAAGCTGCGGCGCACCATCCGGGGCGAGCGTTAGTTCGCATTCGGAGCAATGCCGGGCCGATCGGTAACGTTCGTTGATCATGGGGCTATATCCCCTGTGGCTGGGGGATCACCGGGTTGTCACTCTGGGTGGGGTGTTCCCTCGTGCTCGACCATGTCGGCGAGCAGAACAAACCTGACAGCCAAAACTATGGCAACTATGGGTAATTCCAAGGTCCGTGGCTTCGTGGCCTCCGTTTCTCTTCTCACCGCGGTGACCGTGACGACCGGGGTTCTCGCCCCGGCGGTGGCGACCGCCGCTCCGGCCGGGGCTTCGGCCGCCGTGACACAGACGCCGGACGAGGTGCGCACCAGCGCCGCCGCCGTCGTCGGGCTCACTGTCACTCCGGAACTGCTGCGGCTCGGCGAACGCGACTTCGTCTACGAGATCTTCCGGGCGGCGAAGCTGCAAGGCGAGACCGCGCGGGAAGTCCAGTTCGCGGCGCTCGACGCCTACAACGGCGGGTGGAGCTCGCTGTTCCTCAAGACCGGGATCTACGAGGCGCATCAGCGGGACCTGGACCGGGAAGCGCTTTACCAGGCCAGGCGCACGGAGCGGCAGCCCGCCGCCACGCTGCTCGGCTTCGAGCTGACCTCGATCCTGCTGGCCCAGGACGACAAGAACTTCGTCTTCGCGCTGTGGGAACGGGCCGCCAGGGGAACGTTCGTGAAGTCCGCCGCGGGCCAGGCTTTCAGCGGCACGCCCGCGGAGCAGAAGGAATTCATCGTTCACGGCATCTTCGTCGAGCACCAGCGTGACTTGGACGCGGCCGAGCAGGAAGCCGCGGAAAAGAAGCTTCGCGACGCGCGGGTGAAGGCGGCCGCCGTCGTCGGCATGGACCCGGCACTGGCCGCGCAGCTGACGGACGAGTACTTCGTGCAGCACATCTGGGCCCGTGACCTGGAGCCCCGGGACTCCGAGGTGTGGTACCAGGCCTACCGCAGCCGGACTCCGGAGCAGTGGCGGGCTTTCATCGACACCGGCATCTTCGAGGCCGCGGCCAAGGACAAGGTGGACGGCATCAAGGTTCGCGCCGCCGCCGTCGTCGGTATCGACGCCGGCTACGCCAGGTACCTCCAGGAAGGACCCTTGGTCCGCGAGATCTGGACCAGGGCGAAGGCCGGCAGTCAGGTCCAGGCCGCCGCCCGTCGCGCCCTGGACAGCGGATCCCCCGCCCAGTGGCGGATCTTCTTGGAAACGGACATCTTCGTCGTCGCGGAGGCGGTCAAGCCCTGAGGTTCCCCAGCGATCGCTTCATCGTCGGCGAAGCGAGGGTGTTCTGACGCAAAAGTAGACGCCGCGTGGGGCTGAGCGGAGTTCGTGCGAGCGGGTGCCGAAGCAGTGGCACGATCCGGATTCTATGACAAATAAGCGGTAAGTCAGAGATGGCGGGTTGCCGCGCCGGTCGCATGCGCTCGCCTGGTTGGTGATGTCCGCCGTGCGTGAGCATGGCGAGGGGCCCGTCGGCCGGTATGGCTGGCGGGCCCCTCGGGCCACCGGCGCGGCCGTCGCCGATCGCCTCGTGGTCAGCGCGACGAGGACCGACAACGGCGAGAAGCTGACCTTCGTCGTCGACGCGCGCGCAGACGGGATCACCTTCCCCGGTGCATGGGACAACGTCGGCCAGCGGCTCACCGCGAGCGGCGCGGTGCGGTTCGAGGCCGTCCGAGTCGACCGGGACGACGTCCTCGGCGCCCAGCCGGAGGACCAGTCGGACCCGAAGGTGCCCCGCATCTCCCTGGCGGCGATCGGGTTCACTGTCCGATGTGGACAAAGCGACGCAGGACCCGTACACCCTGGCCGGATACGGCGAGCTGGTCGCGACGGCGCGGGTTCGACCTGACGCCGGCCGAGCGTGCCGAAGCCGCGATCGCCATCTCGTCGGCGAAGATCGTCGCGAGCCGGCCCGCCGTCGAGACCACGAGCAAGGTCTTCGAGTTCACCGGCGCGCGGGCGACGGCGACCAAGTACGGCTTCGACCGGCTTTCTCAACGGCATCCCGCCGTGCCTTTCGGGGTACAGCTGATGACGCTGCCGATCCTCGCTGAAAGCGTCCGCCTCGACGGCGAAGGCGTGCACATCCTCGACCGCCGGGTCTTCCCGTTCAAGCGGGAATGGGTGCTGTGCCGGACTTCGGAAGAGGTCGCGGTGGCCATCGAGGACATGGTCACCCAGTCGTCCGGGCCGTACTTCGCCGCGCTGGGCGCGATGGTGCTCGCCGCTCGTGAGGCGTCCGGTCTCGCCGACGCTCGCGCGTACCTGGAGCGGGCGGGGGAGCGGATCGTCGCGACCCGCTAGAGGAACAACCACCTGCGCAAGGCCGTCGCCGCCGTACTGTCCGAAGTAGACAAATCGGCAGGCGATCTCGTCGAGGCCGCGACGGCCGGAGCGCGCGCGGGCGACGAGCTGTACCGGTCGCGCAGCCGCGCGCTGGGGGTGCACACGGCGGAGCTGGTACCGGACAAGGCGACCGTGCGACGCATTGCTGAGCGGACCTGTACCTGGTCGACCTGGTGCTGGCCCGTGGATCGACGGGGCACCCGGACGACCCGGAGGTCGTCGATGCCGTCGCGCGGATCAAGGACCTCGGCGGGCTCCCGGCGGACGCGTCCACAGTGGACGTCGTGGCGGTGCTGCACGGCTGGATGGACGCGGACCAGAAGATCGCGCCGCTGAAGACGTTGCAGGGCCTCATCTGGCGGCGCGGGTACGCCGACCGCGACCTGACGACGGAGTTCTTCGGCGACGTCGCCCCGGCCCTGCGCTCGTGGCACGAGTCCGGTCTGCGGCTCGCGGTATTCTCCTCCGGCTCGGTCGCCGGGCAGATCGCGTCGTTCTCGCGGACCACCGACGACGACGTCACCGGCCTGTTCGAGAAGCATTTCGACACCGTCAACGCCGGGCCGAAGCGAGAGGTGACGTCGTGTTCTTCTCCGACGTCCCGGCCGAACTCGACGGGGCCGCCGCCGACGGGCTGGCGGACCGTCGGCCTCGCTCGCGACGGCGAGTCGTTCGGCGACGCGGATTTCGGGACACACCGGACGATCCGGACGTTCGACGAGATCAAGGTCGCCCTCGATGAGTGTCCTGGAACTAGCCGGGCGAGCGCTGGCCGAGGAATCCGCCAGGTTCGCCGGGCTTGGTTGGATGCGGGGCACTTCGGGCAACCTGTCAGTGGTGCTCGGCCGAGGCCGGGCTGCACGCCCGGATCGCGTCGGTGTCGGGCGCGGGCGCGGTGATCCACGTGCACGCGCTCGCGCCGGTGGTGGCCGGACGGCGTCGAACCGCGGGACCTGGAGATGCTCAAGGGCTTCGGCCGCGCCGCGCACGACGACCTGGTGACGATCCCGGTGATCGCCAACGGGCAGGACATGCTCGTCCTCGGCGACGCGTTCGAGGCGGACACGCGGCGGTGATCGTCGCGCGGCACGGGATCTACGTCTGGGGAGATGACCTGCGCCACGCGCGTCATCGCCTGGAATGTTTGGAGTGGTTGCTCCGGTTCCGGGTAGAGACAAGACTCGCCAGTGGAGAAAGGGGAGTGCGATGACCTTGCTGACCGTGTGGCCGGACGACCGGCCCGACGAGATCGCGCTCAGGACCGAGGACCCGGCCGTGATCACCGGGGAACTCGGACGGCTCGGTGTCCGGTTCGAACGGTGGGAGCTCGTCGAGGACCTGCCGCGCGAAGTGACGCCGGAGCAGGTGCTGGCCGCCTACGAGGAGCAGATCGGCAAGGTCTCGGCCGCCGAGGGCTACACGTTCGTGGACGCCGTCCGCATGACCCCGTCCGACGAGCCAGGCTGGGCCGCCAAGGCCGCCGAAGCCCGGCAGAAGTTCCTCGCCGAGCACACCCACGACGATGACGAAGACCGCTTCTTCGCCCGTGGGTCCGGGGTGTTCTATCTGCACGTCGGCGGCAAGGTGCACGCCGTACTGTGCGAAGCGGGGGACCTGCTGAGCGTGCCTGCCAACACCACGCACTGGTTCGACATGGGGACGCGGCCGGATTACGTGTCCGTCCGGTTCTTCCACGACGACGGCGGGTGGGCCGGCAACTTCACCGGCGCGACGCTGGCGGGGGACTTCCCGGATTTCGACACCTTGACCGCCGGGCGCTACTGAGGCTTCCCGGAGTGTCACGAAAGGGTCGTTCAGGACATTTTTCGTCCTGAACGACCCTTTCATGACACATCCGGATGCCAGGAAAGGTCCTTTCCTTGCGAAATTTGCAAGGAAAGGACCTTTCCTGGCGCGCTGCCGGGGTCTGTCAGGCGGCTGTCCAGAGGGCAGGCACGTTCGGCGGCTCCCAGCCGGGCAGGGACCGGTGGCCCTGTCGGCACACGTAGGCCGAGCCGTTGTAGGTCACCCGGGCACCGGTGGCGTAGTCGGTGTTCGGCTTCCAGGCGTCGGACGGCACCGAGGTGGTCGTCGTCGGCGTGGTGGTGGTCGGCCGGGTCGTGGTCGTCGGACTGGTCGTGGTGGGTGTCGTGGTCGTCGTACCCGTCGTCGTCGTGGGTGTGGTGGTGGTCGTCGGCGGGGCACCGCCGCCACGCGGGTTGTCCGACGCGATCGCGTAGGTCGTCCCGCCGAAGGTGAACGTGAAGTTCGATGGGGACGCGATCGGCATGTAGTAGTTCAGCCGGACCTCGACCGTGGCACCCGGGGCGATGTTCTGCCAGGACGGCACGGTCACCGCGACATGCTGGAAGTCTCCCTTCATGCCACCGGAGTTGGGCCCGCTGTGCCCCTTGCTCGTGACGGCCAGGCCGAAGCCGGACTGGTCGGACATGCTGCCGGGTGCGCTCGTGCCGTAGTCGAACTCGATTTTCGTCCCACCGGGGATGGTGGTGGTCGAATTGTTGGTGATGCGCATCTGCGGGGTGATCGGGTAGTTCGCGTCGCCCAGCGCGAATCCGGTCAGTTTGACGTTCGCGTTCAGCACCGAAGACGGCGCCGGACGCCCCGACTTCGAGTTGCCGTACGGGGCGGCGCCGCGAAGGCCGTCGTTGATCTTCGTGATCAGCGTGTCGCCCATGAAGTACTGGCCCTTGGCGTTGTCGAAGGCGTAGTCGCCCGCCAGCTCCCAGATCATGACGCCGCCGATGCCCTTGTCGGCCACGTACTTCGCCTTCGTGGCGAGGGACTCTTCGTCCTCAGTGGACAGGAACACCTTCTTGTCGTTGTTCCACAGCCACGGCGTCACCATCGAGTTGTCGTAGTACCGGTCGTAGGTGCCGGAGAGCCGGTCCTTCGGGTTCTTCTTCGGGTCCAGCCCGTACTTCTCCAGGTAGTCCGGGACGATCTCGTTTTCGAGGTTCTTCGCGTGCCACATGGGGTTCGCGCCCGCCGGTACCTCGGCTCCCGTCATGCTCATGTCGTGCCAGAGGTTGTCGATGCCGATCGCGCCGTTACCGCACGGCACTGTCGAACCGACCTGGGATCCGGTACCAGGTGGACATTGTTTCTGGTCCGGCAGTGGAGCATTGCCCCACAGTCCGTTCGTCCCGCCGGACACCCCTTGCCAGCCACGGGTGTAGAACCCGACGCCGATGTTGATCCGGCCGGCTTGCATGGCACCGCGGAAGTAGTGGTACGCCCAGTCTGTGTTGAGATAGCCCTGACCGTCGTACTGCGGTGTCGTGTACACCTGCCAGTGCGCGAGTTCCGCGTCCTTGCCGTTGTCGTAGAGCGCCGCGTTCGGCCCGGCGAACTGGTTCCACGCGCCGTGCAGGTCGTAGCTCATCATGTTGGCGTAGTCGAGGTACTGCGTGACGCCGTAGACCTCCTGGCCGCGCAGCAGCCAGCCGGAGGCGGGGACGGCCGCGGTCAGCAGGTAGTGCTTGCCGTCAGCGGCGCCGGCCTGGTCGATCTTCTGGCGCAGCGTGCGCATCAGGTTTTCGTAGCCCGCCCAGAGCGTGCCGCGGTTGCTCTGCGCGATCCAGTAGTCGTCCGGGTTTCCGGCGTAGTTCGCCGACGTCGCGTACTCGTAGTCGATGTCCGCGCCGTTGAATCCGTAGTCGCGCAGGAACTTCACGACAGAATCCGCGAAGACGTCGATGCTCGCCTGGTTTTGCGTCATCTTGTAGAACCCGCCCGACGCGTTGCGCGTGCCGTCCGGGTTCAGGAAGCCGCCCGTCTCCGCCCAGCCGCCGATCGAGACCAGCGTCTTCACGTTCGGGTACTGCTTCTTGTACTTGTTCAGCAGATTGAAATGTCCCTTGTAGGGGAACGCCGGATCCATCTCCGCGCCGGGCACGCCCGGCCATTCCATGCCGATGGACTCGTTGTTCGGGCCCGGGTCGCCGACCGACACCTTGTTCTGCGCGTCGACATGCGCGAACGCGTAGTTGAGGTGGGTGACCTTTGTCCACGGGATGTTGCTCGCGAGATACGCCGGTGCACCGTTCTTCCCGGTGCGCCAGCTGGTGAAGTAGCCGATCACCCGGCGGGAATGCCCTTCTCCCAGGGATTCCCTTCCGTTGGTGTCATAGACGGTGCAGTAGGGGGTGTCGACGCCGGGTGTCCGGTACAGCCCGTCGGGACGGCAGTCCTCGTGGCCTGCCGCACTCGACGTGGTCGGGCTGATGACGACGATCATGAGTCCCGCCAGCGCGATGAGCGACGCCAGCAGGGGGAGTAGTTTTCTGGTTCTCCTTGGCACGCCGAACCTCCGACAGTGGAAGATGGCCCTCGGTCAGAGCAGCTTGAGCCGCTGACCTGACGCACGTCAATAGGTGTAGACCAATTTCCATCCTGTGCCGTACGGCGGAGCGTACCTGTGGTCCGTCAGGTCTGGTCTTCGTCGAGGAGCGAGGGCCGATCCGGCGCGGGCGTGTAAGTCAGGCCTCCCAACAGGGTTCGCGGGTGGCCATACTGCCGGCCACATCTGGTGAGTGCTATGACCCCGTGTCCTTCGACGCGGGTGTGCGGGCCGACCTTGCCGGGATGTAGCGAAATCGCTTCGGCGATCGTGTCGGCGTCGCAGTGGTCCGGGATGTCGAGTTCCGCCTTCAAGCGGCGGTAGCGCCGGACCCATTCCCGTTGCCAGTCCAAGGGATTGTCGGTGTGCTGGATGTCGTCGTCCCAGCCGTCGGGCAACGGGGTGTCTTCGTGGGGGAGCAGGTAGCCGTTTTCGGCCGCCAACGCGCCGACTGATTCTTCGGGAGCGGAGAGGTCGTAGGACCGGATCAGTCCGCCCTTTTCGGCGATGCACCACGACGTCGTGGAGTCGCCGTAGCTGCGCCAATACAAATGCGCCGCGCCGAACCGGCGGCTCAGCGCGACGCAGCGGTCACGATCCACGCCGCGCCGGACCTTCTCGTTCGCGAGCATGGCTTGGTACTGCTCACGCGGCTCGATGCTCCATGAGCTTTCTTCGGTGACGTCCGCGGGGTGCCGGTCGTCCGACGGCCGTCCGAACACGAGCGTCCATCCGTCGAGCACCGGGCTGACGTAGACCCGGGCGCACCGTTGATGCCCGGAGCCGAGGTCGTACTGGTTCCAGATCTCGGTGCCCAGCGACATCGTCACCGGTTCCGGATCGGACAGGCCGAACGCGTCGAGCACCGCCGCCTGGTCCGTGGTCGGGATGGCGTACCAGAACTCGCAACTCTGCATCGCGACCGGAACCTCGTTCGCGATCTTGCTCCGGATCAGGCGGCGGACGAGTCCGAGGTCGTACTCGCCGAGTGCTTCCGGGCCGCCCAAAGCGAACAGCAAGGCGCGTGCCGCGTTGCGCAGCGCCTGATTCCCGGTTCGCCGGATTTCGCGCAGTTCGGGAAGATCGTCCTGTCCGGCTTCCCGCAGATCCCAGACGCTGAAGCGTTCTCCGGCGACCAGGCCCTCGGCCACGGCTCTCATGTCCATACGGCGGAGGCTAGCCAAGCACTACGACAGAAAACTCGTTGCCGTCGGGATCCGCCATTTCCACCCGGCCGTCTTCCTCGGCGTCGAGCCGGGTCGCGCCGAGCGAAACGAGCCGCTCGACTTCCGTGAGGGAAGCGTCCAGGACGAAACGAAGCCGATTCGGGCCGGTCTTCGGAGTGAACGGCGGGCCGCCCCAGGTGATCTTCGGGCCGCCGCGCGGCGACCGGATCGCGGTCTCCTGGTCCTGATCCCAGACCAGCGGCCAGTCCAGCGCCTTGCTCCAGAAATAGCCGACTTCCTGCGAACCGTCGCTCGCGACGGCTCCGACGAAACCGCATTCGGCGAGGAAGCCGTTACCCGGCTCGATGACGCAGAACTCGTTGCCCTCGGGGTCGGCGAGCACCACGTGCTCCTCTTCCGGAAGCTGTCCGATGTCGACATGCCTGCCGCCGAGTTCGAGCGCCTTCGCGACCGTCCGCCGCTGGTCCTCCGGGGACTCGCTCGTCAGGTCGAAATGCATCTGGTTCTGGCGGGTCTTCGGTTCCTCGCTCGGTACGAAACTGAGGCGGAAACCGGTGTCGTCGATTTCCCGGCCGAGAAGCCCGTCCCAGAACCACTCGAGCGCGTCCGGGTCGTGCGCGGCGATACTGAGCGCTTGCAAAGTGGCGGCCATGAGCGACGCTAAGAACAACGGCGCCCCACCCGCAACCGATTAAGGCCGTGAAGGCCTCCTTCCCTACCCTGAAAGTAGGGAAGGAGGCCTTCACGGAATTCAGCAGGAGACGCCGGACCGTCCGTTCTCGACCCGTGCCGTCAGCGTCCGCAGGAACGACGGATCCCCGTCCGCGGTCACCTTCACGTCGTACCAGCCGCCCGAAACCGGCCAGTCCACCGTGACCGAACGCCCGGCCCCGACCCGCACGACCCGCGTGAGCCGCGAAGACGACAGCCGCAGCGTCAACGCCGAAGTGCCCGAGTTGGACAGCTTGAACTCGACACCCGAACGCCACGTCAGGAACCGTGTCCGGACGTCGACTCCCGCGGCGGCACCGGACCGGGTCCCGCGCAGTTCCCACCACGACCGGTTCGGCCCCTGGACGACGACGCGGTACTCGTCACCCTTCAGCGGCACGTTTTCACCGACCTCGCCGCGGACATCGCGGTGGGCGGGCTCGGCGAATTCGCCCTTGTACGGGTACAGCGCGAAGTGCGCCGAAGACGAGCCGCTGTTCGCCAGCGACAGCGCGAGGGAACCGGACTTCACGACGCCGGACACCGACACCTGGTACGGCAGCGGACGCGCCGGGCGGTTGCCGGGTTCGGCCACGGGCAGGCTCTGCTCCGCCGGGGCGGACGGCCGCCAGCGGCTGATCGGCGCGGGCACCGGGCCCGGCCGGGTCACGCGCGGCTGGCGTCCGCCGCGCGAGAAGTCGAAGGCGCCCGTGAGGTCGCCCGCGACGGTCCGCCGCCACTTGCTGATGTTCGGCTCGCCGACGCCGGTCCAGCGCTCCAGGAACCGCAGCACCGAGGTGTGGTCGTACACGGTGGAGTCGACGTTGCCGCCGATCGACCACGGCGAGACGACCGTCATCGGCACGCGCGGGCCGAAACCGAGCGGCTGGCCGTTGAAGTGGTCCGCGTCGTTCGCCGCGTTGCCGGGCGGCATCGGCGGCGGGACGTGGTCGAAGTAGCCGTCGTTCTCGTCGAAGTTGATCAGCAGCACCGTTTTCGACCACGTCTCGCGGTCGGACGCGAGAGCGTCGAGCACGCGGTAGATCAGGTTCGCGCTGCCGACCGGGGTGGACGCGCCGGGGTGCTCGGAGTCCTTCGCGGACGGCACCAGCCAGCTCACCGCAGGCAGCCGCCGCGCCTGGATGTCCGCCTTGAGCCGGGTCACCAGAGTCTCCGGCTCGCTGCGGTACATGGCCTTCTTGAACAGGTTCCGCTCGGCGGGCGTCAGCTTCGCGACCCCGGCGTCGAACTGCGCCAGCAGCTTCGTGCGCTCCTCCGGGGTCTTCTTGAGCAGCTCGTCGTAGAACTCCTCGGTGGTGCGGAACTTCCCCTCGACCGAAGCGAGGATCTTCGTGCCGACCTTCTTGAACGGCTTGAAGTACTCGACGGCGTTGTCGGTGAAGTTGTCCCACTCCTGGTAGATCTGCCACGGCACGTCGGCGGCTTCGAGCCGCTCCGGGTAGGTCGTCCAGTCGTAGCCCTGGTGGTCGTAGGAGTACGCCGCGTTCGAGACCGCGCGGTTCGTCGTGCTGCCCGGTTCGAAGCCGGTGGTCCCGGTCCAGAGGAAGTTCCGGTTCGGGTTGGTCGAGCCGAAGATCGAGCAGTGGTAGGCGTCGCAAAGGGTGAAGGTGTCCGCGAGTTCGTACTGCAGCGCGATGTCGCGGCGCTCGTAGTACGTCATGGTCGCGGGGGTCTTCGCCGCGATCCAGCCGTTGTTCCAGCCGTGCGCCCACGCCTTGCCGCTGCCGTTCCAGCTGTGGTCGAGGTCGCCGAGGTACTGGATGTCGTCGGCGTCCCGGCCCGCCAGCTCGGCCGCCTTGCGCACCGAGAACGGCAGCACCGTGCCGCCCGCGGGGTTCGGCTGCTCGAACACCGATCTCCCCGACGGCAGTTCGAGCGGGTGGGTGTCGGAGAAGCCCCGGACGCCGCGCAGGCTGCCGTAGTAGTGGTCGAACGACCGGTTCTCCTGCATCAGCACGATCACGTGCTCGATGGCGTCGAGTCCGCCGCGGCGCATGGGTTCGGCCATGGCGGCGTGCACGGACGGCGGGAGGAGAGTGGTGGCGGCCGCGGCGCCGGTGGCGCCCAGCAACGTACGGCGTGACAGTTCAGGCATGCGGGCGACCTAATCCCAGCAATGTGAACGGCACAAGAACCGAACAGGTCGTCTGTGCGGCGAACATCGTTCGCGACGCTCCCCGCCCCGTGTCACTGCGCTGAGTGACCGTCCGGCGGGGTGACACCGCTGAACGGCTGGAGGGGCGGTAACCTCACGGGCACCAAAGACCGCAGACCCTTGAGGAGGGCCCGTGTCGGCAGGGCAGATCGCCGCGCTGATCGCCGCAGGAGCATTCGTCGTACTCGTCGTGCTGCTGGCGATCGTGCTGTTCAAGCTCGGCCGGACCCTGGACGAGGCCACGATCGCCATCCGCAAGGCGCATGAGAACACCGACCCGTTGCTGATGGGCGCGAACGAGACGATCACGCACGTCAACACGCAGCTGGAACGGGTCGACGGGATCACGGCCAACGCCCAGGCCGTCTCCGGCAACGTGTCCGCGCTGACGTCGGTGTTCACCGCGACCCTCGGCGGTCCGCTCGTGAAGACGGCCGCGCTGTCTTACGGCCTCAGCAAGGCCATCAAGGCCCGCCGCAAGAAGGCGGAAGCGAAGGCCGCGCGCCCGGCGAAGCGAGGCCGCAAGTGAAGCGCCTGTTCTGGCTCGGCGTCGGCGTGGTCGCCGGCGTCGCCCTGTCACGCAAAGCGACGGAAACCGCTCGCCAGGCCACGCCCGCGGGGATAGCCTCGAACCTGGGCGACGCCGTGCGGGAACTCGCGGGCGCCGTCGGTTCGTTCGGCGCGGAGGTCCGCGCCGGGATGAGCGAACGGGAACAGGAGTTGCACGACATGGTGTCCGAACGCACCGGTTTGAGCACGGCCTCCGAAGGCCCTGCGGGCAGGCACGCGGCCTCGTCGCGGCGCCCGGCCCGGCGAGCTCGCCGGGCGGAGGGCTGATCGACAGTCGCGTCCGCGACTGCCGAAGCCCCAGCCCTCCGCCGTTCCAGCCTGTCCGCATTCCTCCAGCGCCTTCGCGCGAGCCCGTATACAAGGACGATCCCGTGGAAACACACGAAATCACCCAGCGCTTCCTGAGCCATTTCGAGAACAAGGGACATACGCGCGTGCCGAGCGCGCCCCTGATCCTCGACGACCCGAACCTGCTGTTCGTCAACGCCGGCATGGTCCAGTTCAAGCCGTACTTCCTCGGTGAGGCCCCGCCGCCGTACCCGCGCGCGACCAGCGTGCAGAAATGCGTCCGCACGCCGGACATCGACGAGGTCGGCAAGACCACCCGGCACAACACGTTCTTCCAGATGGCCGGGAACTTCTCCTTCGGCGACTACTTCAAGGAAGGCGCCATCGAGGCGGCCTGGGAGCTGATCACCAAGCCCCAGAGCGAAGGCGGCTACGGCCTCGACCCGGCGCGTATCTGGGCGACCGTCTACGAGGACGACTCCGAGGCGGCGGGCCTGTGGAAGAAGCTCACCGGCCTGCCCGGCGAGCGCATCCAGGCCCGTGACGGCAAGGACAACTACTGGGACATGGGCGTGCCCGGCCCCGGCGGCCCGTGCTCGGAGATCTACTACGACCGAGGCCCGGAGTACGGCCGCGAAGGCGGCCCGGTCGTCGACGAGGACCGCTACATCGAGATCTGGAACCTCGTCTTCATGCAGGACGTGCGGGGCGACAAGAGCCCGAAGCACGGCCACAAACCGATCGGCGAGCTGCCGAAGAAGAACATCGACACCGGCATGGGCGTCGAGCGCGTCGCGACGATCCTGCAGGGCGTCGAGAACGTCTACGAGACCGACCTCGTCCGCCCGGTGATCGGCCGCGCCGAGGAGTTCTCCGGCCGCCGCTACGGCTCCGACCACACCGACGACATCCGCTTCCGCGTCATCGCCGACCACGCCCGCACCGGCGTGCTGCTCATCGGCGACGGTGTCACCCCGGGCAACGACGGCCGCGGCTACGTGCTGCGCCGTCTGCTCCGCCGCATCGTCCGCTCCGCGCGCCTGCTCGGCGTGCACGAGGCGGTGCTGCCCGCCTTCGCCGCGGTCGTCCGCGACACGATGGGCCCGACGTACCCCGAGCTGGTGTCCGGTTTCGACCGCATCGAGGACGTCGTGCGCGCCGAGGAAGAGGCCTTCCTCTCCACGCTGACCAGCGGTTCGCGCATCTTCGATATGGCAGCAGAGGAGACCAAGCGCGAAGGTGGCTCGCTGCTGGCCGGCGACAAGGCGTTCCAGCTGCACGACACCTACGGCTTCCCGATCGACCTGACCCTCGAGATGGCGTCCGAGCAGGGCCTGACCGTCGACGAGGAGGGCTTCCGCACGCTCATGAACGAGCAGCGGCAGCGGGCGAAGGCCGACGCGGCGACGCGCAAGACCGGCCACGGTGACCTGTCCGAGTACCGCAAGGTGCTGGAGCAGCACGGCGAGACCCAGTTCCTCGGCTACAGCGACCTGCAGGCCGAGGCGAAGGTCGTCGCGCTGCTGGAAGACGGTGTCCCGGTCCGCAGCGTCGGCGCGGGCAAGAAGGCGGAGCTGGTCCTGGACCGCACGCCGTTCTACGCCGAGAGCGGTGGCCAGGTCGCCGACACCGGCGTGCTGCTCGGCGACGGCGTCGAGCTCAAGGTCCACGACGTGCAGAAGATCGTGCCGGGCCTGTTCGTGCACCGTGTCGAGGTCGTCGACGGCGAGGTCGGCCTCGGCAGCGCGCTGACCGGTTCGGTCGACCAGCACCGCCGCCTGTCGATCGAGCGTTCGCACTCCGCGACGCACCTGGTCCACGCGGCCGTGCGCGGCGCGTACGGCAAGCGCGCGGCGCAGGCCGGTTCGCTGAACTCGCCGGGCCGGATGCGCTTCGACTTCACCACTTCCGGCGGCGTCTCGGCCGACGTGCTGACCGAGGTCGAGGAGGAGGTCAACGACTACCTCCAGACCAACGTCGAGGTGAACACCTTCGTCACCACGAAGGACAAGGCCCTCGAACTGGGCGCGGTCGCGCTGTTCGGCGAGAAGTACGGCAACGACGTCCGAGTCGTCGACATGGGCGAGTACTCCCGCGAACTCTGCGGTGGCACCCACGTCGACCGCATCGGCCAGCTCGGCCTGGTGAAGCTGGTGGGCGACTCGTCCATCGGCTCCGGCGTGCACCGCGTCGAGGCGCTGGTCGGCACGGACGCGCTCAAGTACGTCCGCAAGGAGCAGCTGCTCGTCTCGCAGCTCGCGAGCACCTTCAAGGTGCCGTCGGAGCAGCTGCCGTCGCGGATCGACGACGTGCTCACCCGGCTGAAGAACGCCGAGAAGGAGATCGAGCAGCTGCGCACCCAGCAGGTGCTCGGTTCGGCGGGCTCGCTCGCGGACAAGGCCGAGGACATCGGCGGGGTCGCGGTCGTCGCCCAGAAGCTCGGCGAGGGCGTCGACTCGAACGGTCTGCGCGCGCTGGCTTCGGACATCCGCGGCAGGCTCGGCGCCCGTCCCGGCATCGTGGCTCTTTTCGCGCCTCAGGGCGAGAAGGTCGCCTTCGTCGTCGCCACCACGAAGGCGGCGCAGGAGAAGGGCATCGCGGCGGGCAAGCTCGTCCCGTCCTTCGCCGAGGCGATCGGCGGCCGTGGCGGCGGCAAGCCGGACATGGCACAGGGCGGTGGCACCAACCCGGCCGGTGCCGAGCAGGCCATCGCCTCACTGCGCGCGGCGGTCGCCCAAGTTGGCTGACGACGCCTCTCAGCGGCGCCCGGATCGGCCTGGGGAGTCCGATCCGGGGCGCGGCAGGCGGCTTGGCGTGGATGTCGGATCCGTCCGGGTCGGGATCGCACTGAGCGATCCCGACCCCATCCTCGCCAGCCCGCTCGTTACCCTCACTCGCGACGCGACTGGCGACAAGGACGTCGACCAGCTCGTCGGACTCGTCACGGAACACGACGTGGTCGAAGTCGTCGTCGGCTTGCCGAGGACGCTCAAGGACCGCCACGGTCCGGCGGCCGAAGCGGCGCTGGACTATGCCGAAAAGGTCGCCGCCAGGATCGCTCCGGTGCCGGTGCGGCTGGCCGACGAGCGGTTGACCACGGTGACGGCATCCAGGATGCTGTCGCAGCGTGGGGTGAAGGGACGCAAGCTTCGTGCTGTCGTCGATCAGGCGGCCGCGGTCGAGATCCTGCAGGCGTGGATCGACGCGGTAACGGCACATCGCGCACGGAAGGGCGACACATGACCGAGCCCCACGGCCGGCCCGAACGCCGTCAGGGCGGTAGACGACGGTTGCGGGAGCCTGAAGAGAGCACCCCGCCACCGGCCCCGTCCCGTCGCAGGCCCGAACCCCAGCCGACGGGCAGGCGGCACGTCCGGCAGGAACCCCCGGAGGCCCCGCCCGTGCGGCGTGCGGCGGACGAACCGCCGCCCCGTGCGCGCCGGTCCCCGGAAGATCCGCCTCAGCGTGCCCGGCGGGCCGCCGAGGAGCCGCCGCCCAGGGCGCAGCGTCCGGCCCCGCACCGGCGGGCCACGGAACCCGCGGCCGCACCGCCGCCGCCCCCGCCTCCCGCACCGCAGCGGCGGTCCCCCCAGCCGGGTGACCGGAGTCTTGGCATGCCCGCCTACGACCGGGACGAGCCCCCTCGTCCCGGCCGCCGCAGGCGCCGCGAGGACGACGGCCCGCTCCCGGACGAGCGGCCGACCGACATCATCCCCGCGATCCAGGAAGCGCCGATCGCCCGGCGCCCGGGTGCCGCTCCTGCTTCGCCGCCTCAGGGCAGCGAAGAGGAATACGACGAGATCTTCGGCGAAGACGCGTACGACGACTATGACGAGTACGACGACTACGAGGATTACGAAGACGAGCAGGGCTTCGAGGACGACGACCGTGCCGAGCCCGAGCGCATCGAGGACGAGCGCCCGGAACGTCAGGGCCCGCCGCCCAAGAAGCGCAAGAAGAAGCGCGCGCTGGGCTGGATCGCGGCGCTGACCGTGCTCGTCCTGCTCGCCGGTGGCGCCTATTACGGCTTCACCGAGATCTTCGGCTACGAGGATTACGAAGGCGCCGGCGAGAGCGATGTCCTGGTCCAGGTGCAGAAGGGCGACTCGACGTCGGCGATCGGCAATCGGCTGCAGGCGGCCGGGGTGGTCGCCAGCGGCAAGGCGTTCGTGAAGGCGGGCGAGGACAACACCGCCGTCTCGCGGCTCCAGCAGGGCTACTACGTCATGAAGACGAAGATGTCCGGTGCCAGCGCGGTCGAGAAGATGACCGCCGCCGCGTCGAAGGTCGGCCAGGTCGAGATCCGGCCGTACACCCAGTTCCACGACATCACCCAGCCCGACGGCAAGGTGACGCCCGGGGTGTACACGTTGCTGTCCAAGGCTTCCTGCGCGGATCTGAACGGCACGAGCACCTGTATCCCGGTCGAGGAACTGCGGAAGACGATCGAGACCGCGGATCTGGCGAAGCTGGGCGTGCCGTCGTGGGCGGTCGAGGGCGCCACCAAGGCCGAGCACAAGGACCGGCGGCTCGAAGGTCTCATCGCCCCTGGCATCTTCAACGTCAAACCCGGCTGGACGGCCGAGGAACTGCTCACCGACGTCGTGAAGACCTCGGCGGAGCGCATCCTGAACGCCGGACTGAGCGACCAGTCGAAGGGCGAGGGCAAGACGCCGTACGAGACGCTCGTCATCGCCTCGATCATCGAACGTGAGGCGGTGAAAGCCGACTTCGGGAAGATCTCGCGGGTCATCTACAACCGGCTCGACGAGAAGATGCGGCTCGAGATGGACTCGACGGTCAACTACGTCCTCGACCGGCCGACCCTGCTCACCAAGCCCGAAGAACGGGACAAGGCGGGCGTCTACAACACCTACAAATCGGTCGGCCTGACCCCGACGCCGATCGCGGTCCCGAGCGCGGAGGCGATCCAGGCCGCGCTGAAGCCGGCCACGGGGGAGTGGCTGTTCTTCGTCAAATGCGAGAAGAACGGACTCTCCTGCTTCACGGTGACGAACGACGAGCACAACAAGGCCAAGTTGGACGCACAGAGGCGCGGTGTCTACTGAGCGCAAGGCCGCGATCCTCGGGAAACCGGTCGAACACTCCCTTTCACCCGTCCTGCACGGCGCCGCCTTCCGCGCGCTGGGCCTGGACGGCTGGACCTACGAACGCGTCGAGATGGACGGTGCCGGACTGCCCGCCTTCGTCGACGGGCTCGGTCCGGAGTGGACCGGGTTCTCGGTGACCATGCCCGGGAAACGGGCCGCGCTGGAGTACGCCGACGAGGTCACGCCGCGCGCGGCCGCCGTCGGCGCGGCGAACACCCTGGTGCGCCGGGAAACCGGCTGGCTGGCCGACTGCACCGACGTCGACGGCGTCACCGAAGCGTTGCGGATCGCGGGGGAGTACTCGCCCGGGGTGGACGACGCGGCCGTCGTCCTCGGGGCGGGCGGGACGGCAGCGGCGTCCGTTGTCGGACTGGCCGCGCTCGGCGTGCGCACGGTCCGGCTCGTCGTGCGGGATCCCGCACGGGCGGGCGAGACGGTCGAGGCGGCTCAGCGTGCCGGGCTCGACGTCGAAGTTCTCCGCTGGGCCGACGCCGACTTCGGGAAGCTCGCGGCGGATTCGGCGGTGCTGGTGAACACCGTGCCCCCGGACGCCGTCCGGCCGCATCTGACCGAGCTGGCCGGGATCGGCTGCGTCCTCGACGTCATCTACCACCCCTGGCCGACCGCGCTCGCCGAAGCCGTCGCCGACCGGGGCGGAAAGCTGGCCACCGGCCTGGACATGTTGCTGCATCAGGCTTTCGGACAGTCCGAGTACTTCACCGGGCAGCCGGCGCCGCGAGCCGAAATGCGGGACGCGCTGCGCGAGGCGACCGGCGGGATCCTTTCTTTGCCGATCTCCTGACAAGATCCGCCGGATTCGATAATCTGGTCGACTGCCTTGAAGTGAAACAAGGGGGTCAAATGCCTAAACCCGATCGAGACGACTACACCGAAGAAGACATCGACACCACGTGGGTCGGTCAGGCTCCGGTCCTGAATTCCACTGTCACCCTGGCCGAATACGACCCGGAATGGCCCGGGTTGTTCGACCGGGAAGCCAAGCGCATCAGGGGGATCCTGGGGGAACGCGCGCTGATCCTGGAGCACGTCGGCTCCACATCGGTCCCGGGACTCTGCGCGAAACCGATCATCGACATCATGCTGATCGTCGCCGATTCGGACGACGAAGACACCTACGTGCCGCAGTTGGAGGCCGAGGGCTACAAACTCGTCATCCGCGAGCCGGAGTGGGAGAAGCACCGCAGCTTCAAAGGCCCGGACACCAACATCAACCTGCACGTCTACTCGCCGGACAATGGCCAGACCGAGCGTTATCGCCTCTTCCGCGAGCGCCTGATCGCGCACGAGGACGAGCTGAAGCTCTACGAGGCCAAGAAACGCGAACTGGCGTCGCGCACCTGGAAATACATCCAGCAGTACGCCGACGCCAAGACCGAGGTGATCGACGAGATCATCGAACGGGCGCGCGCCGCCCAGTACGACGGGTTCGCCCGGCTCTATGCTGCCCACGCCGAAACCAGCAGTACCAACGCCCATTACGACCGGCCCGCGATCGTCGAACTGGCCGGGGACGTGGCGGGCAAGCGGGTGCTGGACGTCGGCTGCGCGGCGGGACACCTGAGCGCGCTGCTCGCCGCGAGGGGCGCGGACGTCCTCGGCGTCGACGCCAGCGAAGGCATGGTCGCCGTCGCCAGGGACAAGTTCGGGGACGTCGCGAAGTTCGAGACGGCCGACGTCACGCGGCCGCTGACCTTCGTCGAGGACGCCTCGATCGACGTCATCACGGCGTCGCTGGTGCTGCACTACCTGAAGGAGTGGGCGCCGGCGCTGGCGGAGTTCCGGCGGGTGCTGAAACCGGGCGGGCTCCTGGTGTTCTCGGTGCACCACCCCGGCGAGGACTGGCACTGGTTCGAGAAGCGGAACTACTTCGAGCTCGAACTGCTCGACGACGAGTTCCCGCTGGGGGAGTACCGGCAGAAGGTCCAGTTCTACCGGCGTCCGCTGAGCTGGACGTTCGGCGCGGTGCGGGACGCCGGGTTCGCCGTCGACAGGCTGGTGGAGCCGATGCCGGAGGAGACGGTCGCCGACTCCGACCCGCGCTGGTACGCGAAGCTGCGGACGGAGCCGCGGTTCCTGTACTTCAAGACTGTCCGCGAGTCCTGACCCGCGGCCTCACGGGACTCACTCGTGAGTGGTAAGTGTCGTTCTAACGGCATTTACCACTCACGACCAACCCCGCCCAAGGCCCTCGCCGCAGCCTCCTGCGGTGAAAGCCCCCTTCATGACCCTGCGGTTGTCGAAGGGCGCGAGGTGTCGCTCAGAGTGAGGGGTGTGACCGGTCACGCGGGACTGTGTGGATCTCGGTCGGTCTCAGGCGGCATCGTCCCGTTTCGAGAGGTCCCGGATCAGCGAGACGATCTCCCGGCTGACCGGCCGCAGCACCCGCAACCGCGAAAGCCCCACCAGCCGCGCGATCAGCGGGACCGTCCGCTCCACCAGCACCCGGCTGCGCTTCTGGCCGCGAGACCGGTCGTGGACCCAGAACAGCACGACGCCCATCTGGTACAGCCACAGCAGATCGGGCAGGTCGTCACGCAGGTCCGGGTCGAGTTTGGCGTCGGAGTCGGCGATGACGTCGCGCATCAGGCCGATGGAGGCGTCCCGCGCGGGCGTCGACTCCTCGCTGAACGGGCTCAGCGGCGAGTCCGGGTCGGCGGCGTTGACGAAGAACTGGGTGCCGAAGCGGTGGTACGGCTCGGCGACGTCGAGCCAGGTGAGCAGCACCGTCTTGAGCCGCGCGCTGAAGTCCCGCTCACCTTCGATCGCCTGACGCGCCGTCGTCAGGTGCACTTTGGCGATCTCGTCGTAGAAACCCTGGATCAGCTGGTCTTTCGAGGCGAAGTAGTAATAGGCGTTCCCGACCGACACCCCGGCTTCGGTCGCGATGGCCCGCATGGTCGTGCGGTCGTAGCCGTTCTCCGCGAACAGCCGCAACGCGGTCGCCACGATCAGCGACCTGGTTTCCTCACTCTTCGCCACCACTGCACGTTATCCGGTCAGGGCGCCGGGTGCGGAGCGGGCGCCGGGTAGCCCGGATAGCCCGGGTAGGGCTGCGGCACCGGCGCGGGCCGTGCGACGGCGTGGTTGAGGTGCTTGCGCCGGATCCCGTTGAACACCAGCACGTTCCCGACGTGCATCACGCCGAGTACGAGCGCCACGGTGCCGACCTTGACCGACAGCATCTCGAAGACGTCGCGTGCGTCGAGGACGGTGTCGTCGCTGGTCAGGAACAGGGTCACGAAACCCAGGCTGACCAGGTAGAACCCGACGACGAGCAGCTGGTTGACCGAATGCGCCAGCGCCTGCTTGTCCTGGAAGACGTCCTCCAGGAACGTCTTGCCGTGCCTGCTCAGCGTGCGGGCGACCAGCACGGTCAGCGGGACGGTGATGGCCAGGTAGAGCGCGTAGGCCACGACTACGGGTTGCATGGGGACCTCCTTTTGAACGTGTTCAAGAAGAACCGTAGCCCAGATTTTGAACGCGTTCAAGTGGTGCTGTTCACCTGAAACTCACCCAGGTGGCCGCCGAAGCTGCGTAAGGTCGCACCGGACTCTGGAGGTAACCGTGAAACGCATCGCCGCCGTGCTCACGTCGAGCGCCTTGCTGGCCGCGACGCTGCTGGCCGCCACCCCGGCCGAGGCCACCGTCGGGCAGAACGTCCGCTTCGCGACGTACAACGCTTCGCTCAACCGCGGAGCTGCCGGCCAGCTGGTGACCGACCTGTCGCAGCCGGGCAACGCACAGGCGGACGAGGTCGCCGAGGTGATCCAGCGCAACCGGCCGGACGTGCTGCTGATCAACGAGTTCGACTACGTGCCGGACAACCGCGCCGCGGACCTGTTCCGCGAGAACTACCTGAAGCGCGGCCAGAACGGCGCGGCGCCGATCGACTACCCGTACGCCTTCACTGCGCCGTCGAACACCGGTGTCGCGACCGGCTTCGACCTCGACCGCGACGGCAAGGTCGGCGGCGGCAACGACGCGCACGGTTTCGGCCTTTTCGAGGGCCAGTACGGCATGCTCGTGCTCTCCAAGTACCCGATCGACACCAAGAGCGTGCGGACGTTCCAGAAGTTCCTCTGGAAGGACATGCCCGGCGCGCTGCTCCCGGACGACCCGGCCACCCCGGCGCCGAACGACTGGTACTCGCCGCAGGCGCTCGACGTGCTGCGCCTGTCGTCGAAGTCCCACTGGGACGTCCCGATCCGCGTCGGCCGCTCCACCGTGCACTTCCTGGCCGCGCATCCGACGCCGCCCACCTTCGACGGCCCCGAAGACCGCAACGGCACCCGGAACAACGACGAGATCCGCTTCTGGGCGGACTACGTGACCCCGGGCAAGGGCCGCTACATCCACGACGACCGCGGCCGCCGCGGCGGACTGGGCGCGCACGAGAAGTTCGTCATCGCGGGCGACCACAACTCCGACCCGCTCGACGGCGACAGCGTCCCCGGCGCGATCTCACGCCTGCTGAACGCGCCCCGCGTCATCGAGACCCGGCCGGGCAGCGAAGGCGGTGTGCGGGCCGCTCAGGACCAGGCAGGCGCGAACATCGGCCAGAAGGGTGACCCGTACTTCGACACCGGCGACTTCAACGACAACGCGCCGGGAAACCTGCGGATCGACTACGTCCTGCCGTCGAAGGGCCTGTTCCCCTGGCGCGCCGAGGTGTTCTGGCCGCTGCCCGATTCGCCGCTGGCCCGGCTCAACGACGCCTCGGACCACCACTTGGTGCGGGTCGACGTGTTCGTCGGCCGCTGGTAGGTCTCAGACCTCGACCGGCGGGTTGCAGTGGGCGCCGATCCGCTGGGTGCCCGGCCCGGTGAGCGCGGCCAGGCCGGTGCCCCGGCCGGTCGCCGCGAGAAGCAGGTCGGCCAGCGGGCCTCGAACCTCGTCGGGGCCCGTGCCGCCGGTCCAGTCGGCGTCCGTGGCGATCATCTTCACGCCCTTGCAGCGTTTGCGCGCGCCCCAGAACGGGCTCGCGAGGATGTGTTCGAGCGCCGCGATCGCCGGCTGCTCCGGCATGGGCCTGGTCCGGCCGAGCGGCCGGGCGATGTCCTGACCGTGGATGAGGACGTCGGCGAGCGGGTCGATCGGTTTGGCGCCGGGGGAGCGGTGGTCCGATCCCGCGTCCTCGCGGATCTGGGCGACGAGTTCGGCGGAGGTGAACCGCGTGGCGTGCTCGATCGCCTGGTCGGCGGTCATCCGGTCCCAGTCGCCCCTGGCCTTGATGGCGCCGATGATGGTGTCCTTGAGACCGGTCCTGGGCGACAGCGCCAGATGAGCGGCCAGTTCGTGGACGGTCCACTTCGGACACAGCGTGTTGGCTGACCAGTCCTTTTCGTCGAGTTCTTCGAGCAGGTCCGCGAAGCTCAGCCGCTCGGCCTCGGTCCAGGCCAGGATTCTTCCCTCGTCCACGTCCATGCTCGCTGTCCTTTTCGTCAAGCCCGTCTGAGTGTTGCTACGGCGGCTTCGGAGGTCTCGATGACGATCGTGTGGTAGCTCTCGATCCGCGAAACGATGTCCTCGCGCGGCCCCTTCAGCCAAGCCTCGCTGCCGTAGAACTCGCGTTCCTGGCGCTCGTGCTCTTCCAGCGAGGTGAACGCGCGGATCAGGTAGGCCTCTTCTCGACCGTCCTCGGCGACCAAGGAACGACCGTAATCGATGACGCGCAGTCCCGCACTTTCCAGGAGGGGGATGGAC
Organism: Amycolatopsis speibonae; assembly: GCF_042647925.1. NCBI lineage: Bacteria > Bacillati > Actinomycetota > Actinomycetes > Pseudonocardiales > Pseudonocardiaceae > Amycolatopsis > Amycolatopsis speibonae. The sequence goes on from NZ_JBHRWK010000012.1 coordinate 137,980, forward strand.
TCCTCGCCCATCACGCGGAGGAAATCGGCGGTCGACCCGGGTTTCAGCCGGTAGGTCCGGAACTCGAGGATCACGGGTGCCTCCTTGGGATGGTCTTCGGCGCCCGACCCTAGCCTGTTTTAGCCTGGTCACCATGAAGATCGCGATTCTCGACGACTACCAGAACGTGGCACTCGATTACGCCGACTGGGACTCCCTCGGCGCCGAGATCGAGGTGTTCACGACGCCGTTCGCGGATCCGGCCGACGTAGTGGCCCGCCTGCGGGACTTCGAGGTCGTGGTCGCGATGCGCGAGCGCACCCGCTTCCCCGCCGAAGTGCTCGACCGGCTGCCCGCGCTCAAACTGCTGGTGAGCACCGGCCACCGCAACGCCGCGATCGACGTGCCCGCCGCCCGGCGCAACGGCGTGGTCGTCTCCTCGACCGGCTACATCGCGGCCCCGGCGGCCGAGCACACCTGGGCGCTGATCCTCGCCGCCGCGCGGAACGTGCCGGTGGAGTCGGCGAACATGCGCGAGGGCGGCTGGCAGACGACGGTCGGCACGATCCTGTCCGGCAAGACCCTCGGCCTGCTCGGGCTCGGCAGGCTCGGCGCGGGCGCGGCCAAGATCGGCCAGGCGTTCGGCATGGAGACCATCGCCTGGAGTCAGAACCTGACCCAGGAGAAAGCCGATCCCCACGGCGTGACGGCGGTGTCGAAGGACGAACTGTTCGCCCGCGCGGACGTCCTTTCGGTCCACCTGGTGCTCAGCCGCCGCAGCCGGGGGCTGGTCGGCGCGACCGAACTCGCCGCGATGAAGCCGACGGCGATGCTGGTCAACACCTCGCGCGGCCCGATCGTGGACGAAGCCGCTCTGGTGGACTCCTTGCGCCGCAAGGAGATCGCGGTCGCCGCGCTGGATGTCTACGACGTCGAGCCGCTGCCGCCGGAGCATCCGCTGCGGACGCTGGACAACGTCGTGCTCACCCCGCACATCGGCTACGTCACCAGGGAGACCTACGAGATCTTCTACCGCGACGCCGTCGAGGACATCGCGGCCTTCCAGGCGGGTTCGCCGATCCGCGTCATGGAGTGAGGCCGCGCAGTTCGGCGAGCACCGCGTCGGTGTAGGGCGGCCACACCTCGGCCGCCCACGGGCCGAAAGCGCGGTCGGTGAGCGCGACGCAGGCGGCACCGGCGTCGGGATCGACCCAGAGGAACGTGCCGGACTGCCCGAAGTGGCCGAAGGTCCGCGGCGAGCTCGACGAGCCGGTCCAATGTGGACCCTTGTGGTCGCGGATCTCGAAGCCGAGGCCCCAGTCGTTCGGCTTCTGGTGGCCGAAACCGGGCAGGACGCCGGAAAGCCCTGGGAAGACCACGGAAGTCGCCTCGCGCACCGTCTCGGCGGAGATGAGCTTCGGAGCCTGCAGCTCGGCGGCGAACGCGACCAGGTCGTCCACAGTGGACTCCGCGCCCGCGGCGGGGGAACCGCTCAGCTTGGTCGACTTCATGCCGAGCGGCTGGAAAAGCGCCTCCGCCTGGTAGTCGGCGAAGGGGATGCCGGAATGCTCGGTGAGCGCGTCGGCGAGCTGTTCGAATCCGGCGTTGGAGTACAGGCGCCGGTTGCCGGGCGCGGCCATCGCCTTGTGCTCGTTGAAGGCCAGTCCCGAAGTATGCGAGAGCAGGTGCCGGATCGTGGAGCCCTCCGGCCCGGCGGGGGTGTCGAGTTCGACGACGCCCTCTTCGATGGCGATCAGCGCGGCGTAGGCCGTGAGCGGCTTGGTCACCGACGCCAGCTTGTACACCTTCGCCGTGTCGCCGTGCGTGCCCAGCACGTCACCGGCGGCGGTCACCACGGCCGTGGCGGCGGTGTCCACCGGCCACTGTTCGATCTCGCGCAGGCTTTCCATGCCCACACCCTACGAAGCCCGGGCCGGTCGGGGCGGCCCGGGCTTCGCAGGGATGGGGATCAGGCGTCGAGGTCGGTCGCCACCAGCTCGGCGATGGCGTCGACGGCCGCCTCGGCACCTTCACCCTCGGCACTGATGATGACCTCGTCGCCGTAACCGGCGGCGAGCGTCATCAGGTTCAGCACGCTGCCGGCCGCGACCGGGTCGCCGCCCGCCTTGGCGATGGACACCGCGACGGGCTGCGCCGCGGCCGCCTTGGCGACCGTCGCCGCGGGCCTGGCGTGCAGGCCCACCTTGCTGGCCACGGTGACGCGTTTCTCCGGCATGTTCTTTCCCTTTCGTGCCTTCGGTTTTCTTGAAACTGAGCTTACTTCGTGGCGGGCTTGGCCGCGGTGGCTTCGAGGTCGGCCTCGATCGAGTCGTCCTCGCGGCCCGGGGTCCGCAGGTTCCACTTGGTGATCACGAAACGGAAGATCACGTAGTAGATGACCGCGTAGGCCAGGCCGATCGGGATGAGCAGCCACGCCTTGCTCGCCGCCGGGTGGGTGCTGTTGAGCGCGAAGTCGATCGCACCGGCGGAGAACCCGAAGCCGAGGTGGATGTCGAGCGCGTTCACCAGCGCCATCGAGGTGCCGGTCAGGACTGCGTGGATCAGGTACAGCGGCCACGCGACGTACATGAACGAGAACTCGATCGGCTCGGTGACACCGGTCAGGAACGAGGTCAGCGCACCGGCGATCATCACACCGCCGACGATCTTCTTCTGGCTGGGCTTCGCGCTCTGCCAGATCGCCAGCGCCGCGGCGGGGATGGCGAACATGAAGATCGGGAAGAACCCGGTCATGAAGGTGCCGCGGGTCGGGTCGCCCTCGAAGAACTTGGTGAGGTCACCGCCGTCGAAGATGAACCACACCGGCACGTTCAGCAGCTGGTGCAGACCGACCGGGATCAACAGGCGGTTGAGCACACCGTAGATACCGCCACCGACCACCGGCGACCCGGTGACCGCCTCACCGGCGGCCTGGATGCCCTCGTTGACCCAGTGGAAGACCAGGCCCAGCGGCACCGCGAGGACCATCAGCGTCAGGGCGGTGATGATCGGCACGAACCGGCGCCCGCCGAAGAAGGCCAGGTACGGCGGCAGCTTGATGCGATAGAACTTCTGCCACAGCAGCGCCGTGACCAGACCGACGATCACACCGGCCAGCACACTGTAGGGCCACTTGATCGGGTTGAGCATCAGGCCGGCGGGCTTTTCGGGGTTCCAGCCGGGGAGATCGGCGAACGGCGCGAACACCCGGAGGACGCTGGTGAACACGAAGAAACCGACCACGGCGGCGAGGCCGGTGGCGCCGTCGCTCTTCCGGGCGAACCCGACCGCGATACCCACCGCGAACAGGAGCGGCAGCCAGTTGAACAGCGAGTCGCCTGCCGCGCCGAGCACCTCGGCGACCTTGTTCCAGCCGAGGCCTTTCTCGCCGAGCAGGTCAGGCTGACCGAGCCTGGACAGGAGCGCGGCGGCGGGCAGGGCGGCGATGGGGAGCATGAGGCTGCGGCCGAAGCGCTGAAGCCCGGCCAGTCCCTTGCCCTTGCCCTTCGCCCCCTCCGCGGTGGTGGAGCTCATCGGGTACCTCCGTAGTGAGGATGATGACCGGAATCCGGGGTGTTCCGGTCAAGCTGCATGGTGACCTGGTAGTGATCGCCCCGGTACCAGGAAGTCATGTCTTCGATCGGTTCCCCGTTGACGCTGGAGACCCGGCGGAAGACAAGAAGCGGACTGCCGGCGCGCATGCCGAGCAGGCGTGCCGTTTCGCGGTCCGCGGATTCCGCCCAGACCGTCTGCCACGCGTGGTCCGGGCGGAGGTCATACGACTGGGCGAGTTGGACGTACAACGATCGAGTGAGATCGAGGTCGAGCAGACCGGGCATCCGGCCCGCGTGATACCAGCCTCGTTCGACCGCGAGCGGCACCCCGTCGGCACGGCGGAGCCGCACCAGCCGGTGTGCCGGGGTTCCGGCGGTCAGGCCGAGGGCGTGCGCCGAGGGGGCGGGCGGGACCTCGGTGGCGGTCTTGACGACCTCCGTGGTCGGGGTCATCCCGCGACGGCGCATGTCCTCGGTGAAGGACATCAGGTAGAGCTGCAGTTCCATCCGCCTCGCGGCGGTGAACGTCCCCTTGCCGCGCACGCGCGACAGGAGTCCTTCTTCGACCAGCTTGCCGATCGCGGACCGGACCGTGAGCCTGGACACCTGATAGGTCTCGGCCAGGTCACGTTCCGAGGGGATAGGCGAGCCGGGGGGTAGCTCACGCTCCACTGTGCGGCGCAGAATCTCCCTCAGCTGGGCGTGCTTGGGCGTCGGTCCGTTGATCACACGGTCGGACGGCGGCACCTGCGCCGAAGCGCTCATGACTGTCACCGTCCTTTCGGGCCGGTCGTTCGGGTAACCCGTACTCGCATCTGGTCCGGAAGATTGGTACGTTCCGGTCTAGACCAATGATCCGATGGGGCAGGATGCTCCGTCGCACGAGCGGGTGTCAACCACCGTTACGCGTTCGTGGCCAGGGATGGCGTGCGAGTCGGCGAACGGCGTAGTACAGCTGGTTCGCATGTGGGAAACCGACAGGGAACAGGGAGACCGCGATGGCGGATGACAGGCCGGAAAAGATCCTCGCGGCGCTCGGCGGCGCCGAGAACGTCATCGAGGTGGAGGGGTGCATCACCCGGCTCCGCTGTGAGCTCGAAGACATGAGCCTGCTCGACGAGGCGGCGCTGAAGGCAGCCGGCGCGATGGGCGTCGTGCGCATGGGCGCGGGTGTCCAGGTGATCGTGGGGCCGGAGGCCGACACGATCGCCAGCGACATCGAGGACCTGATGTGAGCCTCGAAATCCTGAGCCCGGTAAGCGGCAAGACGACCGCTATGACCGAAGTGCCCGACCCGGTCTTCGCGCAGGCGATGGTCGGCCCCGGCCTCGCGGTCCTGCCCTCGGGCGGACGCCAGGACGCGGTCTCGCCGGTCGACGGGACCGTCGTGACCCTGCACCCGCACGCTTTCGTCGTGGCCACCGAAGACGGCCGCGGGGTGCTGGTCCACCTCGGGATCGACACGGTGAAGCAGAAGGGCGAGGGGTTCACCCTCCACGTCGTCAAGGGTGAGGCCGTCCGCGCCGGGCAGCCGGTCGTCGGCTGGGACCCCGACGCGGTCAAGGCCGCCGGCTACTCGCCGATCGTGCCCGTGGTGGCGCTGGACGCGAAGGCCGAAGTCCTTTCGGGACTGCTGACCGGCGGCGACGTCGAGCCGGGCGACCCGATTTTCACCTGGGACAGCTGAAACCTTTGGCTCGAAAAGGTCCCTTTAGGACGGGAATTCCGTCCTAAAGGGACCTTTCGCATGTTCGTCAGGCCGTGACGACCTGGCCGTTCGTGACCTTGACCGCGATCGAGGGCAGCGGCTGGTCCGCCGGTCCCTTTTTGACCGCGCCGGTCTTCGCGTCGAAGATCGAGCTGTGGCAGGGACATTTGAGCTCCGCGCCGGCCGGAACGACCGCGCAGCCCTGGTGCGTGCAGATCGCGCTGAACGCGGCCGCGGTGTCTTCGGCGGTCCTGGTGACGATCACGTCCTTGCCGTCGGCGGTCTTGGCGGCCTTCGCCTGACCGACCTCGATGTCGGCGAGCGCGGTCAGGGTTTCGCCCGGTGCCGCGGCGGGCGGGGCGGCGGCCGAGCCGGCCGACGGAGTGTCGTTTCCGCAGGCCGCGAGAGCCACGGCACCGACGGCCACGCCGGCGACGGCGGCCCCGGTGGTCAGGACGGTGCGGCGGGAGGGGAGTTCGGCAGTCATGCCCATACACACGGCCGGAGCGGCCATCCGGTTCAATTTCGCCGACCATCGGGTGCGGGATTGAACCGAGAGGCCCTCTTTTCCGTGTTCAAAGGCATAGGGGAACCGAACACGCGGAAAGAGATACGGACATGATCCGGTGGTTGTTGCGGGCGGTGGTGGCGGCGGGCCTGCTCGGCTCGGCGTGGGTGCATTACGTCGTATGGCAGGACTGGGCGTCCGGAACGGACGTGGTCGGACCGCTCTTTCTGGTGAACGTCGTCGCGGGCGTGGTCATCGCGGTCGCCGTCCTGGTCTGGCACCACTGGCTTCCCGCGCTGGCGGCGATCGGCTTCGGCTTGGCGACGCTGGGTGCGTACGTGCTCTCCCTGACCACAGGGTTCTTCGGCGTCTCAGAGCGCTTCACCACCCAGGCCGAGCTCTGGGGCCTGATCACCGAAGTGGCCTGCGTGGTCTTCGCCCTCCCTCTGCTCCGCAACCGCGAAGGCACAGATCGGTGAAGGAATTCGCGGAGGACCGGCTGATGCGGGCTTTGCACGAGGAGCACGCCGCGGCGCTCTGGTCCTACGCACTGCACCTGACCAGCGGTGACCGGGTCCGCGCGGAGGACGTCGTCCAGGAGACGCTGCTGCGGGCCTGGCGCAACGCCAAGGTGCTGGACCAGTCCGAGGGATCGGCGCGGGGCTGGCTGTTCACCGTGGCGAGACGGATCGCCATCGACGACTGGCGTGCTTCCGAGGCGCATCCGGAGGTGGTGACCGGTCAACCGCCCGAAACGGCGGTCACGGACGGCACCGAACGGGCGGTTCAGGGCTGGCTGGTCGCCGAAGCCCTCGGCGAGCTTTCGCCGAGGCATCGAGACGTCCTTGTCCTGTGCTACTTCCAGGGTTACTCCGTCGCCGACGCAGCGAAGCGGCTGGGTGTGGCCGAAGGGACCATCAAGTCGCGGACGCATTACGCCTTGCGGGCGTTGCGGCTGGTATTGGAGGAGAGAGGGGTGACTCAATGACCGACCCCTTCGCCACCTACGACGCGGCCTACGTGCTCGGGGCGTTGTCCCCGGACGACCGGTTCGCCTACGAGAAACACCTTCGCGTGTGTGACCGGTGCGCGGCTTCCGTACGCGATCTGGCCGGGATCCCCGGACTGCTCGCCCAAGCCGGTGCCCCCGCGCTACTGGAGGAGGAACCGGCGCCCTCGCCGGAACTGCTGCCCGGCGTGCTCAAACGGGTCCGCCGGGGAAGACGGATCCAACGGGCGATCACCACCACGGCGGCCGGTGTGGCCGTCGCCGCCGGTGTCGCGCTCGCCGTCGTCCTGACCGGGCCGGTCGCGTCGGCGGGTGACCCGATGACCCTGCTCGGCGATTACCCGGTGACCGCCGACGTCGCCATGTCCGCCACGGACACCGGCACGAAGGTCGACATGACGTGCAGCTACGGCGGCAACCGCACCGGGGACTACATCCTGGTCGCCGTCGGCGCCGACGGGGGTACCAGCGAACTGGCGTCCTGGCGCGCGATGCCCAAGGACACCGCGCACATCGTGGTCGGCACCGCGATGCGCACCGGGGACATCAAGGCGCTGGAGATCCGCACGCCCTCGGGTCTTCCGCTGCTGCGGATGAACCCCTGATCCCGGTGTCATGACAGGCCTTCGGAACCGGGAGCGGCGCGGATTGGGCCGGGTTCCGCCTCAGGCGCTGAAGTGCCCCTTCAGCCCGCGCCCGGCCACCGAAAGTGCGCGGTCAGGTGCAAGACGTGACCCGCGTGATCAGGCGGCGAACTCGCGTGATCAGACGGCGAACTCGCGTGATTGAAGGCGGAACTCACGTGAAAGTCCCTGTCACGAAAAGAAATCCTTGCCTCACCGAGCGCGACGGGCGCACTCTTGATCTTGTGTTCATGCCCATCGCCTTCGCGGTGGCGGGCGCCGGATCGGCGCTCGCCACGCGCTCCTGCCTGCGCCGGGCCGGAGCGCCGGTGACGGCTTGGGCGGCCGCCCTCGCCGCGGCGGCGCTCGTCGCGGTCTGGCTGAGGTATCAAGCCGGGGCCTGGCAGTCGTGGTGGCTCGCTGTCCCGGCCGTCCTGACCGTCTTCGCGGTCCCGCTGGCGCTCGCCGACCTCAAGTACCGCCGCCTGCCCGACATCCTGACCCTGCCCGCGTACCCGGCGCTGGCCGCCGCGCTGGCGGTCGCCGCGTCCGGGGGAGGGGCGGACATCGCCTGGCGGGCCGTCCTCGGCGCGCTGGTCTTCGGCGGGGCGCACGCGCTCGTCCACGCGCTGTCGCCACGCTCGCTCGGCGCCGGGGACGTGAAGCTCGCCGGCAGCCTCGGCGCGGTCCTCGCCGCGACGGGCTGGCCGTCGGTCGTGCTCGGCGCCGTCGCCGCGGCGCTACTGAGCGTGGCGCTCGCCGTGGGCGGGCCCCGGCATCCCGCGGTGCCGCACGGGCCCGGTCTCCTGGTCGCGGCGTGGGCGCTCGCCGTCTTCGCCGGACCTGGTCCGGGATAGCCCGGCCTGTCCTGGGACGGAGAGGAGGTTGTGACAGGATCTGTCAGGTGTTGCGCTGGATAACCGCAGGGGAATCGCACGGACCCGCCCTCGCCGCCATCCTGGAAGGGATGCCCGCCGGGGTCGAGGTCACCACCGCCGAGGTGAGCGAGCAGCTCGCGCGACGGAGGCTCGGCTTCGGCCGCAGCCCCCGGATGGGCTTCGAGACCGACCACATCGAGTTCACCGGCGGTGTCCGGCACGGGCTCACCCAGGGTGGCCCCGTCGCGGTCCAGATCGAGAACGCCGAGTGGCCCAAGTGGGAGAAGGTCATGTCGGCCGATCCCGTGCCCGCCGAGGAGCTGGAAGGCCTGGCGCGCAACGAGCCGCTGACCCGTCCCCGGCCCGGCCACGCGGATCTTCCCGGGATGCAGAAGTACGGCTTCCCCGAGGCTCGTCCGGTGCTGGAGCGTGCGAGCGCCCGCGAGACGGCGTCCCGCACGGCGCTCGGCACGGTGGCCCGCGCGTACCTCAAGCAGCTGCTCGGGGTCGAGATCCTCAGCCACGTCGTGTCCATCGGCGGTGCGTCGGCGCCGGAGGGCCCGCTGCCCGTGGCGTCGGACCTGCCCGCCATCGACGAGAGCCCGGTCCGCGCCTTCGGCCAGGAGGGGACCGACGCGATGGTCGCCGAGGTCGACGCCGTGCGGAAGGCGGGTGACACCGTCGGCGGCGTGATCGAGGTGATCGCCTACGGCCTGCCGCCGGGCCTCGGCTCGCACGTCCACTGGGACCGCAGGCTCGACGCCCGCCTCGCCGGCGCGCTCATGGGCGTCCAGGCGATGAAGGGCGTGGAGGTCGGCGACGGCTTCACCACGGCCAAGCGCTGGGGCAGCCAGGCCCACGACGAGATCGACCGCGGCACCGGTCCGGTCGGGGTGACCCGCCGGTCCAACCGCGCGGGCGGGCTCGAAGGCGGCATCACCAACGGCGAGCCGCTGCGCGTGCGCGTCGCCATGAAGCCGATTTCGACCGTCCCCAAAGCACTGTCCACTGTGGATGTCACGACCGGCGAACCCGCGGTCGCCATCCACCAGCGTTCCGACGTCTGCGCGGTACCCCGCGCCGGTGTCGTGCTGGAGTCGGTGGTCGCGCTGATCCTCGCGGACGCCGCGCTGGAGAAGTTCGGCGGCGACTCGCTGGCCGAGGGCAAGCGCAACGCCGAGGCCTACCTGAAGGCGCTCGAGGAGCGCTGGTGACTCCTCGCGCGGTGATCATCGGGCCGCCGGGCTCGGGCAAGAGCACGGTCGGCCCGGCGCTCGCCGCCCGGCTCGGCCTCGCGTTCCGCGACAGCGACGACGACATCGTCGCCGGCGCGGGCAAGCCCATCACCGACATCTTCGCGGACGAGGGCGAGCCCGCCTTCCGCGCGCTGGAAGAGGAGATGGTCGCGAAAGCGCTGGCCGAGCACGACGGCGTCCTCTCCCTGGGCGGGGGAGCGCCGATCACTCCCGGCACCCGGGAGCGGCTGGCCGGGCACACGGTGGTCTTCCTCAACGTCGGGATGGCCGCGGGCGTTCAACGCGCCGGGCTCTCGACGGCGCGCCCGCTGCTGGCCGGGGTGAACCCCCGCGCCACCTACAAGGCGCTCCTCGACGCGCGGCTGCCCGTGTACCGCGAGGTGTGCACGTTCGAGATCGAGACCGATCAGCTGACGCCCGACGAGGTCGTCCAGGCCGCCCTCATCGGGCTGGCCGAGATCAGCAAGGAACGAGCATGAAGCGCACCATCGCCGGCGTCGTCCTCGCCGCCGTGGCCTTGACCCTGACGGCCTGCGGCGAGGAGAAGCAGCCCGCGGGCGCCGACGTCATCCAGACCGGCGCCGCGACCAGTGGCGCACCCGCCTCGGCGGCGCCCGAAACGGATGTCGCGGCGGACGTCAAGGTCACCAAATGCGACAGCGGCAGTTACACGCCGAAGATCACCATCGAGGTCACCAACAGCACGGGTGAGGACGCGCGCTACGCCGTCACCATCGCGATCAAGGACGCCGACGGCAAGGCCTCCGGCGAGGCGCTGTTCGCGAAGAACCGGATGACCCCCGGCCAGAAGCTGACCGAAGAGATCCCGGGCGACACCCCGGTCAAGGGCAAGATCACCTGCGAGGTCGCCAGGGCCAAGCGGCTTCCGCCGAAGTGAGGGAAACGATGACCGAGCCGGTCCGCATCACCGTCAACACCGCCAAGCCGTACGACGTCGTCATCGGCCGCGGCCTGCTGGGCGAGCTCACCGAGCAGCTCGCCGACGCCTCCAAGGTCGCGCTGATCCACCCGCCGACGCTGACCACCACCGCCGAGGCCATCCGCGACGAACTGGCCGAGGCCGGGATCGACGCGCACCGGGTCGAGATCCCCGACGCCGAAGACGGCAAGGCGCTCACCGTCGCCAGCTTCTGCTGGGAGGTCCTCGGCCGCATGGGCCTGGACCGCCAGGGCGTGGTCGTCGGACTCGGCGGCGGCGCCGTGACCGACCTGGCCGGCTTCGTCGCCGCGACCTGGATGCGCGGCGTCCGCCTGGTCAACGTGCCCACCACGCTGCTGGGCATGGTCGACGCCGCGCTCGGCGGGAAGACCGGCATCAACACCGAGGCCGGCAAGAACCTCGTCGGTGTCTTCCACGAGCCGAGCGCGGTCCTGGTCGACCTCGCGACGCTGGAGACGTTGCCGCCCAACGAACTCGTCGCCGGGATGGCCGAGGTCGTCAAGACCGGGTTCATCGCGGACCCGCGCATCCTCGAACTCGTCGAACAGGACTCGGCCGCCGCGCTGGACACCACCGGCGAGGTCATCAGCGAGCTCGTCCGCCGCTCGATCCAGGTCAAGGCCGACGTCGTCGCCGCGGACCTGCGCGAGTCGGACCTGCGCGAGATCCTCAACTACGGCCACACCCTCGCCCACGCCATCGAACGCCGCGAGAAGTACCGGTGGCGCCACGGCGCGGCGGTCAGCGTCGGCCTGGTGTTCGCCGCCGAACTCGCCCGCCTGGCCGGCCGTCTCGACGACGCCACCGCGGAGCGGCACACGTCGGTGCTCAAGCTCCTGGGCCTGCCGACCACCTACGACCCGGACGCGCTCCCGCATCTGCTGGAGACGATGAAGGGCGACAAGAAGACCCGGTCGGGCGTGCTGCGCTTCGTCGTCCTCGACGGGCTCGCGAAACCCGGCAGGCTGGAAGGCCCCGACCCGTCGCTGCTCGCGGCGGCGTACTCGGTGGTGGCCGGCGAGGCCCCCAAGGCGGGCGGGAGCGTGCTGCTGTGAAGGTGCTCGTCCTCAACGGTCCCAACCTCGGCAGGCTCGGCCTGCGCGAACCGGGGATCTACGGTTCCGCGACGCACGCCGACCTGGTGTCGACCTGCGTCGAGACCGGGAAAGAACTCGGGATCGACGTCGAGGTCCGGCAGACCGACCACGAGGGCGAGATGGTCGGCTGGCTGCACGAAGCCGCCGACGCGGGCCGGCCGGTGGTGCTCAACGCGGCCGCGTGGACGCACTACTCGATCGCGGTCCGCGACGCCGCCGCCCAGCTCAAGGCGCCCTTGATCGAGCTGCACATCTCCAATGTGCACAGACGCGAGCAGTTCCGGCACCACAGCGTGCTGTCGGACATCGCCACCGCGGTCATCGCCGGGCTCGGGGTCGACGGTTACCCCCTGGCCCTGCGCTGGATGGCCACGAACGCGGCATGAACAACCCGCCCGAGATCTCGACCGCGAGGCTGCGGCTGCGCGCGCTGACCGAGGCCGACACCGAGGCGATCGTCAAGCTCTTCGCCGACCCGGAGATGAGCGCGCATTTCGCGGTTCCGTTGACCGAGCCGGACCTGGTCCGCGAGATGGTCGGCCGCAGGCTGTCCTACGACGGTCCGGCGGGGATGGGGCACTGGGCGATCGAACGCGACGGCGAGGTCATCGGCCTCGCGCATCTGCGGCCGTCGGTGGAATTGCCGGGCGACGTCCCGGAGATCGGCTATTACCTGTCGCGTGCGCACGGCGGGCAGGGTCTGGCGACCGAGGCGGCGCGTGCCCTGCTGGCGCACGGGCTCGTCGGGCTCGGGCTGTCGTCGGTGTGGGCACTGGTCGGCGAGTCCAATGTGGCCAGTCAGAACCTGGTGCGGCGCTTGGGATTTCTCGACGTCGGCGGCGGCGACCACTACGGCAGCGGTCCGCATCGCGTGTTCGTCGCGCTGCCTTCGGACCACGGTCGCGCGCACCACATCGAACTGTGGGTGCCGGATCTCGCCCGCGCGGAGGAGAGCTGGGGCTGGCTCCTCGGCGAACTCGGCTGGCGCGAGTTCCAGCGCTGGCCCGCCGGAGTCAGCTGGAAGCACGGCGCGACGTACCTCGTCGTCGAGCGTTCTCCCGCGCTCAGTGGCGAAAAGCACGAGCGGACCGCGCCGGGTTTGAACCATCTCGCCCTGCACGTCGAGTCCCGCGATCGGGTGAACGAACTGGCTTCGAAAGCGCTCGAACACGGCTGGTCGGCGATGTTCGCGGACAAGTTTCCGTATGCGGGGGGTGATCACCACTACGCCGCCTACCTCGAAAACGCCGATGGCTTCGAAGTGGAATTGGTCGCCCTACCGGGTACTGACGTCACCCGGCTGGGGTAAGTCTCGCTACACTCGGCCATCATGCGCCTTTTTCGTGGGGGTCGGCGACCCGCCCGTGTCGTGGTGGCCCTCCTGGCGGCTGGCGCGGTCCTCATGGCGTGCAGCGACGGGAATGTGCAGTCCCAGGCCGACGGCAAGAGCGGCGGGATCGGCGGAGCCCCGCCGCCCAAGGAAAAGCCGCGGCCGATGGACGTCGAGCTCGCGACGAGCGACCCCAGGGCCAGCGGCGGCGTGGTGGGCGCGGGCGATCAGGACGCGGTCTACAACTACAGCCCGACCGTGATGCGGGACGGCGGCAAACTCAAGATGTGGTGGTGCAGCCAGTACGGCAGCGCCCAGCCGCCCGGCGACGACGTCCTCTACGCGCAGTCTCCGTCGGTCGACGGTCCCTTCACCGGTCCGTCCGGTGGCGGCCCGGAGGCGGTGTTCTCCGGCGCGCCCGGCGGTTTCGACGGGATGCACACCTGCGACCCGTCGGTGATCAAGGTCGGCTCGACCTACTACATGTACTACACCGGCGCGGCGGGCGACCACGCGCTCGGCAACTCGATCGGGCTCGCCACCAGCCCGGACGGGCTCAAATGGACCCGGGCGGCGGGCGGGCTGCCCATCATCGGGCCCTCGCACGACGTGCACCGCGCCAACAACGTCTACGGCGCCGGACAGCCCTCGGCGGTGTACCTCGACGGCTGGTTCTACGTGCTGTTCACCGACACCACGGCCAAGGCCGCCGGGTGGAACGGCGCCGGGCAGTTCCTGCTGCGCGCCAAGGACGCGGCGTTCACCCAGGGCGTGGAGACGCTGGGGGAGCAGGGCTTCGTCGCCAAGCCCACCACGATCTCGCCGCGCACGCGCTCGCTGGTCGACGGGTTCAGCACCGACCTGATGTGGGTCGGCGCGCTCGACGCGTTCGTGATCGCGCACGAGACCGACACCGGCACCACGCTCACCTTCTGGACCAGGGACTTCACCGCGCAGCCGTACCGGCCGTCGATCATCCCCGGCGTGTGGAAGGAAGGCCCCGGCCTGGTCCGGCGGCCCGACGGCCACGCGCCGCTCTCCTCGGGCGACGTCTGCGACAGGGTCCCGTTCGACGTCGTCCGCGCCACGGTCATCGGTGGCGCGGGGGCGCCGACCGACCTCAAGCACTTCGGCCTGGACGTGCGCGGCTCGCGGGCCTGCGACGGCGACGCCCGGATCAAGACCACGTTCGAAGGCGTCGCGATGCCGTCGCCGCAGCGGACCATCGACCTGGTGGCCGGCGGCACCCTGGTGCGGGTCGACCGGCGCTCGGTGGCGTCGGCGCTCGCGGGCGAGGTGCTGGACCAGCGGCTCACGGTCGTCGACAAGTTCCCGCAGGCCGCCCGCCTGAGCGCCGGGGCGAAAATGGTGCGCGCCCCCGGCCGCGGGTTCGGCGTGGTGCTCGACGGCAAGCTCTACGCCGTGCCGGACGCGGGCGCCGCGGCGCTGAACGACTCGACCGTCGAGGAGATCAGCGATCAGGCCTGGGACGGCTTCCCGGCCGGTTTCCCGCTCGCGGGCTGATCCTCGTCCTCGTCATCCTCGGCGGGTGCCTTCTTGGCGATCAGGCCGCCGACGAACAGGCCGAGCCCTGCCGGGATCAGCACCAGCAGGGCCGAGAAGGCGGCGCCGCCGGTGAGCGCGCCGCCGAGCTCCGAGACGCCGGTCTGGTCGACGAACACCGCGCGGCCGATCACGTACAGCACGCCCGAGACCGGGCCGGCGATCAGCGCCGCGATGAACCAGTTCCTGCCGCGTTCGGGTTTGCCCTGCCAGGCGTCCACGGCGCTCCAGCCCGCCGCCGCGCCGACCAGGACGGCGAGGGCGAGGGAGGTGAAGAGGGTCTTGTCGGTGGGGTTGAAGACCTCGTACTTGGCCAGCACGGTGACGGCCGCGCCGTGCAGCAGCGCCATCACGAGTCCACGAGTCAGCCACGGTGCCATTGGGGAAGCTTAACTCGCCAGTAGCGACCGGTGGTCGCCCGCCGCTCTGGCCGCCTGAGGTACGTGAAGAGGGCCTTCAAGTGCTGCGAGAGGGGAGTGCGGCGGTGGGTGGCGGGTCGGGGTGGTCGTGAGTGGCAAGTGGGGTTAGAACGACACTTGCCACTCACGACCACCCCGACCGATGCCTCACCGCCGCCTCGGTCGCCTGAAGTACGTGAAGGACCCCCTCCTTGCACCTAGCGCAATGAACTCGACCTTCACGCGCAGCCGCTGTGGCTGTTGTGGCCGCTGTGCGTCTGGGGCGAATGGAGGTAGTCAAGGTCTCCTTCGCTACCTCCAGGGTAGGCAAGGGGCCCTTCACGGACCACCGGCGGCGCAACCAGTCGACGAAACGCGTGCCACCGGCGGATCACCCCCTAAACTCGATGCCGTGCGTGAATACTTCTCTCGCCGCCGCGCGGCGCTGCGTTCCCTGCTTGCCGACTCCGGGGTGGACGCGCTGCTGGTCACGGACCTGCTCAACATCAGGTACCTGACCGGCTTCACCGGGTCCAACGCCGCTCTCCTCGTCCACGAGGGCGGCGACGACAAGACGATCTTCTGTACCGACGGCCGCTACACGGTCCAGTCGGCGACAGAGGTGTCCGATCTCGAACGGGTGCTGGACCGCGCGAGCGCGGCGAAGTTGGCCGATCTGGCGGCCGGTAAGAAGCTCGGCAAGACCGGGTTCGAGAGCCAGCACGTCAGTGTCGAGCAGCACGAAGACCTCAAGGTGCGCTTCGACCGCGTCGAGCTGGTCCGGACGCCCGGTCTCGTCGAGCAGCTGCGACTGGTCAAGGACGAGCAGGAGATCGAGGCGCTGCGCCAGGCGTGCGCGGCGGCCGACAGGGCGCTGGAGGACCTGGTGTCCGCAGGCGGGCTCCGGCCGGGCCGCACCGAGCTGGACGTCGCCCGCGACCTCGAGAATCGCATGCTCGGCCACGGCTCCACGGGGCCGTCGTTCGACACGATCGTCGCGGCGGGCGCCAATTCCGCGATCCCGCATCACCGGCCCACCTCGGCCGCGCTCGTGACCGGCGGTTTCGTCAAGATCGACTTCGGTGCCACGGTCGACGGCTACCACTCCGACATGACCCGCACGTTCGTCATCGGCAAGCCGGCGGCGTGGCAGGAAGAGATCTACGAGCTGGTCCAGCGTGCGCAGGCGGCGGGTTGCGACGCCGTTCTTCCCGGCGCCGCGGTGTCCGAAGTGGACAAAGCGGCCCGTGGTGTGATCGTCGACGCGGGGCGCGGGGAGGAGTTCGGCCACGGCCTCGGCCACGGCGTCGGACTGCAGGTGCACGAGGCGCCCAGCCTCGCCACCACCGGCGTCGGTACACTGTCCGCCGGTATGGCCGTCACCGTCGAACCTGGTGTGTATCTGCCCGGACGCGGAGGCGTGCGCATCGAGGACACGCTGGTCGTGCGGGAAGGTACGCCCGAACTCCTCACGCTGAGCACCAAGGACCTCGTGGTCGTCTGACGGCGGCCCGGAAGATCGACACAGGAGACTGCACACTCGTGGCCACCACCAACGACCTGAAGAACGGGCTCGTCCTCAACCTCGACGGCCAGCTCTGGACCGTCACCGCGTTCCAGCACGTCAAGCCGGGCAAGGGCGGTGCGTTCGTCCGCACCACGCTCAAGCACGTGCTGACCGGCAAGGTCGTCGACAAGACCTTCAACGCGGGAACGAAGGTCGATACGGCCACCGTCGACCGCCGCAACATGACGTACCTGTACAAGGACGGCACGGACTTCGTGTTCATGGACTCGGAGACCTACGACCAGATCACCGTGCTGGCCGAGACCGTCAGCGACAACGCGAACTACCTGCTCGAGAACTTCGAGGTCCAGGTCGCGGTGCACGAGGGTGTCCCGCTGTACATCGAGCTGCCGACCTCGGTCGAACTGCTCGTCCAGCACACCGACCCCGGCCTGCAGGGCGACCGCTCCACCGGTGGCACCAAGCCGGCCACCCTGGAGACCGGCGCCGAGATCCAGGTGCCGCTGTTCCTCACCACCGGCGAGAAGATCAAGGTCGACACCCGTGACGGCCGCTACCTGGGTCGCGTCTCCAACTGATGGCTGACTCAGGCAAAGCCGGCAAGTCCCCGAATCGCGGCGGGCCGATCAGCCGTCGTCAGGCCCGCAAGCGCGCGGTCGAGATGATGTACGAGGCCGCCCAGCGTGGTGCCGACGCGGTGACACTGCTGGCGGGCAGGGTCGGTTCCGTCGAGGTCGACCCGATCGCCGACTACACGATCTCGCTGGTCGAGGGCGTCACCGGGCGCAAGACCCAGATCGACGAGCTGCTCTCGGAGCACGCTCAGGGCTGGACGCTGGACCGGATGCCTCCGGTGGACCTCGCGGTGCTGCGGGTCGGCGTCTACGAGCTGCTGTGGGCCACGGACGTGCCGGACCCGGTCGCCATCGACGAGGCGGTCGGGCTGGCGAAGGAGCTGTCGACCGACGATTCGCCGCGTTTCGTGAACGGCGTGCTCGGCCGCATCGGCACGATCGCCGACAGGCTCAGGGCCGTCTTGTGACAAGGGTGACCACGATCAGGTGACCAGAGCCGAGGCGACCAAAGCTGAGGTGACCAAGGTCTTTTGATCTTTTGGAGTCGCGCGTTTTGGCCGTCAGGCCCCGGAAACGCGGCTGCGGGCCGCCTTCATGTTAACGGGCCGTGCCTTGCCAAGGCACGGCCCGTAGACGTGTTTCCGGTCGCGCGATGGACCATCTAGTCCTCTTTGGACGGTCGAGCCTCGGGCGGCAGCACACCCCAGTCGATCAGCTGCTCGGTGAGCTCGCCGGGGGTCATGTCGTAGATGATCGCCAGCGAACGCAGGTCTTCGGTGCGGATCGAGAGCACCTTGCCGTTGTAGTCGCCCCGCTGGCTCTGGATGGTGGCCGCGTAGCGGGCGAGCGGTCCGACCTTCTCCGCCGGGAGCTGCTGAAGGCGCTCCAGGTTGATGACGATCTTCGTGGCGGGTTCGGCGCCCGACGGCACCCGGCCCTCCGGCAGCAGCTCGACCACCGGCACGCCGTAGAAATCGGCGAGCTCGGCGAGCTTCTGCACGGTGACGGCGCGGTCGCCGCGCTCGTACGAACCGACGACGACGGCCTTCCAGCGGCCTCCGGACTTCTGCTCGACCCCGTGCAGGGACAGGCCCTGCTGCTGGCGGATCCCGCGGAGCTTGGCCCCGAGCGCCTTGGCGTAATCGCCCATCTGGTGGTTCTCCGTTTCCTCACCCCCAACCGGTCGGGGTGACCGATCCAGGGGACTCCTAGAGTCGAATACTCAGAGTAATGGTTACGCATAGTTGTCACCAGGTCAAGCGGGTGCTTTCGCGAGGCCTTCGTCACCTGGGGCGCGCCACCCGTAAGAATGAGGCTCCGTTCCTGCTAGTGTCGACTCGATTTCCTCGCTACGCAGGAAGTCGACGTCCTTTAAGGACCCGTCCAGAGAGGCGGGGAAGGAGGTCCGCCTTGTCGTCACGCCCGCGTGGCGCGGCGGAACCGGCGGGAGAGCGCGAGCTGCTCTCGTCCGGGGATGTCGCGCGTACGATCGCCCGAATGGCTCACCAGGTCATCGAGAAGACCGCTCTCGGTGCCGGTGGCTCGACTCCACCCGTGTTGCTGGGCATCCCCACTCGGGGTACCCCGCTCGCCCTGCGGCTCGCGGACAAGATCGCCGAGTTCTCCGGCATCCGTCCGCCGACCGGCGCGCTGGACATCACGCTCTACCGTGATGATCTCCGCCGCCGCCCGCCCCGCGCGCTCGAACATTCGCAGCTGCCGCCGACCGGTATCGACGACGCGGTGGTGATCCTGGTCGACGACGTGCTGTTCTCCGGCCGCACCGTCCGCGCCGCCCTCGACGCCCTGCGCGACCACGGCCGCCCGCGCGCGGTCCAGCTGGCCGTGCTGGTCGACCGCGGCCACCGCGAACTACCGATCCGCGCCGACTACGTGGGCAAGAACGTGCCCACCTCACGTGCCGAGGGGATCGAGGTCCTGCTGTCCGAAGTGGACGGACGGGACACGGTTCTGCTGCGGTCGTTGAAGGACAGCGCTTCACCAGAAGGAGACCGATCGTGAAGCACCTGCTCGCCACCGACGGGCTCGACCCGGCGCTCGCGACAGCCGTGCTGGACACCGCCGAAGAGCTCAAGCACACCTTGCTGGGCCGCGAGGTCCGCAAACTGCCCACGTTGCGTGGCCGCACCGTCATCACGTTGTTCTACGAGAACTCGACCCGCACCCGCGTCTCGTTCGAGATCGCGGGGAAATGGATGAGCGCCGACGTGATCAACGTCTCCGCGTCCAGTTCCTCGGTCAACAAGGGTGAATCGCTGCGGGACACCGCGCTGACGCTGGCCGCTGCCGGCGCCGACTGCGTGATCATCCGGCACCCCGCTTCCGGGGCGGCGCAGCGGCTTTCGGGCTGGCTCGCCGAAGCCGGGACGGCGGTCGTCAACGCGGGGGACGGCACCCACGAACACCCCACCCAGGCGTTGCTCGACGCCGCGACGCTGCGGGAGCGCCTCGGATCGTTCGAGGGACGCCGGATCGGGATCGTCGGCGACGTCCTGCACAGCCGGGTGGCGCGGTCGAACATCCACCTGCTCTCCTCGCTGGGGGCGGAAGTGGTGCTCGTCGCCCCGCCGACGCTGCTGCCCGCCGGGGTGGAGAGCCTGCCGGTCACGGTGTCGCACGAGCTCGACGCCGAACTGCCCGCGCTCGACGCGGTCATGATGCTGCGGGTCCAGGCGGAACGCATGCACGGGGGCTTTTTTCCTTCGGCGCGCGAGTACTCGATCGCCTACGGCCTCAACGAGCGGCGGATGAAGCTCCTGCCCGAGCACGCCGTCGTCCTGCACCCCGGTCCGATGCTGCGCGGGATGGAGATCGCCTCGGCGGTCGCCGACTCCCCGGCCTCGGCCATCACCGAACAGGTCCGCAACGGCGTCCACGTGCGCATGGCGGTCCTCTACCACCTGCTTGCCAGCGAAGGAGCCGCAGCGTGACTACCGTCCTGATCAAGGGCGCCCGCCCCTACGGAGAGGGCGACCCGGTCGACGTGCTCGTCGAGGACGGGGTCATCACCGACATCGGGTCCCTGGACACTCCGGAAGACGCCGAAGTGATCGACGCGGGCGGCCAGGTGCTGCTCCCCGGTTTCGTCGACCTGCACACCCACCTGCGCGAGCCCGGCCGTGAGGACACCGAGACCATCGCCACCGGTTCGGCCGCGGCCGCGCTCGGCGGCTACACCGCGGTGTTCGCCATGGCCAACACCGATCCGGTGGCCGACAACGCGGTGATCGTCGACCACGTGTGGCGGCGCGGCCAGGAGGCCGGGCTGGTCGACGTGCACCCGGTCGGCGCGGTCACCGTGGGCCTCAAGGGCGAGAAGCTCGCCGAGCTGGGCACCATGGCGAAGTCCGAGGCTCAGGTGAAGGTCTTCTCCGACGACGGCCTTTGCGTCGCGGACCCGCTGCTCATGCGCCGCGCGCTGGAGTACTCGACGGCGCTCGGCGTGGTCATCGCTCAGCACGCCGAGGAGCCGCGGCTGACCGTGGGCGCGCAGGCGCACGAAGGTGAGCAGGCCGCGCGCCTGGGCTACACCGGCTGGCCCGCTTCGGCGGAGGAGTCGATCGTCGCTCGCGACTGCCTGCTCGCCCAGCACGCGAACGCGCGGCTGCACATCTGCCACGTGTCCACTTCGGGCACCGCCGACATCCTGAAGTGGGCCAAGGAGCGCGGTACCAAGGTCTCGGCCGAGGTCACCCCGCACCACCTGCTGCTGACCGACGAGCGGCTCGCGACCTACGACCCGGTCAACAAGGTCAACCCGCCGCTGCGCACCGGATCCGACGCCGAGAAGCTGCGCACCGCGCTGGCCGAGGGCGTCATCGACTGCGTCGCCACCGACCACGCGCCGCACGCCGTCCAGGACAAGGACTGCGAGTGGAACTCGGCCCGCCCCGGCATGCTCGGTCTCCAGACCGCGTTGTCGATCGTGGTCGAGACCATGGTCTCGACCGGTCTGCTGGACTGGCGCGGTGTCGCGCGGGTGATGAGCGAGCGGCCCGCCGAGATCGGGAACCTGTCCGACCACGGCCGTCCGATCGAGGTCGGCGAACCGGCCAACCTGACGCTGGTGGACCCGGACGCCGAATGGACCGTGCGGGGCTTCGAACTCGCCAGCATCTCGAGCAACACCCCGTACGAAGGAATGCGGCTCCCCGGCGTGGTGACGGCGACGTTGCTGCGCGGGCGGATCACCGCGCGGGAAGGGAAGATCGCACCATGAGCGACCGGATTCTGCTGACCCTGGGGGTCTTCGCCTTCTTCCTCGTCTGCGTCCTCCTGATGTGGCGCGGCTGGCGGCGCAAGTCGCGGGCGCAGAGCGTCCAGGTGCCGCCGTTCGCCGAGATCCCCGCCGAACCCGGCGAGGCGCTGATCGAATCGGTGGGCGTCTACATCAGCACGACGACGGCGGGGCACTGGCAGGAGCGCGTGGTCACCCGCGGCGCGGGCCTGCGCACCGGCGCGGTCTGGCGGCTGCACGAAGACGGCATCGCCATCGAACGCGGCGGCGCCCCGGACTTCTGGATCCCGCGCGCCTCGGTCACCGGCGTCCGCAAGGACAAGGGGATGGCCGGGAAGGTGATGGGCATCGACGCCCTGCTGGTCGTCACCTGGCTCGCCGGGGACGTCGAACTGGACACCGGATTCCGCGGCGACGACGTCGACGACTATCCACAGTGGATCGAAGCTTTGCAAGACATTCCCAACGACATCAAGGGAGGTGCCTGATGAGCACCGCGAACAACAGGACCCCCGCCGCGCTGGTCCTCGAAGACGGCAGGGTGTTTCGCGGCTCCGCGTACGGCGCCCGCGGCCGGAGCCTGGGTGAGGCGGTGTTCTGCACCGGGATGACCGGCTACCAGGAGACCTTGACCGACCCCTCCTACCACCGGCAGATCGTGGTCCAGACCGCGCCGCAGATCGGCAACACCGGCTGGAACGACGAGGACGACGAGTCCTCGCGCATCTGGGTCTCGGGTTACGTCGTCCGCGATCCCGCGCGCACCCCGTCCAACTGGCGCGCCAAGCGCACGCTGGACGAGGAACTGGAGCGCCAGGGCGTCGTCGGGATCTCCGAAGTGGACACCCGCACACTGACCCGGCACCTGCGCGAGCAGGGCGCCATGCGGTCCGGCGTCTTCTCGGGCGACGCGCTGGGCACCGACGAGGAGATGCTCGCCGAGGTCAAGGCCAGCCCGCAGATGAAGGGCGCCGACCTCGCCGGCGAGGTCAGCACCAAGCAGACGTACGTCGTCGAAGCGCAGGGCGAGCGGAAGTTCCGCGTCGCCGCGCTGGACCTGGGTATCAAGTCCAACACCCCGCGCATGATGGCCGCCCGCGGCATCGAGGTGCACGTGCTGCCCGCGTCGTCCACTGTGGACGATCTGCTCGCGGTCGAGGCGGACGGCGTGTTCCTGTCCAACGGCCCCGGCGACCCGGCGACCACCGCGCACGCGACGGAGCTGACGAAAGCGGTGCTGCAGCGGGAGGTCCCGCTGTTCGGCATCTGCTTCGGCAACCAGATCCTCGGCCGCGCGCTGGGGCTGGGCACCTACAAGATGCGCTACGGCCACCGCGGGATCAACATCCCGGTGATCGACGTGGCGACCAAACGCGTCGCGATCACCGCGCAGAACCACGGTTTCGCCCTCGAAGGCGAGCCGGGTCAGCGGTTCGAGACGCCGTTCGGCGCCGCCCAGATCTCGCACTACTGCCCGAACGACGACACCGTCGAAGGTGTCCGCGCGTTCGACGTCCCCGCGTTCTCGGTGCAGTACCACCCCGAGGCCGCCGCCGGCCCGCACGACGCGGCCCCCCTGTTCGACGAGTTCGTGAGCTTGATGGAGAAGGCCAAGTAATGGCTTTGTCCACTGGGATCGAACGAATCCGGATCCGCAACTACCGAGTGCTGCGGGACGTCGAACTGGACGGCTTGACGCCGATCACGGCGCTTCTCGGTCCCAATGGCAGCGGCAAGTCCACGGTCTTCGACGCGCTGAGCTTCGTCCATGAGGCACTCATGGGCGGGCTCGAATCGGCTTGGACTCGTCGCGACGGGCTTGCGGAGATCAGGAGCAGGGACTCGTCGGGGGCAGTGGAGATCGAGGTGGCGTGCCGGGTGGCGGGCGACCTCTTCGTTTACGTCCTCGGTGTCGACGAGGAGGATGGTGTGCCGCTGGCTGTTCACGAGCGGTTGTCTTGGTCACCCGACGAATCCGGCAACCTTGTCGGCATCCTCGACTTCCGGCTCGGTGAGGGACAGATCCGCGGTCCAGGGGACGACGGCTGGCGATCGCAACGGCTCACTGGTCCTCGATTGCTCGCGGTGAGCGCACTTGGCCAGTTGGCCGGGAATCGTCACATCACCAGCTTTCTCGAGTTCATGGGAGGGATCCAGCTGATCGACTTGGATGTCTCCGCCATGCGGTCGGGAACCCGGGGTGTTCGTCGTGGCACCGGTCTGGATCCGAATGGCGACAACCTCGCGATGCGGGTCGAGTATCTGCGAGAGGAACAGCCCGGCGAATGGGCCGAAATACTCGGTGCCCTGCGTCGCTACGTGCCGGGTTTGGAGGACTTCCTGCCGCTCCGATTGGGAGATGGCAGCCACATCGTCCGGTTGAAGGAACGGGGTCGCGAGCAGCCGATCCTGCCGGAGAACATCTCCGACGGGACATTGCTGCTACTGGGTTATCTCGTGGCCCTGCACAGCCCGGTGGCAGTGCTGCTGCTGGAGGAGCCGGAGAACCAGGTGCATCCTCGGTTGCACTATCCCCTGGCGGACGACGCGCGGGGTGCTGCGGCCGAGCAGGTCATCATCGCGACGCACGCGCCGCGATTCGTCGATGCCCTGCGGCCCTCCGAGGTATGGGCCTTCGCGCGAAACGGTGACGGTTTTGCCGAGGCCAAGCGAGCCGCAGACGAGACGCCCGTCGTCCGTATGGTCGAGGACGGCGCGGCGCTTGGAGCTTTGTGGACCGAAGGGTACTTCCGGTTCGGCGATCCGCTCGCGGAGCGGCCGTGACCGTGCTCAGTCCCTCCCGCCTCGAAATACTGGTCGAGGAACCGTCGGCGGAGGCCGCTCTCAGATCTTTGCTGCCGAAGATCATTCCTGGGTTCGCGTACCAGATCATTCCCTTCAACGGCAGGGCCGACCTGGTGAGCAGGCTGCCGGTTCGGCTTCGGGACTACACGTACTACTGGGCCGAGACGGGGCTGAGGATCGTGGTTCTGCTCGACCGCGACAATGACGACTGCGTAAAGCTCAAAGCTCGTCTTGTCGAGATCGCCGATGAGGTGGGGCTGCCCGCCGAGGCCGCTCTTTTCCGCATTGTGATCGAGGAGCTTGAGGCTTGGTTCCTCGGTGACGTGCCTGCGTTGCACGCGACCTATCCCAGGGTGCCGCTGAGCCTGGGAAGCCAGACCAAATCCCGCGATCCGGAGGCGATTCCGGGCGGTGCATGGGAGGGCCTGGAACAGGTGCTGCGGAAGCACGGCTACCACAGGAAGGGCTTGCGGAAAGTGCAGGCCGCGCGCGAAATAGCGCCGCACATGGATGTAGAGAACAATCGTTCCCAGAGTTTTCAGGTCTTCCGCGACGGTCTGCGGCGCCTGGTGAGTGAGGAAAACTAATGCCGAAGAGGACAGACATCCAGCACGTGCTGGTGATCGGCTCCGGGCCGATCGTGATCGGCCAGGCGGCGGAGTTCGACTACTCCGGCACCCAGGCCTGCCGCGTACTCCGCGAAGAGGGACTGCGGGTCTCGCTGGTGAACTCGAACCCGGCGACCATCATGACCGACCCCGAGTTCGCCGACGCCACCTACATCGAGCCGGTCACCCCGGAATTCGTCGAGAAGGTCATCGCCGAGGAACGCCCCGACGCGATCCTCGCGACCCTCGGTGGCCAGACGGCACTGAACTGCGCTGTCGCCCTGCACGAGCGCGGTGTCCTGGAGAAGTACGGTGTCGAGCTGATCGGTGCCGACGTCGAAGCCATCCAGCGCGGTGAGGACCGGCAGAAGTTCAAGAACATCGTCGCCGACATCGGCGCGGAGACCCCGCGCAGCCGAGTCTGCAACACGATGGACGAGGTCCGCGCGACCGTCGCCGACGTCGGCCTCCCCGTCGTCATCCGGCCGTCGTTCACCATGGGCGGGCTCGGCTCGGGCATGGCGCACACCGACGAGGAACTGGAGCGGCTCGCCTCCACCGGCCTCGACGAGTCGCCGGTCACCGAGGTGCTCATCGAGGAGAGCGTCCTCGGCTGGAAGGAGTTCGAACTCGAACTCATGCGCGACCGGCACGACAACGTGGTGGTCGTCTGCTCGATCGAGAACATCGACGCGATGGGCGTGCACACCGGCGACTCGGTCACCGTCGCGCCCGCGATGACCCTGACCGACCGCGAGTACCAGCACATGCGCGACGTCGGCATCGACGTGCTGCGCGCGGTCGGCGTCGACACCGGCGGCTGCAACATCCAGTTCGCGATCAACCCGGCCGACGGCCGCATGGTCGTCATCGAGATGAACCCGCGCGTCTCGCGGTCGAGCGCGCTGGCGTCGAAGGCGACCGGTTTCCCGATCGCCAAGATCGCCGCGAAACTCGCCATCGGCTACACGCTCGACGAGATCCGCAACGACATCACCGGCGAGACCCCGGCGGCCTTCGAGCCGACGCTGGACTACGTCGTGGTGAAGGTGCCGCGGTTCGCCTTCGAGAAGTTCCCCGGCGCGGACCCGACGCTGACCACGACGATGAAGAGCGTCGGCGAGGCGATGTCGTTCGGTCGCAGCTTCCCCGAGGCCCTCGGCAAGGCGCTGCGCTCCATCGACACCAAGGCCACCGGCTTCTGGACCCGCCCCGACCCCGAAGGCGCGACGCTGGAGTCCATTTTGGACGCCTTGCGCACGCCGCACGACGGCCGGCTCTACGAAGTGGAGCGGGCGCTGCGGTTCGGCGGCACCGTCGAGCAGATCCACGAGGCTTCGGGCATCGACCCGTGGTTCATCGACCAGATCGCCCTCATCGGCGAGGTCGGCTCAGAGGTCCGCGACGCCCTGGTGCTGGACGAGCCGCTGCTGCGGCGCGCCAAGCGGATCGGCCTCTCCGACCGCCAGATCGCTTCGCTGCGGCCGGAACTGGCGGGGGAGGACGGCGTCCGCGCGCTGCGCCGCCGTCTCGGCGTACGGCCGGTGTACAAGACCGTCGACACCTGCGCGGCCGAGTTCGCGGCCAAGACGCCGTACCACTACTCGGCCTACGAGACCGATCCCGCCGCGCAGTCGGAGATCACCGCGCAGACCGAGAAGCCGAAGGTCCTGATCCTCGGCTCCGGGCCGAACCGCATCGGGCAGGGCATCGAGTTCGACTACTCGTGCGTGCACGCCGCGATCGCCCTGCGCGAGGCCGGTTTCGAGGCCGTCATGGTCAACTGCAACCCCGAGACCGTCTCCACCGACTACGACACCTCGGACAGGCTCTACTTCGAGCCGCTCTCGTTCGAGGACGTGCTGGAGGTCGTCAACGCCGAGCAGGAGTCGGGCACCGTCGCCGGGGTCATCGTGCAGCTGGGCGGCCAGACGCCGCTCTCGCTCGCGAAGCGCCTCGCCGACGCCGGTGTCCCGGTGATCGGCACCTCCCCGGACGCGATCCACCTCGCCGAGGACCGCGGCGCGTTCGGCGAGGTCCTCACCGACGCCGGGCTGCCCGCGCCGAAGTACGGCACGGCGACCTCGTTCGAGGGCGCGAAGCGGATCGCCGACAAGATCGGCTACCCGGTCCTGGTGCGGCCGTCCTACGTGCTGGGCGGACGCGGCATGGAGATCGTCTACGACGAGGAGTCCCTGGCCGGCTACATCCACCGCGCCACCGAGGTCACGCCCGAGCACCCGGTGCTGGTCGACCGCTTCCTCGACGACGCCATCGAGATCGACGTCGACGCGCTCTTCGACGGCGAAGACCTCTTCCTCGGCGGAGTCATGGAGCACATCGAGGAGGCCGGGATCCACTCCGGCGACTCCTCGTGCGCGCTGCCGCCGATCACCCTGGGCCGGACCGACATCGAGACGGTGCGCCGCTCGACCGAGGCCATCGCGCGCGGCGTCGGCGTCCGCGGGCTCCTGAACGTCCAGTACGCGCTCAAGGACGACGTCCTGTACGTCCTGGAGGCCAACCCGCGCGCCTCGCGGACGGTGCCGTTCGTGTCGAAGGCGACCGCGGTGCCGCTGGCCAAGGCCGCGGCGCTGATCATGACCGGCTCGTCGATCAAGGACCTGCGCGCGTCCGGCGTCCTCCCCGCCGAGGGTGACGGGGGCCACATGCCCGCCGATTCGCCGGTCGCGGTCAAGGAGGCGGTCCTGCCGTTCCACCGCTTCCGCACCCCCGAGGGCCACGGCGTCGACTCGCTGCTCGGCCCGGAGATGAAGTCCACCGGCGAGGTCATGGGTGTCGACGTTTCCTTCGGGAAGGCGTTCGCCAAGTCGCAGGCGGGTGCCTACGGTTCGCTGCCGACGTCGGGCAAGGTCTTCGTCTCCGTCGCCAACCGCGACAAGCGTTCGCTCGTGTTCCCGGTGAAACGGCTGGCGGACCTCGGTTTCGAGATCCTCGCCACCTCGGGTACGGCGGAAGTCCTGCGGCGCAACGGGATCGCCTGCACCGTCGTGCGCAAGCACTACGAAGGTTCGGCCGAAGGCGAACAGAACGTCGTGGATGTCATCCTCAGCGGCGAAGTGCAGATGGTGATCAACACTCCTTACGGCAACAGCGGTCCGCGGATCGACGGCTACGAGATCCGTACCGCCGCGGTGTCACGGGACATCCCCTGCATCACCACCGTGCAGGGCGCCGCGGCGGCCGTGCACGGGATAGAAGCCGTCATCAAGGGTGACATCGGCGTCCGGTCGCTGCAGAGCCTCCAGGCGGCGCTGAAGGCCAAGGCGTGAGCGGGCGGTTCGGGGCGAGGCTGGCGCGGGCGGTCGCGGAAAAGGGACCGCTCTGCGCCGGGATCGACCCCCACCCCGGGTTGCTCCAGGCGTGGGGTCTCCCGGCGGACGCGGGCGGTTTGGAGAAGTTCGCCCTCACCGCCGCCGAGGTGATCGCGCCCGAGGTCGCGGTCATCAAGCCCCAGTCGGCCTTTTTCGAGGCCTACGGGCCTCCTGGGGTCGCTGTCCTGGCCAAGACGATGAAGGTGTGCCGGGAGGCGGGCGCGCTCGTCCTGCTGGACGTCAAGCGCGGCGACATCGGTTCCACGATGGCGGCGTACACGGCGGCTTTCCTGCCCGCGGGGGCGGAACTCGAGGCCGACGCCATAACGGTGTCCCCCTACCTCGGGTTCGGCTCGCTGGCTCCCGCGATCGAGGTTGCGCAGGCGCAAGGCAAGGGCCTGTTCGTCCTCGCGCGCACTTCCAACCCGGAGGCGCAGGGATTGCAGAACGCCTTGCTGCCCAACGGAAAGACTGTCGCGCAGGACATCGTCGACACGGCGGCGGCGCACAACGCCGGTGTCGGGCCGCTGGGTGACATCGGTGTCGTCGTCGGCGCCACCATCGCGCCGGGAGAACTCGATCTGAGCAAGCTGAACGGTCCCGTCCTGGCACCCGGTTTCGGGGCCCAGGGGGCCACTCCGGCCGATTTGCGCGCCCTTTTCGGGCCGGGACTGCCGGGTGTGCTCCCCGCGTCGTCCCGCGACGTCCTCAAGCACGGACCGGACCCCGAATCCCTCCGTGCGGCCGTTCGGAGGACACGGGATTCCCTCGGACCCCTGGAAAAAGGCCAATAGCAGGCCCGGGAATCCGTCATGACCAGCCACCCCCGCATTGTGGGCCGAGGTAACGGGTGGGTACCGTCGCCACACCCACCCAGATTTGAGAACTACCGGAGGAAAACGTGGCACTTCCCCAGCTGACAGAGGAACAGCGCGCTGCGGCGCTGGAGAAGGCCGCCGCCGCCCGCCGCATCCGTGCTGAGCTGAAGGAGCGGCTGAAGCGGGGCGGTACCACTCTGGTCGACGTGTTGAAGCAGGCCGAGGAGAACGAAGTCCTCGGCAAGATGAAGGTCTCGGCTCTGCTCGAGGCTCTTCCGGGTGTCGGCAAGGTCCGCGCCCAGCAGACCATGGAACGACTGGAGATCGCACCCAGCCGTCGTCTCCGCGGCCTCGGCGACCGGCAGCGCAAGGCGCTGCTGGCCGAATTCAGCGGCGAGTGAGCGGCACCGGTCAGGACCACCCGGCGAACCCGGGCGCTGACCGCGGCGGTGAGCCGGTGGCGGGAGTCGAATCCCGGCACCGGCTCACGGTCGTATCAGGGCCTTCCGGGGTCGGGAAGTCGAGCGTGGCGGGGGAGCTGCGCAAGCTGGATCCGGAGATCTATTTCAGCGTCTCGGTGACCACCAGGAAGCCGAGGCCGGGTGAGGTGGACGGCGAGCACTACCACTTCGTCGACCGCGCCGAATTCGACCGCATGGTCACCGACGGCGAACTGCTGGAACACGCGGAGTTCACCGGTAACTGCTACGGCACTCCGCGCGAGCCCGTCGAGCGGGCTCTGGCCGCCGGGCGCAACGCCATCCTGGAGATCGAACTCCAGGGCGCGCGGCAGGTCCGCAAGGCGATGCCGGAGGCCCGGCTGGTGATGCTGATGCCGCCGTCGTGGGACGAACTGGTCGGCAGGCTGACCGGTCGCGGCACCGAGAACGAGGCCGCGGTGAAGGCCAGGCTGGCCGAGGCTGAGCGCGAACTCGCCGCCGCCGGGGAGTTCGACGAGCGCGTCGTCAACGCCGACGTGCGAGACGCCGCCGAGCAGTTGCTAAACTTGATAATCGGCGACCTGACACTTGAAGATTCGGAGCACCACGAGTGACGACCATGTCCACGCTCGGTATTCACGAAGAGCTCGAAGGCATCACCAACCCGCCGATCGACGACCTGCTGGAAAAGGTCAGCTCGAAGTACGCGTTGGCGATCTACGCGGCCAAGCGCGCTCGCCAGATCAACGACTACTACGCCCAGCTGGGCGAAGGCCTGCTGGAGTACGTCGGCCCGCTGGTCGAGCCGGGCCCGCGCGAGAAGCCGCTGTCCATCGCCCTGCGCGAGATCCACGGCGGCCTGCTCGAGCACACCGAGGGTGAGTAGGAACTCGATGGCCACGGCGGCCGTCAAGGTGACCCGGCGCGACTCCGCCGAGAACACCGTTGAGTAAACCCAAGGTCGTCCTGGGCGTAGGCGGCGGGATCGCCGCCTACAAGGCCTGTGAGGTCCTGCGCGGACTGACCGAATCCGGTCATGACGTCCGCGTGGTCCCCACCGAAGCCGCGCTGAACTTCGTCGGCGCGGCCACCTTCGAGGCACTTTCCGGGAACCCGGTGCACACCGGCGTTTTCACCGAAGTGCCCGAGGTCCAGCACGTCCGCGTCGGCAAGGAAGCCGACCTGGTGATCGTCGTGCCCGCCACGGCGAACCTCCTCGCCAAGGCCGCGCACGGCATCGCGGACGACCTGCTGACGAACACCCTGCTCACCGCCCGGTGCCCGGTGGCCTTCTTCCCGGCGATGCACACCGAGATGTGGGAGCACCCGGCCACCCGCGACAACGTGGCGCTGCTGCGTTCGCGCGGGCTGGTCGTCGCCGAACCCGCCGCCGGCAGGCTCACCGGCAAGGACACCGGCAAGGGACGGCTCGCCGACCCCGCCGAGATCGTCGACCTCGCCCGGCTCCTGCTCGCCGTCCCGGACGCCCTCCCGCGCGACCTCGAAGGCGTACGCGTGGCGATTTCCGCGGGCGGCACCCGCGAGCCGCTGGACCCGGTCCGGTACCTGGGCAACCGCTCGTCGGGCAAACAGGGTTACGCGCTGGCCCGCGTCGCCGCCCAGCGTGGCGCGGAGGTCACCTTGGTGGCCGCGCACACCGTCGCGCTGCCGGAACCCGCGGGCGCGAAGGTCGTCCACGTGTCGACAGCCGAGGAGATGCGCCAGGCGATGCACGCCGAGGCCGCCTCCGCCGACATCCTGGTGATGGCCGCCGCCGTCGCCGACTTCCGGCCGTCGAGCAGGGCCGATCACAAGATCAAGAAGTCCGACGATTCGCCGGATCCCGTGGTCGAACTCGCGCGCAACGCGGACATCCTGGCCGAACTGGTGCGGAACCGGACAGAAGGCCAGGTGGTCGTCGGATTCGCCGCGGAAACCGGGGACGACAAGGGTGGCGTTCTCGACCACGCGCGGGTCAAACTCAAGCGCAAGGGAGCGGATCTGCTGGTGGTGAACGCCGTCGGGGAGGGGAAGGCGTTCGGCACCGAGGACAACTCGGGCTGGTTGCTCGGGGCCGATGGGACCGAGATCCCGATCCCGCTGGGAGCCAAGGCCGAACTGGCGTCCACATTGTGGGACGCTGTTGTGACCTTGATGAAGCGTTGAGAGCTCCTCGAACGATAGTCAGTAGGCTTGAGTACAAGCTGAGGGGTGCCTAACTTTCTAGGCATCAGACGTCTAGGTGAGGGAGTGACGGCCACCGTGACCGCGTCCACGAGCAGACTGTTCACATCGGAGTCAGTGACTGAGGGTCATCCCGACAAAATTTGCGACGCCATCAGTGACTCGATCCTGGACGGCCTCTTGGCCAAGGACCCGCGCAGCCGGGTGGCGGTCGAAACCCTGATCACCACGGGCCAGGTGCACGTCGCCGGCGAGGTGACCACCGAGGCCTACGCGGACATCCCGACCATCGTCCGCGACGTGATCCTGAAGATCGGCTACGACTCGTCGGCCAAGGGCTTCGACGGCAACTCGTGCGGTGTCAACGTCGCGATCGGCTCGCAGTCGCCGGACATCGCGCAGGGCGTCGACACCGCGTACGAGTCGCGCGTCGAGTCCGACGAGGACGAGATCAACCGCCAGGGCGCCGGCGACCAGGGCCTGATGTTCGGCTACGCCTGCTCGGACACCCCCGAGCTGATGCCGCTGCCGATCGCGCTGGCCCACCGGCTCTCGCAGCGGCTGACCCGGGTCCGCAAGGACGGCGTGCTCCCTTACCTGCGCCCGGACGGCAAGACCCAGGTCACCATCGAGTACGCCGGTGACCAGCCGGTGCGGCTCGACACGGTGGTCGTGTCCACCCAGCACGCGGACGGCATCGACCTGGAGCAGATGCTCGGCGTCGACGTCCGCGAGCACGTGGTCGCGCCGGAGATCGCCGAGCTCGGGCTCGACACCTCCAACGTGCGGCTGCTGGTCAACCCGACAGGCCGCTTCGTCATCGGCGGCCCGATGGGTGACGCGGGCCTGACCGGCCGCAAAATCATCGTCGACACCTACGGCGGCATGGCCCGTCACGGTGGCGGCGCGTTCTCCGGCAAGGACCCCTCCAAGGTGGACCGCTCGGCCGCGTACGCGATGCGCTGGGTGGCGAAGAACGTCATCGCCGCCGGTCTCGCCACACGCGCCGAGGTCCAGGTCGCGTACGCGATCGGCAAGGCGGCCCCGGTGGGCCTCTTCGTCGAGACCTTCGGCACCGAGACGGTCGACCCGTCGAAGATCCAGGCCGCCATCACGGAGGTCTTCGACCTGCGTCCGGCCGCGATCATCCGCGACCTCGACCTGCTTCGCCCGATCTACGCGCCGACGGCCGCGTACGGCCACTTCGGCCGTCCCGAGCTGGGTCTCCCGTGGGAGAGCACGGCGCGGGCCGCGGACCTGAAGTCGGCCGCGGGCGCCTGATTCCCGCTCTCCGTAGTGCTATGAAAGGTCCTTTCCTTGCGAATTTCGCAAGGAAAGGACCTTTCATAGCACGCGGTGACAGGCAGTGGCGACGGAGTCTGGTAGAGATCACCGGGTGAGCAGCAGTCCCGAACCGACCCCGCTGTGGGACCTTCCGGAGCCTCCGAAAGCCGAACCGGCGCGGAAGGGCAAGCCGTCGCGCGCGAAGAGCGCCAGTCGTCGCGGCGCGCAGAACCCCGCGCCCGAGAACCCGGTCGCGCGGATCGTCGTGGACATCCCGCTCACGCATCTCGACCGGACCTTCGACTACCGGATCCCCGAGAAACTCCATGAAACCGCCGTGCCCGGCTGCCGGGTGCGCGTCCGGTTCGCGGGCCAGCTCGTCGACGGGTATCTCGTCGAGCGCACCGACTCCACGGAATTCGCCGGAAAGCTCGCGTACATCGACAGGGTGACCTCCAGCGAACCCGTGCTGCCTCCGGCGCTGCACGCGCTCTGCCGGTCGGTCGCGGACCGGTACGGCGGCACGCTCAGCGACGTCCTGCGGCTCGCGATCCCGTCCCGGCACGCGAAGGCCGAGGGCGAGCCGCCCGCCGAGCCCGCGCCCACGCCGGAAGCGCCCGAAACCACGGCGTGGGAGAAGTACCAGAGCGGTCCGGCGTTCCTGGAGGCCGTCGCGGAACGGCGTCCGGCCAACGCCGTCTGGCAGGCGCTGCCGGGGGAGGACTGGCCGCGCCGCCTGGCCGAAGCCGCCGCGGTGGCGGCCTCCACCGGACGTGGCGTCGTGATGGTGGTGCCGGACCATCGTGATCTCACGCGGCTGCACGACGCGTGCGTTTCGTTGCTGGGCCCCGATTCCGTGGTCGCGCTGATCGCCGGGCTGGGCCCTGCCGAGCGGTACCGCCGCTGGCTCGCGGTGCTGCGCGGCGCTGTCCGGGTCGTCGTCGGCACGCGCGCGGCGATGTTCGCGCCGGTCGCCGATCCCGGCCTGTTCGTGGTGTGGGACGACGGCGACGACGTCCACCTCGACCAGCACGCGCCGTATCCGCACGTCCGTGACGTGCTGATGGACCGCGCGCACGCCGCGAAGGGGTCCATGCTGGTCGCCGGATTCGCGCGCACCGCCGAGGCGCAGTTCCTGGTGGAATCGGGCTGGGCCCAGCCTCTCGTGGCGGCGCGTCCCGAACTGCGGGCGGCCGCGCCCCGGGTCACGCCGGTGGGCGAGGACTTCGACGTCGCCCGGGACGAAGCGGCGAAGGCGGCACGTCTCCCTTCGGTCGCTTTCGAGGCGGCGCGACAGTCGCTGGCCGCCGGATTCCCTGTCCTGGTGCAGGTTCCGCGCCGCGGATACGTTCCGGGACTCGCCTGCGGCAACTGCCGGACGTCGGCGCACTGCCGTCGCTGCGCGGGCCCGCTGTCCTTGCCGGGCGGGCTGATCGACGGCGCGCCGAGGCCGCCCGCCTGCCGGTGGTGCGGCGTGCCCGAGACGAACTTCCATTGCGCCGCTTGCGGTTCCGTACGGTTGCGGGCGGTCGTCGTCGGCTCCAAGCGAACCGCCGAGGAACTCGGCCGCGCGTTCTCCGGATTCCCGGTGCGGACTTCGGGGGCGACGGAGGTGTTGGCTTCGGTGCCCGGGAAACCGGCGCTGATCGTGTGCACGCCGGGAGCCGAGCCGGTCGCGGAAAGCGGCTACGGCGCGGCGCTGCTGCTGGACGGCTGGGCGCTGCTCGGGCGGCAGGACCTGCGCGCGGGGGAGGAGACCCTGCGCCGCTGGATGGCGGCCGCGGCCCTGGTGCGGCCGGGGACGGAAGGCGGTCGCGTGTTCGTCGGCGCGGAAGCGGGTCTTTCGGTGGTGCAGGCGCTGGTGCGGTGGGACCCGGGCTGGCACGCGAGCCTCGAACTGGCGGAGCGGCGCGAACTCGGCTTCCCGCCCGCGATGCGGATGGCGAGTATCGAAGGCACCCCGGACGCGGTCGCCGCGCTGCTCGACGACCTCGGTCTCCCGGAGACCGGCGAGATGCTGGGCCCGGTGCCGCTCGGCGAGGTCGACGAGGACGGCAACGCCGAACGGGAGCGGGCCCTGGTGCGGGTCGCGCGCCCGGACGGGAAGGCGCTCGCCGCCGAGATCCACGCCGCGGCCGGGCGCCGGGACGCCCGCAAGGCCTCCGAGCCCATCCGGATCCAGCTGGACCCGCTGGAGCTCATCTAGCGCCCGCGTTTCGTCCTCTGAATGCGGTAGTCCGACGCTGAACTACCGCATTCAGAGGACTAATCGCGTGGGGTCAGAGGGTGGTGCCGAAGGTGGCGAGGACGTCGGCGCGAGCCGAAGCACCCGTAGCCGGCGTAGTGGGCTTGGTCGGCACCGAGCCGCCCAGGGCGGCGGTGAGCAGCGAGACGATCTGAGACGAGATCGCCGCCCGCCGTGCCTCGAAATCGGCGTCGGTCAGCGCCGCCGGGTCGGTGGGCGTGCCGAGCACGGGCGTGTGCAGGTGCCCGCCCGCGATCCCGGTCAGGCCGAGTCCCGTCCGCAGCCGGTTGCTCCGGTACATGGACTCATTCGACAGATAGTTGCCGCCCCCGCCGGAAGCGGCGATCTCACCGGGCTTCGGCGCGTCCGTCCGGCACACCGCGGTCCCGGTCCCGGGCCGGCCACTGTCCGGCCAGACGCAGAACGCCTGGTTGTACTGCACCTGGTACGCCCCGGCGGGCGCGGCGAGCATCTTTTCGTACGGCAGCGTGGTTTCGATGAACTGGTCGGCAGGCTGCGGCCAGCCCTTGGCGGGCGGGACCTGACCCTTCACGGCCTCGTCGAGGTTGTCCGGCGAACCGCCGCGCCAGGCGCCGGCCCACCGCTCGATGTCGAACCGGCCGGGACGGCCCTGGCTGATCGTCATGATCAGTTCCGGGCGCCGGAAGCGGTCCTTGAACGCCTGACCGTAAGCCGCCTCGACGATGCCCGCGTCGAAGTAGCTCCACACCACCGGGAACGACACGGCCTGCACCTGCGCGGGACCGGTCGGGGTCTGGACGACCTTGCCGTCGAGGTGCAGCGCGGCCGCGCCCGACGGGTTCGCGATGCGGACGCCCGCGCCGTTGAGGGTGAACGGGTCGAACCCGCTCACCAGCACCCGCCGCAGCTTCGGGCCGGACGGGAAGCGGGAGTCGTCCAGGCCACGCGCGCCGACGTCGAACGTCTTCAGCAGGTCGGCGCGGGCGGGAGTGGACAGCGGGAAGCGCGGCGTCCACTGGCGCAGCGCCTTGCTCATCCGCAGGCGCGCCCAGTAGAGCGGCCGGTCGTCGGCCTTGTCGATGCTGCCGAGATCGGGACGGCGCCCCTGCGCGCGGTCGACCGCGGTCCGCCAGAGCCCGTCACCGGCGGTCTCGGCGAGCTTCTCGGCGCGCAAAGCGGTCTTCGTCGCGCAGAGCCGCGTCGTGAAGTCGGAGACGAGCTTGTCGAATCCGGCGAGCCGGACCAGCTCCGGGCCGACCGCGGGGCCGCCCGACGGCATCGTCGCGGCGAGGCGCTTCTCCTCGACGGTGATCGCCGCCGAGTCGTCGAAGCAGCCACGCGCGCCTTCGGCTTGCGCGACGCCGGGGACCGCTAGGACGGGGAGAGCGATGAGCAGCGGGAGGAGCGCGCCCCACCGCCTGCCGGGAGTCTTCATGGAGCGCATTCTGCTCATCCCGGCCGGGCCGCACCACCGACGAACGCAGGTCTGGACGGGTCATGGCCGTGTCCTGTAAGTCTGTTCGCGAAGCCCATCGAACAGACTTACAGGACACGGCCTTGTCCGGGGTGGACAGGCGGGGCAGACTCGCGCCATGGCCGCGCACAGAAGCACTCTGGGACGCATCACCGCAGTCACCGCGATCGCCGCACTGGTCGCCACCGCCGCTCCCGGCACCGCGGCGGCGGCACCACCGCCCAAGTCCCCGGTCGCCGTCGGCTACCTGGGCGCGGTGTCGAGCATCGACTCCGACGCGACCGCGATCGGCACGAAGATCCTGCGTGAGGGCGGTAACGCCGTCGACGCGGCCGTCGCGACGGCCGCCGCGCTGGGGGTCACCGACCCGTTCTCCGCCGGTGTCGGCGGTGGCGGCTTCTTCGTCTACTACGACGCGCGCTCCGGCAAGGTCCACACTCTCGACGGCCGCGAGACCGCGCCGTCGACGGCGGACGAGAACCTCTTCGTCGAGAACGGCAAGGCGATCCCGTTCGCCGAGGCCGTCACCAGCGGACTGAGCGTCGGCGTGCCCGGCACGCCCGCCACCTGGCAGGAAGCGCTGCGCAAGTGGGGGACCAAGTCGCTGGCGAAGGCGGTCAAGCCCGCCGAAGACCTCGCCCGCAAGGGTTTCACCGTCGATCAGACCTTCAACACCCAGATCTCGAACAACGCCGCCCGCTTCTCGGCGTTCCCGTCGACCCGCTCGCTGTACCTGCCCGGCGGGGCGCCGCCGGCGGTCGGCACGACGTTCAAGAACCCGGACCTCGCCGGGACGTACGCGCAACTCGCCGCGAAGGGCACCGACGTGCTCTACCGCGGCCCGATAGGCGCGGACGTCGTCGACGCGGTCCGGAAACCGCCGGTCGACCCCGCGTCGACGCTGAACGTCCGCCCTGGCGACCTGACCGCGGCCGACCTCGCCAAGTACCGCGTCGTCGAGCGGAAGCCGACCAAGACCGAGTACCGCGGTCTCGACGTCTATGGCATGCCCGCGCCGTCGTCCGGCGGGCTGACCGTCGGCGAGGCGCTGAACATCCTCGAGAACACGAAGCTCTCCAAGCTGGAGAAGGCCGACTACCTGCACTACCTCCTGGAGTCGACCCGGTACGCCTTCGCCGACCGCAACCGGTGGATCGGCGACCCGGCCTTCGTCGACGTCCCGGCCAAGGAACTGATCAGCCAGAAGTTCGCCGACAGCCGCGCGTGCCTGATCGACCCCGCGAAGGCCGGGACGAGCCCGGTCGCGCCCGCCGACCCGCGCGAACCGGCACCGTGCGTGG
The DNA here is from genome assembly GCF_042647925.1 of Amycolatopsis speibonae. NCBI lineage: Bacteria > Bacillati > Actinomycetota > Actinomycetes > Pseudonocardiales > Pseudonocardiaceae > Amycolatopsis > Amycolatopsis speibonae. The sequence goes on from NZ_JBHRWK010000012.1 coordinate 175,681, forward strand.
CGGGGACGAACGCCGCGCCGACGCCGTACGAGGGCGAGAACACCACGCACCTCACGGTCGCCGACCGGTGGGGCAACGTCGTCGCCTACACGCTGACCATCGAGCAGGAGGGCGGGAGCGGCATCGTCGTGCCGGGCCGCGGGTTCCTGCTCAACAACGAACTCACCGACTTCTCGTTCACCCCGGTGACGCCGGGCGTGCCCGACCCGAACCTGCCGGGCCCGGCCAAGCGGCCGCGTTCGTCGATGGCGCCGACCATCGTGCTCGAGGGCGGCAAGCCGTTCCTCGCCGTCGGTTCGCCGGGTGGCGCGTCGATCATCACCACGGTGCTGCAGGTCCTCACCGGCCGCATCGACCGCGGCCTGAAGTTGGTCGACGCGATCGCCGAACCGCGCGCCTCGCAGCGCAACTCGGCGGCCGCGCAGGTCGAGCAGGCGTTCCTCGACCAGACCGACGTCCTCGCGATCCTGAAGGCCAAGCAGCAGGGCTTCTCGACTGCGCCCGCCGAGATCGGGGCCGCGACCGGTGTCGAACGGCTGCGGGACGGCCGGTGGCTCGCCGCGGCCGAACCCACGCGCCGTGGCGGCGGCTCGGCGGCCGTGGTCCTGCCCTGGCCTCGCGGATAGCTCGCCCAGGCGCGCTATGAAAGGTCCTTTCCTTGCGAAATTCGCAAGGAAAGGACCTTTCATAGCGCTCGCCGGAGAGGACAGGGATAGCGAGCGCGCCGGGACACCGGGGCCCTTCTAGACTGATCGGCGATGTTCGCCCAGTCAGAGGTACCCGTCCCCTCGGTGGAGGTGCGTTGATGCGCCTTGTCTTCGCCGGCACCCCCGAACCGGCCGTCCCGTCGCTGCGCGCGCTCCTCGCGTCCGAGCAGCACGAGGTCGTCGCCGTCGTGACCCGCCCGGACGCGCAGGCAGGCCGTGGCCGCCGGGTCGTCCGGTCCCCGATCGGCGCGCTGGCCGACGAGCACGGGATCGAGGTGCTGACCCCGCCGAAGGCGAGCGACCCCGCGTTCCTCGCCCGGCTCGCGGAGATCGCCCCGGACGCGTGCCCGGTGGTCGCGTACGGGGCGTTGCTGCCCCAGGCCGCGCTGGACATCCCGGTGCACGGCTGGGTCAACCTGCACTTCTCGCTGCTGCCCGCGTGGCGTGGCGCCGCGCCGGTCCAGGCCGCGATCCGCGCCGGGGACGAGATCACCGGCGCCTCGACGTTCCGGATCGTCAAGGAACTCGACGCGGGCCCGGTCTACGGCGTGATCACCGAGCAGATCGCCGACAGCGACACCGCCGGGGAACTGCTCGGCAGGCTCTCGGAGTCGGGGGCGAAGCTGCTCGTGTCCACGATGGACGGGATCGCCGACGGCACGCTGCGCGCGGTCGGGCAGACCGGTGACGGCGTGAGCTACGCGCCCAAGGTGACCGTCGAGGACGCGCGGGTGTCGTTCGCCGACCCGGCCGCCGCGGTCGACAGGCAGATCCGCGCGGTCAGCCCGGAACCGGGCGCGTGGGCGGAGTTCCGGGGCGAGCGGCTGAAGCTCAGCCCGGTGACGGTCGTCGACGAGCCGGGCCCCCCGCCCGGCGAACTGGTCGTGGAACGCAAGCGGGTCCTGGTCGGCACGGCGTCGAAACCGGTGCGGCTGGGCGAAGTGCAGGCGCAGGGGAAGAAGCGGATGGCGGCCACCGACTGGGCGCGCGGTACGAGGATCGAACAAGGAGAGCGCCTGCAGTGAACGAGCGTAGGGAACGCCGGCCGTCGAGGCCGGAGCGAGGCCGTCCGGGCCCGCGCAGGGAAGGGCCCAGCCGCCCGCCGCAGATCGACCCGGCCCGGCAGGTCGCCTTCGACGTCCTGCGCGCCGTCCGGGAAGATGACGCGTACGCGAACCTGGTGCTGCCGCAACTGCTGCGCAACCGCCGGATCTCCGGTCGTGACGCGGCGCTGGCCACCGAACTGACCTACGGGACCTGCCGCGCGGTCGGCATGCTGGACGCCGTCATCGCGGCCTGCCTGGACCGCCCGCTGGAGAAGGTCGACGCCATCGTGCTGGACGGCCTCCGCCTCGGCGCGTACCAGCTGCTGCGCACCCGCATTCCCCAGCACGCCGCCGTCGGGGCCACTGTGGACCTCGTCCGCGCCGAAGTCGGTTCCTGGATCGCGGGTTTCGTGAACGCGGTGCTGCGCTCAGTGTCCGAAAAGGACGAAGACACCTGGCTGAACGAGCTGGCCCCGGACGAGGCCGCCGACCCGATCGGCGCCTACGCGCTGCGGACGGCGCACCCGCGCTGGGTCGCGCGTTCGTTCGCGGAAGCGCTGGGGGACAAGGGAGCCGAGCTGAAGGCGGCCCTGGAGGCCGACGACGACCGTCCCGACGTGCACCTGGTCGCCCGGCCCGGCGAGATCAGCGCCGACGAGCTGGCCGCCATCACCGGCGGCGACGTCGCCCCGTACTCGCCCTACGGCGTCCGGATGCCCTCGGGCTCCGGTGACCCCGGCGACATCGAGCCGATCAAGGAAAAGCTGGCCGCGGTCCAGGACGAGGGCAGCCAGCTGTGCGCCGTCGCCGTCACGAAGGTCCCGCTCACCGGCTCCGACGAGCGCTGGCTCGACCTGTGCGCCGGCCCGGGTGGCAAGGCCGCGCTGCTGGGCGCGCTGGCGTCGATCAGCGGCGCGACCGTGGACGCCGTCGAGAAGGCGCCGCACCGCGCGAAGCTGATCGAGAACGCCGTCCAGGGGCTTCCGGTGACCATCCACGTCGCCGACGGCCGCGAGACCGACCTCGAACCGGGCTACGACCGGGTCCTGGTCGACGCGCCGTGCAGTGGTCTCGGCTCGCTGCGCCGCCGCCCCGAGGCGCGCTGGCGCCGTCAGCCCAGCGACATCTCGGACCTGACGAAACTGCAGGGCCAGCTGATCACCGCGGCGCTGGACCTGGTCCGCCCCGGCGGTGTGGTCACCTACGTCGTCTGCTCGCCGCATCTGGCCGAGACCGAAGGCGTCGTGGGGGAGACAGCGCGCCGCGCCGGTGCCGAGATCGTCGACGCGCGGCCGTTCTTCCCGGACGTCCCGCAGCTCGGCAACGGCCCGTACGTCCAGCTGTGGCCGCACCGCCACGGCACCGACGCGATGTTCTGCGCCGTCCTGCGGAAGCCGGAAACCGCCGGGTGAGCAGGGTCCTCGGCCTGGTCGCGAGCTCGTGCGGCGGACTGGACACCCGGTTCGCCGCGCAGCTCGCGAAACCGGCCGCGGACCGTGGCTGGGAGCTCGCGATCACGCTGACCCCGACCGCGGCCCGCTGGCTGGAGAAGACCGGCGGGCTCGGTGACCTCGAAGCGTGCACCGGGCTGCCGGTCCGCAGCACCTCCCGGCTGCCGGGCGAACCCCGGCCACATCCGGATCCCTCGGTGTTCCTGTTCGCGCCCGCGTCCGCGAACTCCGTGGCGAAACTGGCGCTGGGCATCGCCGACAACCAGGCGCTGACCCTGCTCGGCGACGTCCTCGGCACGCCGGGGATCACGATCGCGCTGGGCTACCAGATCCAGGACACGCGGGTGCACCATCCGGCGTGGCGGCGGCATCTCGACACCCTCGAATCGGCGGGCGTCACCACCACACGGCTCAGCACGGAGGCCCCCTGGACCTCCGTGCTGGACTCGCTCCCGAAGCCTTAGCGGGCGCAGAACGCCGTGTCGACGGCGGTCACCAGGTCTTTCGATGCCTTTTCCGACAACGGATCCTGGTTGACCACGACGTTCACCTGCTTGCCGTGCGGGATCGCTCCGGACAGCGTCGAGAAGCCGCGGATGCTCCCGCGGTGGCCCCAGTACGTTCCGCCGCAGCTCAACGGGACCGAGACGATCCCGAGTCCGTACTCCGCGCCCGGAACACCCAGATCCACCGGCACCGTCCGTTGCATCTCTGCCAGCTGCGGCCGCTCCAGGAGACGGCCTTCGGTGAGCGCGGCGAAGAAGCGGTTCAGATCCTCGCCGGTCGACACGAGCCCGCCGGAGGCCCAGGCTATCGACGGGTCCAGTTCGGTGTAGTCGGCGAGATCCGGTGCGTAGCCCCTGGCGTGCGGGAACGGCAGTCGTTCGTCGCCGCGCGGCGGCAGATAGGTGCTGCGCAGGTCCAGCGGTTTCACGATCCTGGCATCGATCTCGTCGGAGACCGAGTGCTTGGTCAGCTTCTCGATGAGCATGCCCGCGACGATGTAGTTGGTATTGGAGTACGACCAGCCCTTGCCGGGTTCGAACAGCGGCCGGTCCGCCAGACCGATCGCCAGCAGCTCTTCGGGCTCGGCGCCGCGATGCCGCCACTCGTCGATGTCGAGGTCTTGCGAGTAGTTTCGCAGTCCGCTGGTGTGCTGGAGCAGCTGCCGGACGGTGATCTTGGTACCGTCGTTGCCGTTCCCGCGCACGAGGCCGGGCAGATACCGGTCGATCGGCGTGTCCAGCCGCACCTTTCCTTCGGCGACCAGCTGCAGCACCACGACCGCGACGAAGGTCTTGGCGACACTTCCCGCGCGGAACTTCGAGCCGCGCGGGAACGGTGTCCCGGTCCGGAGGTTCCCCACGCCTTCGCGTTCCGACCACGCCCGCCCGGACGCGCTCGTCACCGTCGCCTGCGCGCCGGGGACCCCGTCCTGTACCAGTGTCCTCAGTGCCTTGTCGACCTCGTCGTGCGGCTTGGTCACGGCGAGCGCCGGGGCGGCGGTGGTGGCGGCCAGCAGCGCGATCAGCGAGCCGACCGCGACGATCTTCTTGCCTGGCAAGGTTTTTCGCATGAAGCAAAGCTAGGGAAGCCGCAGGAAAGCGGCCATGGGGCAGACCCCCACCCCTCGACGGGGGCCTGCCCCACCTTCCCGAAACCGATCAGCGCAGACGCAGCGCGCGCTTCAAGGTGTCGAAGAGGTCGGTCTGGTTGGTCAGGCCGACGACGTTCGCCGCCTGCGGCCCGTAGCCCGCGACGCGGATCTGCGTGCCGGTGTGGTCCTGCGACGAGCCGGGCATTCCGGTGCCGTAGTTGATGGTCATGTTCGCGCCCTCGTTGGTGATCAGGGTCGCGGTCTGGCCGGGGCTGACGGTGCCGTTGCCGATGATCTGGCTGGTGTGGCCGTGGTCGCCGGTGACGATCACCAGGGTTTCGGGGTTGCTGCGCGCGAACGCGAGCCCGGCCGCGACGGCCTGGTCGAGGTCGATCGTCTCACCGATCTGGCCGCACGGGTCGGCGGCGTGGTCCTGCTTGTCGATGCTCGCGCCCTCGACCTGGAGGAAGAAACCCTTGTCCTTGCGGCGGTCGTCGAGCAGCGAGAGCGCCTTGCGGGTCTGGTCGGCCAGCTTCGGCTGCGTCTTGGGCAGCGCGGGGTTCGGCGTGCAGCGGGTCGGCGGGGTGCCGCCCAGCTTCGCGGCCGGGCCGGTCCAGTTGACCGGCAGGTTGCCGGCGGCGAACAGGCCGAGCAGCGGCTTGCCCGGCTTGGCCGCGTCGAGGTCGGCCGCGGTGTTCACCACCTGGTAGCCGGCGGACTTCGCCTGCTCCAGCACGGTCTTGCCGGCGAACTTCCCGGCCTTCACCTGCTGGTCGAAGTACTTCGCGCCGCCGCCGAGCAGGACGTCCGGCTTGGTCTGCACCAGCTGTTCGGCGATGGACCCGGCGCCGCCGTTCTCCTTGGCGTTGGCCGCGCACTTCTTGCTGGTCTCGTCGGGGCCCTTGCAGTCGCGGTTGACGACGTGCGAGCCGAGCACCGCGGGGGTGGCGTCCTGGACCTCGGCCGTGGTGACGTCGCCGGTGCGCAGGCCCGAACGCTTGGCGATCTCGAGGATCGACGGGACGGCGTTGCCGTACGGGTCCACGGAGATCGCGCCGTTGTAGGTCTTCACGCCGGTGGCCCATCCGGTGCCGGAGGCGGCCGAGTCGGTCACGTAGTCGGGCTTCGAGGGGTTGTTCTTCTCGACCGCGTACGTCGTGTAGTCGCCGGTGAGCGGGAGGCCGTCCATCGCGAGCCGTCCGGCCGCGCCGCGCTCGTAGTTGCGCGCCGAGGTGATCTCGGACTGGCCCATGCCGTCGCCGATGAACAGGATGACGTTGCGGGCGTGGCCGCCCTTGATCGCGGCGCGCACGTCCTGGGTGCGGTCACCCTGCGCGGACGCGAGGCGGGCGTCGTCGCCGGCGGCGAGAGCGGCGGGCGCCAGCGCGATCAGCGTGACGCCGAGCGCCCCGCCCGCGAGCCATTTGCGCCGTCCTGTGAACAGCGAAGCCATCGAAAATCTCCTTGGGATACCAGGGGAATGGGGCAATCCCATTAGTCACCGCGCATGTGTGCGGCCGGGGGTTTCCGGATGAACGCGAGTGGAACAACGGCCGTCCGCTAGCGCAGGCTGTGACCCGGTGCGACGACGCCGTTCTCGTAAGCGAACACCACCGCCTGACTGCGGTTGGCCGCGCCCAGTTTGCCGAAAATGTTGCCCACATGGGTTTTGACGGTTTCGAGACTGATGACCAGATCGGCCGCTATGTCCACATTGGACATCCCGGTGGCGATGAGCCGCAGCACCTCGGTCTCCCGTTTCGTCAGCGACGACGGCCGCGGCGCCAGGCCGGACGGCGCCGGGCGCGCGGTGACCATCCGCCGGATGGCGTCGGGGAACAGCAGCGTCTCCCCGGCGGCGATGGTCCGGATGGCGTGCGCGAACTCCTCCTTGCGCGCCCGCTTGAGCAGGAATCCGCTCGCCCCGGCCAGCAGCGCGTCGTAGACGTAGTCGTCGTTGTCGAACGTCGTGATCACAAGGACCTTCGGCGGTTCGGGGATCTCGGCCAGCACCCGCCGGGTCGCCTCGATCCCGTCGACACGCGGCATCCGGACGTCCATCAGGACCACGTCGGGAGTCGCCCGCCGCACCAGGTCGACCACCTCGCCGCCGTCACCCGCCTCGCCGACCACGGTCAGGTCGGGCTGGTTGCCCAGCAGCGAGCGCAAGCCGGCGCGCAGCAGCGGTTCGTCGTCGACGATCAGGACACGCAGGGTCATGAGCGTGACCGTAGCGGGATCGTGGTCACCAGCCGCCACAGCGGTTCCCCGTCGATCGCGGGCCCCGCGATGAGCTCGCCGCGCAGCGCCTCGACGCGTTCGGTGAGCCCCGGCAGGCCGTTGCCGCCGCGGCCGGACGCGGCCGCGTGCTCCACGAGCGGGTTCACGATCTCGATCCGCAGCGCGTCGGCGAGCACCGCGACCCGGACGGTCACCGGCCCGGGATGGGCGTGCCGCAACGCGTTCGTCAGTCCTTCTTGGACGATCCGGTACGCCTCCCGCGAAAGGGTCGCGGGCAGTTCGGCGGCGGGCCCGGTCAGTTCGTAGTCGATCACCGCGCCACCGGATCGCGCCCGCTCGGCCAGCGTGCCGACTTCGATGAGCCGTCGTTCGGGTTCACGGGACGACCGGTCCTCCCGCAGCAGGCCGAGTACGTGGTCGAGGTCTTCGAGCGCCGCCCGGGACGACTCCTCGATGGTGCCCAGCGCCCGGCGCACCAGCCGCGGTTCGGAATCGACCAGTTCGGCGGCCGCGGCGGCCTGGATGGTCGACGTCGTCAGGGTGTGGCCGATGGAGTCGTGCAGTTCGCGAGCCAGCCGGTTGCGCTGCTCGAAGTGGTTCGCCCGGACCTCGGCCGCGGCGACGCGTTCGGCGGCCGACGGGCCCAGCAGCGAGAGCGCGCTGTACTGGAAGAGCTTGGTGAAACCGGCGAGGACGTACGCGATGACGACGAGCGTGACCAGCGCGATCGGCACCGTCCACAGCCCGGCGGCGCCGGCTTCGATCGTGACCCGTTCGCCGAAGAACTCGATGGGGCTGCCACCGCCGCCCAGCCAGATCACGGCGAACGCGAAGCCGATCATCAGGAAGCAGCCGATCCCGAAGAGCACCCAGCCGAGCCCGGCGTGCAGGAGCAGCCAGGCCGCCGAACGCCAGCGTTCGGCCCAGGCGATCTTGGTGTGCGGCGGGGGCTGCGCGATCCGGGTGCCCAGCATCTGGTTGGAGAACCAGATGCCGACCCGCCGCATCGGCCCGGCCAACCCGATCAGCCCGACCAGGACACCCATCGCGAGCATCCCGTAGACGAGCTTCACCCTCGCGTCGCCGGGGAGGAGGACGGCGGGGATCAGTGCGATCGGGAACGGGATCGCCGTCGCCGCCATGCCGAGGAGACCGAAGGGCACGCTGCGGTAACTACCGATCCGCACCAGGGTTGTGAGTGGGTTGACCATGACGAGAACGCTATTCGGCGCCGCGTGCGCGCACCTCCCACTCCGGTGCCATTTCGCGTCATCCTCAAGACCACCGGCGCCGGTCACAGCCGGTTAGCGGGCGTTAGCGGCGTCCTCCTACACTCGGGCGCGTGGCTCACCGACCTTTGATCGCACCCAGCATCCTTTCCGCGGACTTCGCCCGGCTCGGCGACGAGATCCGCGCCGTCGCGGGGGAAGGCGACACGCGCGCCGACTGGGTCCACGTGGACGTCATGGACGCGCACTTCGTGCCGAACCTGACCCTCGGGCTGCCCGTGGTGCAGTCGCTGATCAAGGCCACCGACGTGCCGATCGACTGCCACCTGATGATCGAGAACCCCGACAAATGGGCCATCGGGTACGCCGAGGCGGGCGCCTACAACGTCACCGTGCACGTCGAGGCCGCGCACGACCCTGTCGCGCTGGCGAAGAACCTCCGCGCCGCCGGGGCGAAGGCCGGTCTGTCGATCAAGCCGAACACGCCGATCGAGGACCACCTCGACACCCTCAAGCACTACGACACGCTGCTGGTGATGTCGGTCGAGCCCGGCTTCGGCGGCCAGTCGTTCATCGAGGGCGTCCTCGACAAGGTGCGCACCGCACGGCGCCTGGTCGACACCGGGCACCTCAAGCTCGTCGTCGAGATCGACGGCGGGATCAACGCCGACACCATCGAGCGGGCCGCCGAGGCCGGCGTGGACTGCTTCGTCGCCGGTTCCGCCGTCTACGGCGCCGAAGATCCTGGTAAGGCCGTCGCGGCGCTGCGCGAGCAGGCGGCCCGCGCCCGCGGCTGATCCCGGCTCTTGATCCACCTATCGGGTCAGGAGAAGGAAACGGCCCCGTTGGGTGTTGGATGGGGCAAGCACCGTTCCAGCGACGGTGCGACCCAGGAGGAGGGCAGCAGGAGTGTTCACCGGCATTGTCGAGGAACTCGGCGAGGTCACCGCGGTCGAGCAGGTCCCCAGCGCCGCGCGGCTGACCGTACGGGGGCCGCTGGTGACCAGCGACGCCGGTCACGGCGACTCCATCGCGGTGAGTGGCGTGTGCCTCACCGTGGTCGCGGTGGCGGGCGGTGAGTTTACCGTCGATGTCGTGCACGAAACCCTGCAGCGCTCCAGCCTCGCGAAGGTACACGTCGGCGACGTCGTGAACCTGGAACGCGCGACGCCGGCGGGCGGCAGGCTCGGCGGGCACATCATGCAGGGCCATGTCGACGGCACCGGCGTCTTCCTCAAGCGGGACGAGCAGGGGCTCACCTCGTTCGCCCTGCCGGGCAAACTGGCCAGGTACGTGGTCGAGAAGGGGTCGATCGCGGTCGACGGCGTCTCCCTCACGGTCGCTTCGGTGACCGACGAGGAGTTCGCGGTCGCCTTGATCCCGACCACTCTCGAACTCACCACGCTGGGCCGGAACACCCCGGGCGACCTGGTGAACCTCGAGGTCGACGTGGTCGCCAAGTACGTCGAGAAGCTGGCCATGCCGCACCTGCGCGCGCAGGGGGACAATGGCGGTACGGAGGAGCGGGCGTGACTGAGACGAGTGCGATTCCGGGGTCGGCTGATCTGACCCCCTGTGGAGGCGGGGTGGCCGTGAACGCCGAGCTCATCGAGGCGGCGATCGCCGATATCAAGGCGGGCCGTCCGGTCGTCGTGGTGGACGACGAGGACCGTGAGAACGAAGGCGACCTGATCTTCGCGGCGGAGAAGGCCACGCCCGAACTGATGGCCTTCATGGTGCGCTACACCTCGGGGTACGTCTGCGTGGCGCTGACCGAGGCCGAGGCGGACAGGCTCGACCTGCCGCCGATGTACCACACGAACCAGGACCAGCGCGGCACCGCGTACAGCGTCACGGTCGACGCCGCCGCGGGCATCACCACCGGCATCTCCGCGGCCGACCGCTCGCACACCGTCCGGCTGCTCGCCGACCCGGCGTCCACGGCGGCGGACTTCCGGCGTCCCGGCCATGTGGTCCCGCTGCGCGCCAAGCAGGGTGGCGTCCTGCGGCGCCCCGGGCACACCGAAGCCTCCGTCGACCTGGCCCGGCTCGCCGGACTCTCGCCGTCCGGCGTGCTCTGCGAGATCGTGTCGCAGAAGGACGAGGGCGACATGGCCCGCCGCGACGAGCTCGAGGTCTTCGCCGCGGACCACGACCTCAAGATGATCACCATCGCCGACCTGATCGCGTACCGGCGGCGCACCGAGAAGCAGGTCGAGCGGGTCGCCGAGGCGCGCATCCCGCTGACGGCGGGCACGTTCCGCGCGGTCGGCTACGACAGCCTGCTCGACGGCATCGAGCACATCGCGTTCGTCTACGGCGAGATCTCCGACGGCGAGGACATCCTGGTCCGCGTGCACTCCGAATGCCTCACCGGCGACGTCTTCGGTTCACTGCGCTGCGACTGCGGTCCGCAGCTGGAGGCGGCGCTCGAAGCGGTGGCCAAGGAAGGCCGCGGTGTCGTGCTCTACATCCGCGGTCACGAGGGCCGTGGCATCGGGCTGCTGCACAAACTGCAGGCCTACCAGCTGCAGGACGCCGGCGCGGACACCGTCGACGCGAACCTGCAGCTCGGCGTCCCCGCCGACGCGCGGGACTACGGCACCGGCGCGCAGATCCTGTGCGACCTCGGCGTCCGCTCGATGCGGCTGCTGACGAACAACCCGGCCAAGCGGGTCGGCCTGGAGGGCTACGGCCTGCGGGTCACCGGGCGGGTGTCGCTGCCGATCTCGCCGAACCCGGAGAACCTGCGCTACCTCAAGACCAAGCGGGACCGGATGGGGCACGACCTGTCCCAGCTGGAGCATTACGACCAGGTCGGCGCCGAAGTCGACCAGGGCAACGGAGGTGGCACGCGGTGAGCGGCGAGGGCCGTCCGGACGTCGAACTCGACCTGTCCGACTGTAAGAACATCCGCCTCGGGATCGTGGCCACGCGCTGGCACACGAAGATCACGAGTGCCCTGCTGGAACGCGCCCTCGAGGCGGCCAAGGCGGCCGACCTGGAGGAAGAGCCGACGGTCGTGCGCGTCGCGGGCGCCGTCGAACTGCCCGTCGCCGCGCAGGCGCTGGCCCGCACGCACGACGCCGTCGTCGCGCTGGGTGTGGTCGTCCGGGGTGGGACGCCGCACTTCGAGTACGTCTGCGACGCGGTCACCGCGGGCCTGACCAGGGTCGCGCTCGACGAGAGCACCCCGGTCGGCAACGGCGTGCTCACCTGCGACACCGAACAGCAGGCCCTCGACCGGTCCGGTCTGCCCGGCTCCGTCGAGGACAAGGGCTACGAAGCGACCGTCGCCGCGCTGGACGCCGCGCACGCGCTGCGGAACCTGCGTCAGCCGTGGACCGAGCGGGGCTTCGTGTGAGCGTCGAGGCGGATGTGATGACAAAGTCCGAGGTCGTGGTGGTGCGGCCCCGCCGTGCGCTGGTGATGTGCTCGGTGCTGGCGGTGATCCTGCTGGCGACGTTCGTGGTCGTCGCGGTGCTGCTGCGCGGCTCGGACACCGGTGTGATCTTCCAGCCGTCCGACCAGGCGGCGATGATCGGCATCGGCGTCCTGCTCGCCGCGGGCACGATGCTGTTCGCGACCGCGCGTGTGAAGGCCGACGCCGACGGCATCGAGGTCCGGAACGTGCTGATGACCAAGAAGTTCGCGTGGAGCGAAGTGCTTTCGGTGAGCTTCCCGGACGGGGCTTCGTGGGCGCGGCTGGAGCTGCCGGACGACGAGTACTACTCGGTCATGGCCGTGCAGGCGGTGGACCGGGAACGCGCGGTGGCCGCGGTGCGGGCGCTGCGGCGGCTGCACAAGGCGGCTTGGAACGGCTGACGCTCTTCGCGCTCTTTCCAGTGCTATGAAAGGTCCTTTCCTTGCGAAATTTGCCAGGAAAGGACCTTTCATGGCGTTGGGGGACCGTCGCACAGCAGGTCAGGCGTCGGTCGAGGTGGTCGTGAGTGGTAAGTGCCGTTCTAACGACACTTACCACTCACGACCACCTCGACCCACGCACCCCGCAGGGTCCGCAAGTCCGTACCATCCCGCCCCTTCATCGCACTTGCGAGCCGGACCGCAGGCCAGGTACCGAGCCCCTAAAGCGAAAGATCCACCACGACCGGCGCGTGATCCGAGGGCCCCTTGCCCTTCCGCGCGTCACGGTCTACATAGGAATCCGTCACCGCATCGGAGACACGGGAGTCGGCGTACACGAGGTCGATCCGCATTCCCTTGTTGTTCGGGAAGTTCCCGGCCCGGTAGTCCCAGTAGGTGAACGGGTGGTCGTACTTCAGCGGCCGCGGGAACACGTCGGACAGCCCGAGATCGCGCAGCGCCGCGAGCGCCTTCCGCTCCGGCTCGGTCACGTGCGTCGACTCGGCGAACACGCCGATGTCCCAGACATCCTCGTCGGCGGGCGCGATGTTGAAGTCGCCGAGCACCGCGAACGGCAGGCCGCGCGCCTGCTCCTCCCGCACGGTCGCCTCCAGCGCCGAGAGCCAGGCGAGTTTGTAGTCGTAGTGCGGGTTCTCGAGGTCGCGCCCGTTCGGCACGTACACCGACCACAGCCGCACCCCGCCGCAGGTGGCGCCGATGGCCCGCGCGTCGGTCTTGTCATCGAAGGTGGGTTCGCCGGTCAGGCCGCGCGTCACGTCTTCCAGGCCGACGCGGGACAGGATGGCCACGCCGTTCCAGCGTCCGATGCCGTACGCGGCGGTCTCGTAGCCCGCCTCCCGTACGGCGTCGACGGGGAAGGCATCGGTGCCGCTCTTGAGTTCCTGCAGGCACAGGACGTCCGGCTGTGCCGAGCCGAGCCAGTCCAGCACCCTCGGCAGCCGGGGCCCGATCGAGTTCACGTTCCAGGTCGCGATCCGCATGCCCGCGAGCGTCCCACACCCTACCGACAAGCCGACGCGAAAGGGGCCCCTCCGAGACGGGTCGCGTCTCGGAGGGGCCCCGCCGGGGAAGAGGTCAGACCCCGGCGGTCGTGCGGATCCAGGAGCGGGCCGAAGCGACGCTGCCGTAGTTGTTGGTGCCGCGGGTGTTCGAGCCGCTCTGGTTCTGCACGGTCGAAGCGACACCGACCTGGACGCCGTTGGAGACCTGGGGGCCGCCCGAGTCGCCCTTCCACGCCGAACCGTTGATGCCGACGCTCTGGATGGCCGGGCCGCCGTAGGCGTCCGAGGAGCTGCCGCTGACGCGGACGTTGGCCACCTTCAGCGCCGAGGCGGGCGGGCCGGTCGGGGTCTCACGGCCCCAGCCGTAGAGCTGGTTGGTGGACCCGCTCGACGGGTTCGAGCTGGCCAGGCCGATCGGCGTGACACCGGCGTCCGAGGCCAGGTGCAGCAGCGAGATGTCGGAGCCCGCGGGCGAGGACACCTTGCGGTCGACGGCGATCACGCGGCCGCCCTGGAGCTGGTTGCTGCCGACGCGGACCCGCATGCCGGTGCCGTCGGAGTCGAGGCAGTGCTTGGCGGTCAGGACCCAGCGCTGGGCGATGACGCTGCCGGAGCAGTTGAAGCCGTCCCACTGACGGCCCGGGGTGTTGACGTAGACCTGGGCACCCCAGCTCACGGTGGGGGCGGTGCCGCCGCCCACGATGTTGGGCTGGACACCGGTCGGGGTGCCGGCGGAGGCGACGCCGGCGGTCATGGTGAGGGCTGCGGCGGCGAGGGTGGCGGCGCCCAGCGTGCGAAGACGGCTCACGGTGCAGGAGTCCTTTCGAGCGTCATCTGACGAAGAACCGAGTGAAGTGGAACTGAGACGGAAAGTAATCACCCTGTTCACCCGCTAGGAACCAACGAACGTCGGTTCCGGCCCAATACCCGACTTAGGTCGGTATACGTAGTGAAATACGGACCGGATCGTGGGAATGGCCACTCGAAGGGTTGACCGGACCCGGCCTTAGGGCGGGGGCTCGTAAGACTGTCGGTGGTGCCCCATAGGCTTGACGACGTGGCTGACCCGACCACCTACCGTCCCTCGCCGGGGAGCATCCCGGACGCCCCTGGCGTGTACAAATTTCGTGACGCCACGAAGAGGGTCATCTATGTCGGCAAGGCGAAAAGCCTCCGCAGCAGGTTGAACTCCTACTTCGCCGACATCACCGGCTTGCACCCGCGCACGCGCCAGATGGTGACGACGGCGGCGAGCGTCGAGTGGACCGTGGTCGGCACCGAGGTCGAGGCGCTCCAGCTCGAGTACAACTGGATCAAGGAGTTCGACCCGCGGTTCAACGTCCGCTATCGCGACGACAAGAGCTATCCGATGCTCGCCGTCACGATGAACGAGGAGTTCCCGCGCCTGCACGTCTATCGCGGCGCGCGGAGGAAGGGCGTGCGGTACTTCGGGCCGTATGCGCACGCTTGGGCCATCCGCGACACGCTCGACCTGCTGCTCCGGGTGTTCCCGGCGCGCACCTGCTCGGCGGGCGTCTTCAAGCGGCACGGCCAGATCGGCAGGCCTTGCCTGCTCGGCTACATCGGCAAATGCTCCGCGCCGTGCGTCGGCAAGGTCTCCGCCGACGAGCACCGGGGCATCGTCGAAGACTTCTGTGACTTCCTCGCCGGCCGCACCGACGCGCTGATCCGCCGCCTGGAACAGGAAATGGCGGCCGCGTCCGAAGAGCTCGAATTCGAGCGCGCCGCCCGGCTGCGTGACGACCTCGGCGCACTCCGGCGGGCGATGGAGAAGCAGGCGGTGGTGCTCGGCGACGGGACGGACGCCGACGTCGTCGCCTTCGCCCACGACGAACTCGAGGCCGCTGTCCAGGTCTTCCACGTGCGCGGCGGCCGGGTCCGCGGCCAGCGCGGCTGGGTGATCGACAAGGCCGAGGAGATGGACGTCAAGGACCTCGTCGACCACTTCCTCACGCAGTTCTACGGCGAAGAGGCCGAACGCGCGGACGACCCCGACCTCGGGTCGCCGGTGCCACGCGAGGTGCTCGTCCCCGAACTGCCCGCCGACGCGGAAGCAGTCGGCGAATGGCTTTCCGGGCTGCGCGGTTCGAGGGTGAGCCTGCGGGTGCCGCAGCGCGGCGACAAACGCGCGCTCGCGGAGACGGTGACGCGTAACGCAGGCGAGGCGTTCACCCAGCACAAACTGCGCCGCGCCGGCGACCTCACGGCCCGCTCGGCCGCGCTGGCGGAACTGCAGGACTACCTGGCACTGGAAACCGCGCCGCTGCGCATCGAATGCGTCGACATCAGCCATATCCAGGGCAGTGACGTGGTGGCGTCGCTCGTGGTGTTCGAAGACGGGATCCCGCGCAAGTCCGAGTACCGGCGTTTCGCGTTGCGCGAGGCCGCGGAGGAAGGCGACGTCGCGTCGATCGCCGAGGTCGTCCGCCGCCGTTTTTCCCGGTACCTCAAGGAAAACGCCGAGGGCGTCGAGGTCGATCCGGACCGCCCGGGCATCGACCCGGAGACCGGCAAGCCGCGCAAGTTCGCCTACGCGCCGAACCTGCTCGTCGTCGACGGCGCGGGCCCGCAGGCCACCGCGGCCGCGGACGTCCTTTCAGAGCTGGGCATCACCGACGTCGCCGTGGTCGGCTTGGCGAAGCGCCTGGAAGAGGTGTGGCTGCCGGGCGACCCCGATCCGGTGATCCTGCCGCGCACCTCCGACGCGCTGTACCTGCTGCAGCGGCTGCGCGACGAGGCACACCGCTTCGCCATCCGGTACCACCGGGAGAAGCGGTCCAAGCGGATGCAGGTGTCCGCATTGGACGGTGTGCCGGGACTGGGGCAAGCTCGTCGTACCGCGCTGATCAAGCATTTCGGCTCGGTGAAGAAACTCCGCGAAGCAAGACTCGAGGAGATCGAGGCGGTGCCCGGCTTCGGCAGGCGCACCGCTGAAGCGGTCGTCGCGGCACTCGCAGGGGAGTCCGCGGCGGCGGGGGAGTCTGGTAGTACGTGATCGGGGAAAGGACCATCGTGAGTGCGCAAGAAGAAGGCCGCGGATCCGGAATGGAGGTCGCGGTCGTTTCCGGCTTGTCCGGCGCGGGCCGCAGTACCGCCGCGAAATGCCTGGAGGATCTGGGCTGGTTCGTGGTGGACAACTTGCCGCCCGAGCTGATCGCCACCATGGTCGAGCTCGGCGCGCAGGCGCGGGGCGCGATCACCAAGGTCGCCGTGGTGATGGACGTGCGCTCGCGCGCGTTCACCGACGACCTGGCGTCGGTCATCAAGGACCTCGACGCCCGTGGCTACAAGCCGCGCGTCCTGTTCCTGGAGGCGACCGACGCGGTGCTGGTGCGCCGGTTCGAGGCCGTCCGCCGCGGGCACCCGATGCAGGGCGACGGCAGGCTCGCCGACGGCATCACCGCCGAGCGCACGCTGCTGGAGCCGCTGCGGGAAGAGGCCGACCTCGTGCTCGACACGTCGTCGCTTTCGGTGCACGACCTGCGCGCCAAGATCGAGGACGCCTTCGGTTCCGAGGCCGGCACCCAGACGCGGGTCACGGTCCTGTCGTTCGGCTACAAGTACGGCCTGCCGATGGACGCCGACCTGGTGATGGACGTCCGGTTCCTGCCGAACCCGTTCTGGATCCCGGAACTGCGCGAGCACACCGGCCTGGAGGGCGAGGTCCGCAACTACGTGCTCAGCCAGGAAGGCGCGGACGAGTTCCTCGACCGCTACCACCAGCTGCTGCGCCTGATCGGCGCGGGCTACAAGCGCGAGGGCAAGCGGTACCTGACGCTGGCCGTCGGCTGCACGGGCGGGAAGCACCGCAGCGTCGCCATTTCCGAGGAACTCGCCCAGCGTCTGTCCAATGAGGACGGGATGGCCGTGAAGGTGGTGCACCGCGACCTTGGCCGCGAGTAGCGAGCCGCGTGCGGTGGCACTGGGGGGCGGGCATGGCCTGCACGCCACCCTCACCGCGTTGCGCCGGGTGACCTCGCAGGTCACGGCCGTGGTCACCGTCGCCGACGACGGGGGCTCGTCCGGCAGGCTGCGCCGGGAACTCGGGTTGTTGCCGCCGGGTGACCTGCGGCAGGCCTTCGCGGCGTTCGCCGCCGAAGACGGCGGAACCCTGTGGGCGGAGGTGTTCCAGCACCGCTTCGGCGGTGACGGCGCGCTCGCCGGGCACGCCGTCGGGAACCTGTTGCTGGCCGGGCTGTTCGAGGTGCTCGGCGACCCGGTCGCCGCGCTCGACGAGGCGAGCAGGCTGATGGGCATCTCCGGCCGGGTCCTGCCGATGTCACCCGAACCGCTGGAAATCCAGGGTGAGGTTTCGGGTCTGGACGCCGAGAACCCCGAGGCACTCCGGCGGATTCGCGGTCAGGTGGCGGTGGCGACGACACCGGGGCAGGTGCACCGGATCAGCCTGCACCCGACAGGACAGGCCGACAGGCCGCCGCGCGGGTGTCCTGAAGCGATCGAGGCCGTGCTCCGCGCGGACGTGGTGTTCCTCGGCCCGGGGTCGTGGTTCACCAGTGTGCTGCCGCATCTGCTGGTACCGGATCTGCACGACGCGTTGCTCCGAACGGACGCCACGAAGGTGGTCATCCTCAACCTGATCCCCCAACCGGGGGAGACTGCGGGATTCTCCCCGGAGAAGCATTTGGACGTACTCTTCGAACACGCCCCGGAATTGCGGGTGGACGCGGTCATCGCGGATCGGGACTCGGTGCCCTCACCAGCCCGCTTGCGGGAGGCGGCCGGAAAACTCGGCGCGCGGGCGTTGCTGGGGGCGGTGGCTGACCCGGTCGTGACGGGGCGGCATGATCCTGATGCGCTCGCGAGCTGTATGCGGGACGCTCTCGGTCTCACCGGGGGAGGAGCTGAAGGTATGGAGGGGCAGCGATGGCGATGACCGCCGCCGTGAAGGACGAGCTGAGCCGGCTTGAGATCACCAAGATCGGCCCGCGCCGCGCGGAGGTCGCGTCGATGCTGCGATTCGCGGGCGGGCTGCACATCGTGGCCGGCCGTGTCGTGGTGGAGGCCGAACTCGACACCGGATCGGTGGCGAGGCGGCTGCGCAAGGAGATCCACGAACTGTACGGACACCAGTCCGACGTCCACGTCATTTCCTCCAGCGGGCTGCGCAAGGGGACGCGGTACGTCGTCCGGGTGGTCAAGGACGGTGAGGGCCTCGCCCGGCAGACCGGCCTGATCGACCAGCGCGGCCGCCCGGTGCGCGGGCTGCCCGCCGCCGTCGTGTCCGGCGGCGTCGCCGACGCGGAAGCCGCGTGGCGTGGCGCGTTCCTGGCGCACGGTTCGCTCACCGAACCCGGCCGCTCGTCGTCACTCGAAGTCACCTGCCCCGGCCCCGAGGCCGCGCTGGCGCTCGTCGGAGCGGCCCGGCGGATGGGCATCCAGGCCAAGTCGCGCGAGGTCCGCGGCGCGGACCGGGTCGTGGTGCGCGACGGTGACGCCATCGGTGCCCTGCTGACCCGCCTCGGCGCGCACACGAGCGTGCTCGCCTGGGAAGAACGGCGGATGCGCCGCGAGGTGCGCGCCACTGCGAACAGGCTCGCGAACTTCGACGACGCCAACCTGCGGCGCTCGGCCCGCGCGGCCGTCGCGGCGGCGGCCCGGGTGGAGCGGGCGCTGGACATCCTCGGCGAGTCCGCCCCGGACCACCTGCTCGCCGCGGGCAAACTGCGGCTGTCGAACCGGCAGGCCTCGCTCGAAGAGCTGGGCCAGCTGTCCGACCCGCAGATGACCAAGGACGCCGTCGCCGGCCGGATCCGCCGCCTGCTCGCGATGGCCGACAAAAAGGCGAAGGAACAAGGCATCCCGGACACCGAATCCGCGGTGACCCCGGACATGCTGGAAGAAGACGAGGCCTAGCCCCTTTTCGCGTTTAGTCCTCTAGTTGCGGCCCTTGCGCGTGCATCGATCGCAAGCAGAGGACTAAACGCGGGGCTCAAGGGGCGTTTCGCCGAAGACCTCGCAAGTCGCCGCGTCGCCCCGCACTGCGGCGGTGGCCAGAAGGACGGCTCCCGCGGTCCACGTGGTGCGCTCGTCCGGCCAGAACTCCTTGTCCGCGAACTGGTAGCCGGTCCAGTACGAGCCGTCGTCGTGCCTCAGCCGGGCGACGCACCCGAGGAGCTCGGCGGCACGCGCCCGGTCACCGCGGGTGGCGAGGGTGAGGGCCAGTTCGGCCGTCTCGCCGCCGGTCGCCCACGGTTCGTGGTGGACGCACCGCACGCCGAAGCCCGGTTCGACGAATCGGCTCCAACCGGCCTCGATCCGTTCCGTCGCCTCGGATCCGGTCAGCACTGAACCCAGAACCGGGTAGTACCAATCCATCGCGTGCGGCTTCGTGGCGAACACATCCGGCTCTTCGACGAGCGCGGTCCGCAGTCGCCGTGCCGCGAAGACCCACTGGGGCCGGTCCTGCCCCACCGCGCGAGCGAGCGCGAGTGCCTGGTTCAGTGCGTGGTGGATGCTGCTGCACCCGGCGACCAGCCGGACCAGGGGATCGGCTCGCCAGGCGATGGCGCCCGATGGCTGCTGACACCGCACGACGGCGTCGAGAGAACGGTCCACCACGGGCCACAAGCGTTCCACGAACGTCCGGTCGGCGGTCGCCAGAAAATGGTGCCTGACTCCGACAGCGACATAGGCCGTGAAGTTGGTGTCCATAGTGGACAGAATGACTTCGCCGTCTCGGTACTCGGCTGCCCAGGAGCCGTCGGCTCGTTGAGTGCGGGCGAGCCAGTCGTAGGCGGCTTCCGCTTCCGCGTGCATCCCGGCGACATCGAGACCCATCGCGGCTTCGATATGGTTCCACGGGTCGAGGTGACCGCCCGCCTGCCAGGGAATCCCGCCGTCCGGCCGCTGCACGGCGGCGATCGTGGCCGCGGCGGTCTTCATGGCTTGCGGGCGTAGACGACGAGGCTTTTGCCGAGTACCGGGTTCAGCACGCGTTCGGCGAGCCGGACCGGGCGGGGGCTCCGCATGATGTCCCACACCAGGAATCGGTGGTACAGCTCGCAAAGCCGGTGATCGGTATCGGGGCCGACCGCGCATTTCAGCCACCAGTAGGGCGAATGCAGCGCGTGCGCGTGATGACCGCCCAAGGGGCGCAAGCCCGCCTCACGCAGGCGTCCGAGGAGTTCGCCGCGCCGGTAGATCCGGATGTGCCCGCCTTCGACCTCGTGGTACTCGTCCGAAAGCAGCCAGCAGATCCGCTCCGGCCACCAGCGGGGCACGGTCGCCACGACCAGGCCGCCGGGAGCCAGAACCCGGCTTATCTCCGCGAGCACGGCACGGTCGGCTTGAATGTGTTCCAGTGTCTCCGCCACGATCACCCGGTTGAAGGCGCCGTCCGGGAAGGGAAGCCGGAGGGCGTTCGCGCGGACGGTCAGTGCCGACGCCGAGGCCGGGGCTTCTCCGGCTTCGGCGATGTTGGCGAACATGTCCCGAACATCCTTCAGCGCGGTGTCGTCGAGATCCGCGGCGATCACGTCCGCGCCCCGTTTGTAGGCCGCATAGGCGTGCCGCCCGTCACCGCAGCCGATGTCGAGCACCCGGTCTCCCGGGCCGACTCGGAA
Organism: Amycolatopsis speibonae; assembly: GCF_042647925.1. Taxonomy (NCBI): domain Bacteria; kingdom Bacillati; phylum Actinomycetota; class Actinomycetes; order Pseudonocardiales; family Pseudonocardiaceae; genus Amycolatopsis; species Amycolatopsis speibonae. Next base: position 196,442 of record NZ_JBHRWK010000012.1, read on the forward strand.
TCGGTCGAAATCGACGGTCAGCACTCGGCACGCTCCTGTTCCGGCGCGCTGCCGAGGATCTCCCGGTAGCAGGCCGCGGTCTTCTCCGCCGTTCGCCGCCAGCTCAACTTCGCCGCGGCGGCAAGACTTCGCGCCGAGAGTTCGGCACGATGCCCGCCGTCGCCGAGGAGCGCGTTGATCGCGTCCGCGAGGATGCCGGGATCGCCTGGTGGCACCAGGATTCCGGCGTCTCCGACGACTTCGGGCAGTGCGCCCGCGGTCGTGGCCACCACCGGTGTCCCACAGGCCATCGCTTCCGCCGCGGGCAGCGAGAAGCCTTCGAACAGCGACGGCACGCACACGACTTCCGCCGAACAGAGAAGCCCGGCCAGGTCGTCGTCCGAGAGACCGTTGACGAATCGCACGTTCGCGGCGGGACCGAGGTCCGCCATGGCCCGCGCCGTCGGTCCGCCCGATTTCGGCTTGCCCACCACGACCAGTTCGCCGTCGACCTTCGCCCAGGCCTTGAGCAGGACGTCCAGGCCTTTGAGGGGTTCGTCCGCGCTGGCGGTGGTGACGACCCTGCCCGGCACCCGCGCGATCCCGGGTCTGGGCTTGAAGATCCGGCTGTCGGCCGCGAGCGGTACGACCCGGATCCGGTCCTTCGGGACCCCCATCTCACGAGTGATCGCTTCGCCTGAGGCGCGGGAGACCGTAAGCGCGGGCAGCCGTCGTGCGACACGATGTTGCATGTGGACGAAGCCATACCACCGGTCGACCCGGTCCGCCTCTCGGCCGGTGACGGTGGCGAGTTTCAGATCCCGGTCCACCGCGATGGGGTGGTGGATGGTCGCGATCGTCGGAAGTCCACAGTGGAGCATTCCGTAGCCGAGCCCCTGATTGTCGTGCACGACGTCGAATTCGTGCCGTCGCTTCGAGAGGTGCCGGGCGGCGCGCAGTGAGAAGGCCAGTGGCTCGGGAAAGCCACCGCGCCGCATACCGAGGAACTCCACCCAAGCGGGCAGGTCGCGGAGTTCCGCAAGCCTCGGGGTGCGGAAGGGGTTCGGCTCGGCGAACAGATCGAGTCCCGGCAGCTTCGTCAGCCGCACACCGTCTTCGACCTCCGGGTAAGGCGGCCCGGCCAGCACCTCGACCCGGTGGCCCAGCCCGGCGAGTTCGCGGCTCAGATGCCGTACGTACACGCCTTGCCCGCCGGAACGAGGATTTCCCCGGTAGCTCAGCAGGGCTATCCGCAGGGCCGTCACCGATCATTCCCCGGTGGTTCGGCCGTTTTCCTCACCCAGAACCCGTGCCAGGTCTCGCAGCGTGACGTGATGGGGTCGGCCTCGCCCAGTTCCCGGGCCGCGCGCCGCGACCACATGGCCCAGCGTTCCCGATTTTCGAGAGGGATGCCGGACACGCGGCGTTCCAGTGCGAGGAGCGCGTCCTCTCGCAGCCCCGCCAGCCACAGATGCTCCGCTTCGTTGGCGGAAGCGTAGTTCTGCTCGTTCGTCGGTTCCGCGGTGCCGGAGGGCGGTTCGACCTCGCCGGACGCGGCCGCCAGCCGGCTATGCAACCGTGCCGCGTCGCCGGGAGGTGGCGAGGCCGCGCCACCGGTCCACAGCACGGTTTCGGTCGGCAGTCCCGCCGCCGCCCGGCTCACCGTGCCACCCAGTCCGGCCAGCACGTCCCGGACGTAGACCGTCCGGTCCGGACCGCCGCTCGCCGCGCTCGCCCTGGTCAGGATCGAGATCGGGATCGGGCCGCGAGAGGCCGCCAGGTGCAGCAGGTCCAGCAAGATCGCTTGCGCCGGGCGCGGTGAGGCTGTCGAACCGGTGTCCTCGTCGGCTTCCGGCCATTGCTCCTCCTGGCCGACGCTGATGAAGGTTACGGTCGAATCGCCGACCCGGACCACGTCGCGATGCGACAGCCCGACGCTCAGCACCCGCTCCCCGTTGACGAAGGTGCCGTTGGCCGAGTCCAGGTCGGTCAGCCACGCGCTCTCGCCGTTCCAGCGGATTTTGCACTGCATGCGGGAGACCCGCGAATCGGCGAGGCGGAGACCGGCTTGGCGGCTGCGGCCGAGGGTGGTGATCCCGAAGGACAGTTCGTGGTTGACGGGAGGTTGGCCCGGAACGTCGATGATCAGCGAGGCGGGCGTGATCGTCGGAGACGTGACCGAACCGGCGTCGTGGGCGGGCTCTCTGCGTTCGTCTCCCCTCGGACGACCCCCGTGCGTGGGTCCCGGGTCCCCGATGATCGGGGGATCCTGCCAGGGGAGACCGGGCGCCAGGGACAGGCGCACGACTTTCGCGTCCGGAAGGTTCTCCGGGGTTCGCGTCGCCACCACCGTCTTCACCCACGACAGGTCCGGATCGGTGGACAGGCTCCGCAGAAAGCCGTTCAGGCGCGAGGCGACGTCCGGGTCGAGGTCGTCCAGCCCGTCCATCGCGATCCGCACCGGGCTTGCCGTCCACTGTGGAGTGACGGTCCGCAGCGGGCCGAGAATGGCCAGATCGAAAGCGCTTGCGCCGTTGCGTGCGCTCTCGTCGAGGGTGCTCAGGAAGCGCTCGCGGGACTCGGCGAACCACGGGATCGTGTGCCGCAGCTGCCGGGCCAGCTCCCGTGCGAGCTGTTCCGCGGTCTGCCCACGGGTGGCGAACAGCACGGCGTGCAGGAAGTCCGGCGGCACATAGGATCCCGCCACCGACGGGCGGGCGAGCGCGGCCAGCGTCGCCGATTTCCCGGCACCGGCCGCACCGGTGATCGCGACCAGGCGAGCCCCGGTGAGCAGGTGCCCGACGGTCTCCCCGAGCTCCGGCTTCTGCCGGTAGTTCGCGGTCAGCCGTTCGATGTCCGGCGCCGCGGGATTGCCTGCCAGCGGCGAACGACGCCACGCGGGGGAGGAGTTGAGCGCCAGCCACAGTCCCTGATCGGCTCCGACGACCTCGCGGGTGCCGTCGAAACCGAGGTGGATCGCGGTCTGCGCCGGGCACAGCCCGGTGATGACCCGCTTGAGATCCGCGCAGCGGACGTGTTCGCCGAAACTCGTGTGCCCCGAGCGCAGGACGGTGACCAGCGAGCGGCTGAAGCAACCGTTGGCCGCGACGCGGTCGTCGGACGCGGTGAGCAGGTCGAACCGTCTGCCCGCTTCGCCGACGATCCGCAGCCAGCGCCTGCCCGCCTGCAGCGCGCCGATCCCCGCGTGGCAGGTGTCGAGCAGGATGACCAGGCCGTCGAGCGTCGAATGACGGCCGAGCAGTTCCTTGATCCGCTGGGCGAACAGGAAGGACTTCCGGCTGTCCACCGGCAGGCTGGTTTCCTTGGTGAGGAAGTAGAAGTCGTCGGCGGCGTATTCGCCGTGCCCGACGAGCGACAGGAAAAGTGTCGCCTCGTCCTCCGCCGCGCGTTCGAACGCCTCGGCCAGCGCGTCGTCGAGTTCGGTCATCGTCGGGTCGACCAGCAGGCCGCGGCCGTCCGCGAGGGCGGGGACACAGCCGCCGATGCCAGGATCCAGCAAGGCCGTCGAAACCTCGTGGCCGACGTCGGGGAGGAACGAGAGAAGGTTCAGCGAATCGCATTGCGACGCGACGACCAACGACCTCCGCTCTCCCACGGAGATCACTTTGTCTCATCGGCGGTGCACCGGCAAGCACTTCGACGATACTGTGCGCCATGGCTCGGATCGTTCTGGTGCACGGCATCGCCCAGGAACAGAAGTCCGCGGACACCCTCGAGGCGGAATGGCTGCCGAGCCTCGCGGGCGGGGTCCGGCTCGCCGGCGATCACGCACTGGCCGACACCCTGTGGCGTGACTCCCGGCCCGGCGACGCGCGGATGGCCTTCTACGGCGACCTTTTCCTCCGCGACGGCCAGCAGGGCGGCGCCGACGAACTGACCGTCGAAGAGTGGGGGCTCGCCGAGGCGCTGGCGGCGGAATGGCTCCGGAACGCGGCCTCCCGGTCGTCTCGGGAAAGCGACCGGAGCCGGGCACGGACCGATCTGGCCCAGCTCGGCGGCGCCTCCGAGGAGTACCAAGGCGTCCGCGCGGCAGCCCGTCCGGTGCTGAACGCGCTGGTGCGGCTGCGGCCGTTCGCGAGGCTCGGGGTGGCGTTCGCCGAACGCGTGGTGGTCAAGGCGCTCAGACAGGTGACGCTCTACCTCACCGACGAGACGATCCGGAAACAGGTTCAGGATCGCGTCGCCGAGCACATCGGACCGGAGACCGAGGCGATCATCGGGCACTCGCTCGGTTCCGTCGTCGCCTACGAAGCCGCCCATCTGCACGGCCGCCCACTGCCGTTGCTGCTCACCCTGGGGTCGCCGCTCGGCCTGCGCACGGTGGTCTACGAACGGACCCGCCCGCAGCCGCCGTCCGTCCCGCCCGGCGTCGCGAGCTGGGTGAACCTGGCCGACAGGGACGACCTTGTCGCCGCGAAACCGGACCTCGGCCCGCTGTTCCCCGGCGCCGACGGCGTCCTGGACAGCGGATACACGGTCGACAACGGGGCGAAACCGCACGAGGCGGCGTTCTACCTCGCCAAGCGCCGGACCGGCGAGGTCCTCTCCAAGACGTTGTCCTAGCTCGCGGTCGCGCTCAGCGCCTTGACCGCCGCGGGTTGCCAGCCCGGCGGGCCGAACACGTACCCGAGTTTGTCCCGCCACGATCCGGCCGCGCGGACGTCGCGCAGGATCGAGCCGTACTCGTGGAAACCGACCTTGAGCAGGTTGTGGGACTCGACGTTCTTGGTCAGCCCGTAGGTCGGCCGCTTGCCCTCGGGTACGAAACTGCCGAACATCCGGTCCCAGATGATCAGGATGCCGCCGTAGTTCGCGTCCAGGTACTCCTGGTCGCTGCCGTGGTGCACACGATGGTGTGAAGGCGTGTTGAACACGTACTCGAACCAGCGCGGCAGCTTCCGGATCTTCTCGGTGTGCACGAAGAACTGGTAGACGAGGTCGATCGACAGTCCGGTGAGGATCATCCACGGGGGAATGCCGGCGATGGCGAGGATCGACCAGAATGGCAGCTGGAAGTACGGGGTCCACTTCTGCCGCAGCGCCGTCGAGAAGTTGTAGTGCTCGCTCGAATGATGCACCTGGTGGCCCGCCCACATGAGCCGGACGCGGTGGCTCGCCCGGTGGTAGGCGTAGAAGACGACTTCCTGGCCCAGCAACATCATGACCCAGGTCCACCAGTCGTGCGGGCTGAACTTCACCGGCGCCAGTTCGTAGAGCGCGGCGAACACGAAGAGCATGCCGATGCGGAAGACGCCGTTGATCACCACCGCCACCGCGCCCATGGACATGCTGGTCCGGGTGTCCTTGACGCTGTAGCCGATGACGTTGTCGTCGTGGCCCAGCACGTGCAGCGCGAGGATCTCGATCGCGACGAACAGCAGGAACACCGGTGTCGCCATCAGTACCGGGTCACTCAGATGGGCAAGAAAATCCGCCACCGCGCCGCACCCTCTTCCAGGTCTCGTGATCTGACTGCCAGGTAACTTACCCTAGGGTCATTTACCTCAGGGTAAGATACCCGCCGTGACTGAAGCAAGGGCCGTCGGCACGAAGGGGGTGCCCCGTGAAGAGCGGGAAACCCAGATCGTGCGCGCCGGGACGGAGGAGTTCGGCAAGAACGGGTACGCCGGGGCGTCGATGGTGGAGATCGCCCGCCGGGTCGGTGTCACGAAACCCTTGCTGTACCAGTACTTCGGTTCGAAGGACGGGCTGTACCTCGCCTGCCTGCACCGTGCGGGGGACAGGCTGACCGAAGGGGTCGCCGAGACGATGGCGGAGGAGGGCGCGCCGCCCGAAGGGATGCCGCTCGCGGTGCTCTCGGCCATTTTCGAGACGTTCGACAACGACAGGTACGCGTGGAAGCTGCTTCGTGACTCGACGGTGCCTTCGACCGGTGAGATCGCCGGTGTCGCGGTCGACTACCGCTACCGGCTCGACGGGTTCGCGCTGATCGGCGCCGCCCAGCTGATGCACTCGCGGGGACTGGACGACGATCGCGACATCGAGGCGATCGCCCAGGTGTGGACCGGAGTGGTCGATTCACTCATCAGCTGGTGGATCGACCAGCCGGATCAGGACGCCGCGGCGATGACCGAGCGGTGTTCGCGGATCATGCGGAACCTGTTCGGCTGGTGAGCGCGGCGGCAGCTGCCTCGCAGTCGGCGAAGGCGAGCGGCGGCCGGTCGGCCAGCGGGAACCAGGCGTACTCGGAATTCTCTTCCGACAGCACGATTTCCGCGTCCGGTGGGAGTTCGCAGGTGAAGGCGAGCCCGATCGTCTTCAAGCCGGTGTCGCCGTAGACCGACGAATACGATCCGGCGAACCGGAGATTCCGGAGTTCGCAGCCGATCTCCTCGAGTCCTTCGCGGACGAGGTTCTCCTCGGCGGTCTCGGCGCCGGAGAGGAAGCCGCCGACGGTGTCCCAGCTGCCCTTCCGGGGCTCGTGTTCCCTGCGCAGCAACAGGATCCGGTCGCCGTCGAGGATGAGACCGACCGTGGTCGGCAGCGGGTTGTCGTATTTGGTGAAGCCACATGCGGGGCACTCGGCATGAGTTTCTTCGCCTTCGCCGGCGAGCCTTGTCCGGTCGCCACAGCGGGGGCAGAACGTCCAGTCCTTCACCGGCCGAAGCTTAGCGGCCGGTGAAGGACCGGACATCAGGCCTGGATCAGAACCACCACTGGTTCTTGGCGCCCGACACGAAGTCCCACAGCTGCACGACGCCGCCGTCACGCCCCGCGGTGCCGAGGTCGGAGTCGAGGTAGCGGCCGTTGCGCACGTTCTGCAGACGCAGGAAGCCCTCGGGGTTCTCGGTGACCGAGAACCACTGGTTCGACGCGGCGGGCAGGTAGTCCCAGAGCTGGATCTTGGTGCCGTTGCGGTCGATCGAGCCGAGGTCGGCGTCCAGGTACCGCCCGCTCTGGGCGTTCTGGAAGCGGTAGTGGCCCTCGGGGATCTGGGTGACGTACCAGCCCTGGTTGGCAGGGAAGGTGTTGTCCGGCTGGACGAGACAGGTCCACAGCTGGACCTTGGTGCCGTTTCCGTTGATGGTGCCCAGATCCGCGTCCAGGCAGCGGCTCTCGTCGGACGCCGGGCCGATCAGGTACGCCTGCTGCTGAGCGGCGATACCCACGCCGTGGATCTTGACGGGCCGCAGCGACAGCTGGCCGATGTCGATGCGCTGGTCCGCCTGTGCGGCGGGCGCGCCGAACAGCGCCGAGAATCCGGCGAGCACGGTCATGGACACGAGGAATCGCTTGAGATTACGCATTTTTCTCCCCAGTTCACCGCAGGTGTCTCCACTGGGCCCCGACCAGGACAACCTGCTGACCATGATCTTGCCGTCCGGCCGAGACGGCGTCAACGAGGTTGTTTCCCACGAAAACGCCACCCCGTCGGGAAATCCCGGACGGGGTGGCGTCTCTCCAGTTCACACTGGATACGGTCGGGGTGCCCGGCGCCGCTCCGGACACCCCGGCCGTGACTCAGGACGCGGCTTGGGATTTGCCGCGCAGTTTGACGTTGGCCGTCGAGGCGTTCTTGATCGCCGTCTCGATCTGCGCCATCGTCGAGGACGAAGACAAGCCCGGCACCGTCGCCGTGTTCAACGCGTAGAGCGTGAACGTGTAGGGATGGCTGGAACCGCCGGGGCAGGGGCCGAAGTACTTCTGCGAGTTCGCCCCGCTGCCCATGGCCTTCTGCTTGGCGCCGTTCTGGTTCGGGACGGTGTAACCCGCTCCCAGACCTTCGGACAGCGACGCCGCGGACGCCGGGATGTCCCAGATCGCCCAGTGCAGTTTGTTGCCGTTGTTGGCCACGTCGGCGAAGACGACGGCGTATCCCTTGGCATTGGTGGTCCCGGCACCCCACGCCAGCGGTGGGGAAGTGTCCTGGCCCGCGGTGCCGTCACCGGCGCAGGTGTACTTGTCCGGGATGGTGGCGTTGTCGGCGAACGCGGAACTGGCCAGCTTGAACGCTCCCGGCTGCGAGGCACCAGGGAACTTCAGCCGCACCACCACGTTGTCGATCCCGCTCGGCGTGCCGCCGTTCTTGTCCGCGTTGGTCGAGGTGACCCACAGGCCGCCGTCCGGGGTCTTGGTGACCGAGCGGAGCCTGCCCCAGCGGCCGGAGAACAGCGACTGCACCGAACCGACGCCGGTGCCCGCCGCGTTGATCTGCGTGGCGAAGAGCTGCTCGCTGGTGACAGCCGCGACGTAGATCCAGTCGTTGACGATCTCGATCCCGCTCGGCCCGCCGGAACTGGTCGGCCAGGTCTTCTTCGGCGCGACCGTGCCACCGCAGCTGCCGTCGGTGCCCTCACACTGGGGCCAGCCGAAGTTGCCGCCCTTCTGGATCAGGTTGAGCTCGTCCAGCTTGCCGTCGCCGAACTCCGAAGCCCACAGCTGGCCGCGGGAGTCCCACGCCAGGCCCTGCGGGTTGCGGTGCCCGAAACTCCAGACGTAGCGGGCGTTGCCGCCGGTGGAGAAGAACGGGTTGTCGTTCGGTGCCGAGCCGTCGGGGTTGACCCGCAGGATCTTGCCGTTGAGCGAGCCCTTGTTCTGCGCGGTGTCCTTGTTCTGCCCGTCGCCGGCGGTGACGTAGAGCTTGCCGTCCGGACCGAAGCGCAGCCGTCCGCCGTTGTGGTAACGGTTCTTGGCGATCCCGGTGAGGACCGGAGTCGACGTCGAAGACAGCTTTCCGTTGTCGTAGGTCATTTTCACGATCCGGTTGTCGCCGGAAGCCGTGTGGTACAGGAAGATCGAGTGGTCGCTGGCGTAGTTCGGCGAGATCGCGATGCCGAGCAGACCGCCCTCGCCGTTGGTGCCGACAGCCCCGGGAACCTTGCCGACAGTGGTCTTCTCGCCCGACGGCGTGATCCGCAGGATCTCGAACCGGTCTCGTTCGGTCGCCAGCGCGCTGCCGTCCGGCAGGAAGTCGACGGACCAGGCGAGGTCGGCCTTCGTGATGTCCTTGTCGTACTCGGGAATCCCGCCGCCCGCGTTCCCGCTCGTCTTCGCGGTCAGCGCGGTGCTCGCGGCGGAGACGTTGCCGTCGAGGTCGCGGGCCTTCACGGTGAACGTGTACGACGTGTTCGCGGTCAGCCCGGTGATCGTGGCGTCGAGCGAAGGCGTCGTCGCGACCTTCGTGGTGCCCTGGTAGACGTCATAGCCGGCGATGGTGCCGCTGTCGTCCGTGGAAGCGTTCCACGCCAAGGAGACGCTGTTCGCGGTCACCGACGTCGAGCGCAGGTTCCCCGGCACGGTCGGCGGGGTGGTGTCCCCGCTGGACGGTGTCGTGAACTGCACGACATTGCTTTGCTGCGAAGGGTTTCCGGCCGCGTCGAAGGCGCCGACGGAGATGTCGTAGGCCGTGTTCGGCTGCAGGTTGTCGACGGTCGTGGTGAGCGTGTTCCCGTCGACGCTCTTGAGGACGTTGCCGCCGCGCATGACGTCGTAGCGGACCACGCCGACGTTGTCGGTCGCGGCCTCCCAGGTGAAGGTGGCGCTACGGGCCTTGACGTCCTTGGCGGCCAGGTTCTTGGGCGGGGTCGGCGCTTCGGCGTCGGCCACTCCGCTCACGGTGAGCTTGTCCGCGTTGGGGCCGCCTTCCGCGGTCGTCGCGGTGGTGCGGATCTTGTTGGCCCCGGCGGCCAGCGCGACGTCCTTGGTGACGGTCTTCCAGGTGGTCCACGCACCGGTGCCAGGGAAGGACAGCGTCCCGGCGGACGTGCCGCCGACGCTCAGCGAGACCGGCCTGTCGACCGTGGTTCCGTTGGCGTAGCGGAAAGTCAGCGTCTGGGTTCCGGCCTGCGCGGCGTTCACCGTGTACTCGACATAGCTGCCGACGACGTTGTCGAAGTTCACGAACCCGGTGCCGGAATAGCCCGCGTGGTTCTTTTCGACGGCGCCTTGGGAGATCGTCGCGGCTTCGGATTCGAGGTCGGTCGGTGCCGCGCCGGCGGGAAGGGCCGGCAGGACGGCGAAGGTCATCGCCGTCGCGGCGGCACACGTGAGAAGCGCGCGCCACGGTGGTCGGGGTGCCACTGGAGCCTCCATGCGTGAAGTCGGGGTCGGGAGGGTGCAACGGCGGACCGGGCGGGACCCGGCGGGAGGTGGAGTTTTAGTTAGGAAACTTTCCTATCTATGGGTCAGATCACACACCAGTGGGTGCTGCGTGTCAATAGTCGACGAAGACACTCACGGAGTGTGATCCTCGGCGTCGCGGTCAGCGGGACGGCGACACCTTTAGGGCGCATTTAGTCCTCTGGATGCGGTACTTGCACAGGCAACTACCGCATCCAGAGGACTAAATGCGGGGTAGGGCGAACGTGTCATGGCGTTGAGGTGTGCGCCCAATGTGGCATTGGGGCCTTCCCCGCGTGCGATGCGGCGAAAGTCCCCTTCACCAGCCCGACACGTTTGCCGTACCTCTCACTGGAACACCACTCGCGTCCGCGCCTCGGCAGAGTCCCTTAAGGACGGTCAGAAAGAGAGGGGTCAGCCGGCGATGTCCGCCCGCGCGATCACCTTCGTGATCCGCGCTCGCACCAAGGACTCCTCGGGTACGGCGTTGCGCTTGCCGTAGGCCTCGGCCTTGTCCGCGCCCATGTACCGGCCACCGAGCTTGGTCGCCCATTCGAGCATCTCGTCGTAGTCGGTGTGCAATTCCGCCTCGGCGGTGAACTGCACATACGAGTACGGCGGCTTCTGGTCGTCGACGGCCAGTGAGAGCCGCGGGTCGCGCCGCAGCGCCTTCCCCTTGAGGGTGTCCGTCCCGGTGGTGAAGATCAGCTCGTCCCCGTGAGGCCCCTCGTTCAGCAGGAACCACACCGGCGTCACGATCGCCGCCCCGTTGGCGCGCACCAGGCCGAGCATGCCCGTCCGGGTGCCCTCGCTCGCGAAGCCCCACCATTCGTCCCGGCTCATTTCACGCATGGATCAGACGCTACCGGGGCGTGCGGCGGCGAGCAGCCCCGGTCACCCGGGGGTGGACGCTGCCCGGACCCCCGGTCGCCGGGCAGCGTCCAGACCCGGCTACCGGCAGGCGAGCCGGGTGATCTTGACGACCTCGTCGTCGTGGATCCGGTGCCAGGTGCCCGACGCGTAGGCCGGGCCGCCGTCGTAGTCCTCCCCGCCCCATCGGTTGACGATCGTGCGCAGATGCGCGGTGCAGCCCACCGGGATCCGCACCCCGTCGATGTCGGTACGCGGGCCGGTCCGCCCGCCCGCGCTCAGCGGTGTGGTGTCGGTGTAGATCTGGCCGTTGAAGTTCCTGGACACCGTGACGACGCGCGAGGTGTCGTTGAAGACCCCGCCGCACCAGTTCACGACCGGGGTGCAGTTGCCGTCCTCCGACGCCGAAGCCGGCGCCCAGTTCGCGCCCGAGATGAGCAGAGCGGCGGCCGCGGCCACCGGAACGAGTGAACGTTTCATGGTTAATTCCTCCCTTATCGGCTGTCCGACACCTCCACGACAGCAGTCGACAGGCGGCCTGAACAGGGGAAACGGTGTCTCACGGTGTCGCGTCTTGTCCCGCGACACCGTGACCGGCCGCGTCAGAATGGCGATGGGGAGGGGGTGGACCATGTCCACTGCGAAGGAGTTCGGCGCACTGCTGCGCGAGGAGCGCGGAAGGCTCACTCAAGAATGCGTCGCCAAGCGATCCGTGGTCGGTCAGGACGCGCTGACCCGGCAGCGGGTCTCCAACATCGAGAACGGCCTGCTGCCGACGGCCGGGCAATTGCGCTGCTATCTGCGAGGCTGCGGCAAGCCCGAACTGTTCGAACGCTTCGACGGGATCCGGAGCGAGGTGAAGACGGGCCCGTCGCGCGCCATGCCATGGCGAAGACGCGCGATCCGGGTGGGCTCGGCGGTGGCCGCCGTGCTCACTGCCGCTTCCGTCGTGCTCGTCCTGTCCACGAACGGCTCCGGCCCGATTCCGGCTGCCGTCGTCGCTCCGGAGTGTGTGGAAGGTTTTCTCTGTTTCTGGCCGGAACCCGGCTACGGCGGGGCCAAGGTGCAGCTCCCACCCGACTGGGCCGGGGACGGTCGCCAGTGTGTCCCGCTGCCTTTCCCCGCGAGGTCGATGGTGAACCGCAGCGCGGAACGGCACTGGGGCTACGCCGGGCGGGACTGCGCCGGTGGCGACCGGACGATCCTGCAGCACCGAGGGGGCACCGAACCCTCGATCCTGATCCAGTCCTACATCCACACCTGAGCTCCGCCCGGTCACCCGTGCGGGGTGTCGGGGGTGCCGACTAGCCTGGCCTGCTGTGCGAGACGACGAGCTGACCGGGATGGGGCTGGCCGACGAGGGGCTGACCCGCCGCCTCAAGGCGCTGGCCTGCACCGCGCCCTTGCACGACCTCGACGCGCGCAAGGCGAAGCTGGACTGGGCGGACGCCACGATCTACCAGATGGCCGAGATCGCCCTGCACACGATCGACCAGGTCACCGTGTCGATGGACTTCGACACCGGCGCCGACCACGAACAGGTGATCGTGCGGCTGCTGCCGTTCGTCGCGCTCCAGGCGCCTGGCCGGACGCCGGACGAGCACGCCAAGGTCGCCCGGTGGGTCCTCGACAACCTGATCAACGTCGGCACCACCGACCGCGGGTTCCGCCGCGTCTACGGCTCCATCGGCCCCGGCGGCGGCTACCAGCGCCGTCAGTTCGACTTCAAGCTGCTGGTCGAGCTCGCCGCGCCCGACGGCGAGGTCTACCTGCGCGCCACCGACGAGGCGATCAACGTGCTGGTCGGCGCGCTGGACACCGACGTCGAATCCGCGCAGATCGCGGCCGAGGTCAAACTGGAGAACCTGATCAGCCGCGGCCGCCTCGCCGACGCGAAACTCGCCGCCGAGCAGGCCCGCTACCGGACAGTCCAGTACGGCGAGACGCTGCGCGCCAAACTCGACGCCACTCGGCGTGACGTGCGCGCCGTCGACTGGGAGCGCGAGGTCCCGGACCTGCTGGACCAGGCGCTGTCCCATATCGAGTCCCGCTTCCGCGCCGAGAACGCGATCCTCAAGAACATCACCGCGTCCCGCGACGAGACCGAGGACCTCGACCGCAAACGCCGGGCCGCCGAACTCGTCGACATCGTCGGCGACTGCATCCGCCGCCACACCCGGCTGCAGTCGAGGCTCGCCGACGCCGGAGCGGTCTTCCGCGCCGAACAGGACCGCCAGCAGTTCTCCGGGCCGCCGCAGCGCGCGACGATCGACCTGTTCGGCCAGCTCCTGATGCCGACGCTGGGCCTGCCGATCGCCGAGGCCGTCGCGCCCGCCGAGTCGTTCTTCCACGCCGGTGCCGGGATCTCCCCGCCGACAGTGCCGTCGCTGTCCTCGCTGGTGTCGCTGCTGCTGCGCCCGGCACCGGAGCGCGACCAGCTCGTCGGCGAGATCCCCGAACCCGAGCTGATGCCCGCCGACGTCACCGACCGCTTCGGCGACGAGCAGTGGCGCCTCGCCGACGACCTGCTCGATCTGCCGGAGGTGCCACGGAGGCTGTCCGGGCTGCTCGAAGAGGCCCGCCGGATCGATCCCGGGCTGCCCGCCCTGGTCGCGCTGCGGGCGGTGCACGCCTACAGTCCCGAGGTCGGCGCGGCGCTGCGGCTGGGGCAACGCCAGGTGCTGCTGGCCGTCGACGACGGCACGCTGCTCGAAGACCCCGAGTTCGGCGGAGCGGATCTGCTGCTTTCGTCGGCCAGGGTCGATCGTGAGGATCAGGAAGAGGAGGAGGTCGCGTGACGACGGCGATTTCTACAGGGGACGTCGAATCCGCGGCCCGGCTCGTCTCGTTCGGCATGCGCCCGAAGCAGCTGCCGTCGCGGGACGTCGTCTATGGCGATCTCGTCCGGCGCTACGGCGAGGACAGGGCGTTCAAGCAGCTCACGCACGCTGTCGCCGCCGGGCTCGGGTTGATGGTGCTGGAGGTCAACCTCCAGGCCGGTGCCGTGCTCGCGGCGACCGACGAGTCCGTGTTCGAGATCAAGATGGACAGCTACGCGCGGCAGAGCAAGATCCGCGAACGTCGCGAGACCGAGAAGGTCCTGCACGGGCTCGTCCACCTGGCCACCGCCGCGCTCGGCTACCCGCGTCCGGACGATCTGGCCAACGACACCTATATCGGCCGAGTCAGTGTCGAGCAGGTGGATGCGATGGTGCGCGAGGCCTGCCGGATCCTCGACGAGCGCGCGGCGGAGGCCGAGGCCAACAACGATCCGCTGGCCGACGCGCCCGAACTCGAACAGGCCTGGCGCGCCTACGCCCGGCGTCCGGCCGCGGCGGCGACCAAGGACGGCAGGCTGGCGTCGGACACCACCCGCGGCATGGTCGCGCGTGCGCTGCGTTTCCTTGCCGACCAAGGCTTTCTCGTCCAGGTCAGCGGGGAACAGGGCGGGACCTACCGGACGACACCGCGCTACCAGGTGCAGGTGCGCGAACTCGCCGCCGACGCGGCCTTCGACGATCTGCTGGAGCTGAACGTGGTCTCGGTCGCCAACGGCGGCGGGACCCTGCGTGCCGCTGCGTCGGACACGCTCTAGAGGGGAAGAGATGTACGAGCTTTCGCGGGTTCGCCTGCACTCGGTGGGTCCGGCGGGCGCGCGGTACCAGGACGTCGTGCTGGACTTCAGCGGCGTCGGGGCGGCCATCACCGCGCCCAAGCAGGACGCGCTGTTCAGCGCCGGGATCCACCTGGCGGGGGAGGGGCCGCCGCGGCGCCCGTCGCCGGCGAGCGTGCTGTTCCTGGAGAACGGCGGCGGCAAGTCCGTCCTGATCAAGCTGATCTTCTCGGTCATGCTGCCCGGCCGCCGCCAGGTCGTCGGCACGACGAACACGAAGGTGCTGGAGAAGTTCGTCGCCGCCAAGGACGTCTCGCACGTCGTGCTGGAGTGGCTGCAGGTCGAGACCGGGCACCGGGTGATCACCGGCAAGGTGTCGGAATGGCGCGGGCACGTGGTGTCGGCGGATTCGGAGAACCTCGCCGACTCCTGGTACTGCTTCCGCCCCACGCCGTCGCTCGATCTGGACACGCTGCCGCTGACGTCGGACGGCAGGCTGCTGACGATGTCCGGTTTCCACGACCAGCTCGACAAGGTGCACGGCGGCGAGCCGGAACTGGAGCTGTTCTGGACCCGGCGCCACCACGAGTGGACGTCCAGGCTCGACGGCCTCGGCCTCGACACCGAGCTTTTCCGTTACCAGCGCGCGATGAACGCCGGTGAGGGCGAGGCGGCGGACGCCTTCGCGTTCAGCACCGACGAGGCTTTCGTCGAGTTCCTGCTGCGCGCTGTCCTCTCGGAGGAGGAGCCGAAGGATCTCGCCGAGGTCGTCGCGACCTACGCGCACAATCTCGCCCAGCGCGGGGACCTGCTGTCGGAGCGGGACTTCGTCGCGGGCGCGCTCGACCTGCTCACGCCGCTGGCGGAGGAGGAGGGCGTCGCCGCCGCGTCGCGGAAGCTCGCCGACGCGGCCCGCGCCGAGATGCGGACGCTGGCCGGTCAGGTCGCCGCCCGCGACAAGCTGGAGAACGAGCGGCTGAGCGGGCTCGATCAGCACGTCGACGAGGTGAAATCGGCGGAGAAACTGGCCGAGGGCGACCATCGCCGTCTCACCGCCGGGGTCACCGAACTCCGTCGCCTGGTCGGGAAGCTGCGGCTCGACGACGCGTCCGAGAGTAAGAAGCGGATCGACGGCGAACTGGCCGAGGCCAAGACGGTCGCCGAGGCCTGGCGTGAATGCGCCACCGTGCTCAACCACCTCAACGCCGCCCGTAAGGCCCGTGATTTCCGGGAACTGGTGGGGAATCGCGAGCAGAAGGCGCAGCCGGCGCTGCAGGCGCGCAACACCGCCGCGGCCGCGCTCGCGCGGGGCCTGCTGGCACTGGCCAAGAACGCGACCGATCAGGCCGCGAAGGCCGAAGCGCATGTCGGCGCCCTGCGCGCCGAAGCGGAGAAGGCGCAAGCCGAACGGGACGAGTCGGCGAACCTCGCGGCCTCGCGCCGGGCGGAGGCCCGCGGGCTGGGCGCGCGGATCGCCGAGATCCGCGAGGAGATCGCGGAAACCGTCCGGTCCGGCGCGCTCAAGGCCGGGGCCGACGTCGCCGAGGCGGCGCGCGCGGCCCGGACCGAGGTCGAGACGACCGCGGCGGAACTCGCCCGCCGCGAACAGGAACTCGAACGCGTGGCCGAGGATCTGCGGTCCGCGCAGGTCACCGTCAACGACGCGCACCGGCTCGCGGGCTCCACCGACGACAGGCTGGAGCGCGCGGCCGAGGAACTCGACAGGGCCAACCGGCGTACCGACGCGCTCGCCGTCGAACCGCGGCTGAGCGAACTCCTCGGCGCGGACGACGTCGCGCTGGAGACGGATCTTCCGGTGCTGCTGGAGCGGCTTCGCGAGGCGGGTTCGGCCGCGGAGAAGGAGCAGACCGCGCTGCGGATGGAGGAATCCGTCGACGAGCGCGCGCTGAACGCGCTCGGCTCCGGCGGTCTCCTGCCCGCCCCGGAAGAGGTCCAAGCGGCGCTGGACGCGCTGGAAGCCGCCGGGATGAACGCGTGGTCCGGCTGGCGCTATCTGTCTACTTTGGACAAGAAGCGGCGGGCGGCCGTACTGGCCCGTGCGCCCCAGCTGGTCTCGGGGATCCTGCTCAACGAGCCGGAGCAGGTCCGGCGGGCCGAGAAGGTGCTGGCGGAGCGGCGTCTGCTGCCCACCACGATCATCCCGGTCGCCACGACCGAGGCCACCACGGCCGACCGGCTGCCGGGCGAGGCGGGCATCGAGTTCCTCGTGCCGCCCAACCCGGCGATGTACGACGAAGAAGCCGCCGACGCCGAGCGGGAGGCCATCGCGCTCCGGCACGCGGAACGGCAGCGGCGCCTGGAAGCACTGGCGACGTCGCTGACCGACGACAGCGCGCTTTCGTGGAAACTCAAGACCTGGCGCGAGGACTACCCGCCCGGCAGCATCGCGACGCTGGCCGAGCAGTTGCAGAACGCGCGCACCGCGCACGAGACCGCGCGGACCGCGTTGGCGCAGGCGGAGAAGGAGTTCCAGCGGCTCGGCGAGAAGGCGACGGGGCTGCGGGAGCGGGTTCCCGAGCTGCGCGCGGCTTCGGCCGGGGCGGGGGAGCGGGCGCGTGGCCTGGAAACACTCGCCACACGTGCCGCGAAGATTCCCGAGTGGACGGACGACGTCGAGCGCGCGACGGAGACCGCCGAGCGGGCCGAGTCGACGGCGTCAGAAGCCGCGGTGAAGGCTTCCCGGCTGCGTGAGCAGGCCGGTGAGGAACAGCGCACCGCCGACGGGCACCGGCGCACGGCGACGACCGCGAAGTCGGAACTGGCCGAGGTCCCGGGATCGAGCGACGTCACCGAGGACGACCCAGCGCCCGCCGAGCCGGTGGACGCGCTGCGGCGTACCTTCGCGTCGGCTTCCGAGGCGTATGCGAAGGTCGAGGTCGGCAGTGACCTCCGCGCCGAACTCGACCAGGCCGAGAGCGTCGAGGCGTCCGCGAGGGCGGCCGTCGAAGCGCTGGACGAAGCCGTCCGCGAGCGGGCTTCGACGCTGCTGGAGACGCCGGACGGTTCCGACGCTTCGGCGCGCGCGGCGGCGCAGGCGCGGGCGAACCGGGCGGTCGCGGTGCTGGAGGAGGAGCGCACCGAGATCGTCGGCCTCGTCGCGACCCGCAAGGCCGAGCTGAGCCAGCTTCCGGAACAGCCGTCAGCGCTCGCCGCGATCTCCTCCGACGCGCGGCCGCAGGACATCGAGCACGGCCTCGCGCTGATCGACGACGCCAGCCTCGAAGTGTCCGCCGCCGCGCGGAAATGGGAAGAGCTTCAGGAACGCCGTGCCGCCGCCGAAGCGACACTGGAGTCCGCCAAGACCTCCGCGTCCGGTTTCGGCCTGCTGGCCGAGTCGATGGCACATCTGCTGTCCAAAGACGATGATGAGGCGGCGTTCGACGGCGACGTCGAATCCGCGCGAGCCAAGCACTCCCGGCTCAACGCCTCCCTCACCGAAGCGCAGGACGCGGCCGACGCGGGCGACCGCCGGGTGCGGGCCGCGGCCGACCAGCTCGCGCAATACGCCACGGACAAGCGGTTCGAGAAGCTCAGCACGCCGGTGCGGCAGCAGGTGATCTCGGTCCGCCGGGACCAGCTGCCCGCCCACGCCGCGGAATGGGCCGAGGCGCTGCGGCCGCGGTTGCGCACGCTCACCGACGATCTCGCGCAGATCGACCGGCACCGCGGCGGCATCATCACCCGCCTGCAGGGCATGGTCGACGGCGCTTTGCGCACCCTCCGTGCGGCGCAACGGGTTTCGCGGCTGCCGGATGGTCTCGGCGACTGGTCGGGCCAGGAGTTCCTGCGGATCCGTTTCACCGAACTCGAAGAGAACGTGCTCGCCGAGAAGCTGGGCGAGGTCGTCGACGAGGCCGCGGTGGGGAAGACCTCCGACGGCCGGGACGTCAAGCGGGACGGGCTCTCGCTCGTGCTGCGCGGCGTGCAGGCCGCCGCTCCCAAGGGTTTCCGGGTCGACATGCTGAAGCCGGACTCCGTGCTGCGGACCGAACGGCAGCGCGTTTCCGAGATCCGGGACGTGTTCTCCGGCGGGCAGCAGCTGACCGCGGCGATCATCCTGTACTGCACCCTGGCGGCGCTGCGGGCGAACAACCGCGGCAAGGCGCGCAACCGGCATTCCGGCGTGCTGTTCCTCGACAACCCGATCGGGCGCGCTTCGGCGGGTTACCTGCTGGAGTTGCAGCGCGCGGTCGCGGAGGCGCTGGGTGTCCAGCTGATCTACACGACCGGCCTGTTCGACGCCGGCGCGCTGAGCGAGTTCCCGCTGATCGTTCGGCTGCGCAACGACGCGGACCTGCGGGCGGGCCGCAAGTACCTGTCCGTCGACGCGACGATCCGGAACGCGACCGACGAACTCGGGGAGCCGGACGGTGTCGCGCGGCTCTCGGCGACGCGGCTGTTCACCCGGCCTTCAGAAGAGCCTGAGCAGGAAGAGGAGACAGCCTGAGGGGGATGTGGCACGCGGTGGCACGGCGGGGCACAAGGTGCTAGAGTGCGGGTATGAGCGTTCAGTACGAGATCTCTCAGCGTGATCTCCGGAACCGGTCCGGCGAGATCATGGACGCGGTCGAGCACGGCGAAAGCTTCACCGTGACCCGTAGCGGCTCGCCCATCGCCCAGCTGGTCCCGCTGTGTCGGCGGCACGCCGTTTCCCGTGACCAGTTCGCCGCCGTCTCGGCGAACGCTCCGCTCATCGACCCGGACAGGTTCCGCGCGGACCTCGACGACGCTCTCGAAGGGGAGGCGGACGATCCCTATGGCCGCTGAGGTCCACGGCCTGCTCGACACGAACATCCTCATCCTCCGGCGGGCGATCGATCATGCCCAGCTGCCGGATCTGATGTCGATCAGCACGATCACACTCGCCGAACTGTCGGCGGGTCCGCATTACGCCGAGGACCCGGCCGAACGGGCCCGGCGCACGGACCTGCTGCAACGGGTGGAGTCGGAGTTCGATCCGCTGCCTTTCGGTACCGAGGCCGCACGGATCTTCGGCCGGGTGTCGGCATCCGTGCTCGGGATGGGCAGGACGCCCCGGCGCAGGGCGGCCGACCTGATGATCGCCAGTGTCGCCATCGCGCACCGGATACCGCTCTACACGACGAACCCGCAGGATTTCGAAGGCCTGAAAGAACTTCTCGACGTCGTTCCGGTCAACCGCCCGACCTGAGCCCCTCGCGGCTCGAAGAGCGGTACTGCCCGGGTGCTTGGCCGCGGGCCCGCCGGAAAGCCCGGCTGAACGCGAACACCGACGTGTAGCCGACCGAATGGGCGATGCTGTCCACCGTTTCGTCGGTGTCGCGCAGCCGGACCGCGGCCAGGTCCATCCGCCACTGGGTCAGGTAGTCGCCGGGAGTCCGGCCCGTGGTTTCGCGGAAACGGCGGGTCAAGGTGCTGCGCGAGGTCGCCAGTTCCGCCGCGAGCAGGTCGGTGGTCCACGGTTTCGCCGGGGCCTCGTGGATCTTGACCAGTGCCACGCTGATCAGCGGATCGCCCAGGACACCGAGCCAGGTTCCCCGCGCCTCGGCCGGCTTTTCGGTCCGCCACACGCGGAGCAACTGGACCAGGAGGATGTCGACGAGCCGGTTGAGGACGAAGTCGGTGGCGATCTGCGGTCGGGCCAATTCCCGCGACAGCAACCGGACGGTGTCGTCCAGTCCGTCGCCGCCGCGGTTCGCGCTGATGTGCACCAGATCCGGCAGGGTGGCGAGCACCTGGGTGGACACCGCCGGGTCGTAGTCGTAGGACGCGCCGAGGACGTGGGTCTGCACCTCCCCGGAGCCGAGGCGCAACACACCGCCGCAGTCCCGTGCCTTCTCCGCCGCCGTGCACAGCTTGGGAATGACCGGGGCGTCCGGGGCGCTGCGGAGGGTGTGCTCCTGGCCGTTCGGCAGCAGGACGACGTCGCCGGGCATGAGCTGCCTCGGTGGGTGGCCGGGCAGGTCCAGCCAGGCCGTCCCGCAGGTGACGGCGTAGAAAGCCGCGCCGGCGATGCGATGCCAGAGGATCCCCCACGGTCCGGACCCCTCGATCCGGGCTCCGGCGGCGCCCCGGACGCCACCCACCGCGAGGGTTTCGGCCAACAAGTCCATGCGATCGATGATAATGCGACAGATGGATATGCCGATGGCTACTTCAGGCATCGATACGGTCACCGCGCGCGTCATATGATCAGGCACATGGCAGAAACGACCGAATTCGACTTCGACGGGATCAACCGCACCGTGATCGCCGAGTTCCGCGAAAAGGGCGGCAAGGCGGGCGGCATGTTCGAGGGCTTCCCGCTCGTCCTCGTCCACCACACCGGCGCGAAGTCCGGCACCGAGCGGATCGCGCCGCTCGTCCCGCTCCTGGAGGGCGACCGGATCTACATCTTCGCCAGCAAGGGCGGCGCCGACGACAACCCGGCGTGGTTCCACAACCTGGTGGCCAACCCGGACACGAAGGTCGAGCTCGGCACCGAGACCTTCCCGGTCCGCGCGCGAGTCCTCACCGGCTCCGAGCGCGACGACGTCTACGGCAGGCAGTCCGCCGTCATGCCGCAGTTCGCCGAGTACCAGAGCAAGACCAGCCGGGTCATCCCGGTCTTCGAACTGGAGCGGGTCTAGGACAGAGCTGAAGCGGGGCGCTCGGCCTGGGGTCGTGAGTGGTGTTTCGGGTTAGCGCCGGCCGTGTCTTAGGTACCTGCGGTCCGGCGGTTTCGCGTGACCGGTGGGACGACACGTGTGTCGTCCGTCTGATCACACGTGTCGTCCACTCGGTCACGCGAAAGTACCGGCTCGGCCCGGGTGGTCGTGAGTGGTAAAGAAGGCTATTGAGGGGTAAGGCAAAGATGGCATGACCAGCTTCGGCTGCGAAGGAGCTTGTCGCCCCGCCGAGTGTCCACAGGGGACGCATCTTGCAGAGTAGATGTCCACTTGATGCCCATGTGTCCAGTTTGGCTGGGGGGGTCGTGAGTGGCAAGTGCCGTTCTAACGGCACTTGCCACTCACGACCCCCCCAGCGCAATGGGGCCCAATCGCCCAAACCGGGCACCTAGACGCCAAGAGGCGTCCCTTATGGACAGTCGAGAGAGCTGTCAGAGACCGTCGGCGAACCCGCTCCCGCCACGACCTTCAGCACGCCACCTTTGCCTTACCCCTGTTAGAACCCGAATCGCCACTCATGACCCACTGGACCGACGCGTCACCGCCGCTTTGGCCGCGGTTCTGTCGGGGCCCGGTGGTAGAACCGATCCGTGACCCCCAAGATCGACGTCCGGCAGCGCCGCGCCCGGCTCGCCACGCGCCATCACCTCGCCGTGCCCGCCCCGTCGGTGGACGCCGTGGCGGACGCGGTCGTCGCGCTGCACGCCACGGACCCGGCGACGGTCCATCTTTCGACGTGGGCGCGGTCCAAGCGTGAAGGCGTCGCGGATCTGGAGAGCGCGCTTTACGAGGAGCGCACGCTGGTGCGGATGCTCGGCATGCGCCGCACCGTCTTCGTGCTCGGGCACGAGAACGCGGCCCTGGTCCAGGCGGCGTGCTCGGCGGACATCGCCAAGAAGCAGCGCCGCCTGCTCGAACAGCACCTCGGCACGCAAGGCCATCCGGAGAACGTGCCCGAGCCGGAACACTGGCTGGCCGAGGTCGAGGACGCGACGGAGCGCGCGCTGAAGGCCCGCGGATCCGCCACGGCCCAGCAGCTGTCCCAGGACGAGCCGCGCCTCAGACAGCAGCTCGTGATGTCCAAGGGAAAGCCGTACGAGGCGATCGCCAACGTCACCAGCCGGGTCCTGTTCCAGCTCGCGGTCGACGGCCGCATCGTGCGCGGCCGCCCGCGCGGGAGCTGGATCAGCAGCCAGCACTACTGGGCCCCGATGGCGGACTGGCTGCCGCAAGGCATCGCCGAGCGCGACGCCGACGAGGCCAGGGCCGAGCTCGCCCGAAGGTGGCTCTACGCCTTCGGTCCGGCGCCGATCGCGGACCTGCGGTGGTGGACCGGCTGGACGGTCGGGCAGACGAAGAAGGCGCTCGCCGCGGTTCAGTCGATCGAGGTCGACCTCGACGGCCTCCCCGGCGTGGTGCTCGCCGACGATCTGGAGCCGGTCGCGGAGCCCGCGCCCTGGGTCGCGCTCCTTCCGTCCCTCGACCCGACGTCGATGGGCTGGATCGAGCGGGACTGGTACCTCGGCCCGCACCGCGCGCCGCTGTTCGACGGCACCGGCAACATCGGGCCCACCGTCTGGGCCGACGGCCGGATCGTCGGCGGCTGGGCGCAGCGTCCGGACGGCGAGGTCGTCCATCACCTCCTGGAGGACGTCGGCGCGGACGTCGAACGGGCCGTCGAGGCGGAGGCGAACCACCTGGCCGAGTGGTTCGGAGAGGTGCGAGTCACGCCACGGATGCGCACACCGCTGGAGCGGCGACTAGCACAACGAAGCTGAGAGTTTTCCCAAGACGTCCTGGTAGCGATGCACTTAATCGATTCTTGACCTGACCCACCGAGTGGTGGAAGTCTCGTCAGGGCAAAGAGGGTCGCCCGAGCACGCACGCTAGGGTTGCGCCCGAGTAAAGGACGTCTTACCGGGGCGATCCCGGACGAGTCTCAAGGGAGTGGCAGCAGTGACGGTTCGCGTAGGTGTCAACGGCTTCGGCCGCATCGGCCGCAACTTCTTCCGGGCCGTGCAGGCCGCCGGTCACGACATCGAGGTTGTCGCCTTCAACGACCTCGGCGACGTCGCCACCATGGCCCACCTGCTGAAGTACGACTCCATCCTCGGCCGTTTCCCGGGCGAGGTCAGCGTCAGCGACGAGGGCATCGTCGTCGACGGCAAGACGATCAAGGCCCTCGCCGAGCGCGACCCGGCCAACCTGCCCTGGGGCGACCTGGGCGTGGACGTCGTCGTCGAGTCGACCGGCTTCTTCACCAACGCCGACGCCGCCAAGGCGCACCTGGCCGGCGGCGCGAAGAAGGTCATCATCTCCGCGCCCGCCAAGGGCGAGGACCTGACCGTGGTGCTGGGCGTCAACGACGACAAGTACGACGGCTCGCAGAACATCATCTCGAACGCCTCCTGCACCACGAACTGCCTCGGCCCGCTGGCCAAGGTCCTGCAGGACTCGTTCGGCATCGAGCAGGGCCTGATGACCACCATCCACGCGTACACGCAGGACCAGAACCTGCAGGACGCGCCGCACAAGGACCTGCGCCGCGCCCGTGCCGCCGCGCTGAACATCGTCCCGACCTCGACCGGTGCGGCCAAGGCCATCGGCCTGGTCCTGCCGGAGCTGCAGGGCAAGCTCGACGGTTACGCGCTGCGTGTCCCGATCCCGACCGGCTCGGCCACCGACCTCACCGTCACGCTGACCAAGAGCGCGACCCTCGAGGAGATCAACGCCGCGTACAAGGCCGCCGCCGAGGGCCCCCTGGCCGGCATCCTGCGGTACAACGAGGACCCGATCGTTTCGGCCGACATCGTCACCGACCCGGCGTCCTGCATCTACGACGCGCCGCTGACCAAGGTCATCGGCAACCAGGTCAAGGTCATCGGCTGGTACGACAACGAGTGGGGCTACTCCAACCGTCTCGCCGACCTCGTCAAGCTCGTCGGCAACAAGCTTTCCTGACCGATGGCGCTGAAGAACCTCGAAGACCTGCTGAGCGGGGACGTCTCAGGCCGGTTCGTACTCGTACGTTCCGACCTGAACGTCCCGCTCGACGGGGAGACCATCACCGACGACGGCCGCGTCCGCGCGGCCCTGCCGACCCTCAAGCGTCTCGCCGAGGCGGGCGCGAAGGTGGTCGTCACGGCGCACCTCGGCCGTCCCAAGGGCGAGCCGGACCCGAAGTTCTCGCTCGCGCCCGTCGCCGCGAAGCTCACCGAGCTGCTCGGCGTCGACGTCCCGCTGGCGGGTGACCTGGTCGGCGAGTCCGCCAAGGCCACCGTCGCGGGCCTGGCCGACGGTCAGGTGGCCCTGCTGGAGAACGTGCGTTTCGACGCGCGCGAGACCAGCAAGGTCGAGGCGGAACGCCAGGAACTGGCCGCCGAGCTGGCCGCGCTCGTCCCCGGCGGCGCGTTCGTCTCCGACGGCTTCGGTGTCGTGCACCGCAAGCAGGCCTCGGTCTACGAGATCGCCCGTGCGCTTCCGGCGTACGCGGGCGGTCTGGTGCTGGCCGAGGTCGAGGTCCTCAAGAAGCTGACCGAGGACCTCGCCCGGCCGTACGTCGTCGTCCTCGGCGGCGCGAAGGTGTCGGACAAGCTGGGCGTGATCGCGAACCTGCTGACCAAGGTCGACAGGCTGCTCATCGGCGGCGGCATGGCGTACACCTTCCTCAAGGCCCAGGGCCACGAGGTCGGGAACTCGCTGCTGCAGGAGGATCAGCTGGACCAGGTCCGCGGCTTCCTCGCCGAGGCGGAGAAGCGCGGTGTCGAGCTGATCCTGCCGGTGGACGTCCTCGCCGCGAAGGGCTTCGCCGCCGACGCGGAGTTCGACGTCGTCGACGCGACGGCCATCCCGGCCGACCGCATGGGCCTCGACATCGGCCCGAAGTCGCGTGAGCTGTTCGCGGGCAAGCTGGCCGACTCCGCGACCGTGTTCTGGAACGGCCCGATGGGCGTGTTCGAGTTCGAGTCCTTCGCCGGCGGCACCCGTGCCGTGGCCGAAGCGCTGGTCAAGAGCGACGCCTTCACCGTGGTCGGCGGCGGCGACTCCGCCGCGGCCGTACGGCAGCTGGGCCTGCCGGAGGACGGCTTCTCGCACATCTCGACCGGCGGCGGCGCGTCGCTGGAGTACCTGGAGGGCAAGGAACTGCCCGGAGTCGCTGTGCTGGGAGAGAACGACTAGTGGCACGCAAACCGCTCATCGCCGGCAACTGGAAGATGAACCAGAACCACCTCGAAGCCATCGCGCTGGTTCAGAAGATCGCCTTCGCCCTGCCGGAGAAGTACTACGCGAAGGTCGACGTCGCGGTCCTGCCGCCGTTCACCGACATCCGCAGCGTCCAGACGCTGACCGACGGCGACAAGCTGTCGCTCACCTACGGCGCCCAGGACCTGTCGCCGCACGACTCCGGTGCCTACACCGGTGACGTGTCGGGCCTGATGCTGAAGAAGCTGGGTTGCAGCTTCGTCACCGTCGGGCACTCGGAGCGGCGTGAGTACCACGGCGAGACCGACGAACTGGTCAACAAGAAGGTCAAGGCCGCGCTCAAGCACGGCATCACGCCGATCCTGTGCGTGGGGGAGAAGCTCGAGGTCCGCGAGGCCGGCGAGCACATCGCCCACACCACGACCCAGCTGGTCGAGGGCCTCAAGGGGCTCAAGAACGAGCAGGTCAAGGACGTCGTCGTCGCCTACGAGCCGGTCTGGGCCATCGGGACCGGCAAGGTCGCGACCCCGGCGGACGCCGAGGAGGTGTGCGGAGCCATCCGCGCCACCCTCGCCGAGAAGTACGGTGCCGAGGTCGCGTCCTCGGTCCGCGTGCTCTACGGCGGCTCGGCCAAGGCCAACAACATCAGTGACCTCGTCGCCTGCGAGAACATCGATGGTGCCCTCGTTGGTGGTGCCAGCCTGGATGGTGACGAGTTCACCAAACTCTGCGCACTCGCCGCGGGCGGGCCCCTGCCCTGATCGGGGCACCAACCGGGTAACCTGGGTATCCGGTCCGTCACACAGCAGTGGACGAGTCCAGGAGTACGGTGTGTTCTGGCGGTCAGAAGCCGTCGGTGGCACACCGTTTTCCTGCATTCTCCAAGAGCGCAGAGGATGACATGAAGCTGTTCCTGCAAATCCTGTTGATCGCCTCCAGCTTTTTCCTGGTGGTCGCCGTGTTGCTGCACCGCGGCCGTGGTGGCGGTCTGTCTTCGCTGTTCGGTGGCGGTATGCAGTCGAGCCTCTCCGGCTCGAGCGTGGCCGAGAAGAACCTCGACCGGATCACGCTGCTGCTGGGCGCGGTGTGGCTGATCAGCATCATCGGCCTCGGGCTCCTGCTCAAGGTCTGATCGATCCAGGTGTTTCGGCGTGCCTATGGGGGGCGCGCCGCCGATCCCTATAGGTGTGAGGATTCATGGTTGGCGGTAACGCGATTCGGGGCACCCGTGTGGGTGCCGGACCTTCGGGCGAATCGGAACGGGGTGAGTCGGCGCCGAGGCGCCGCATTTCCTACTGGTGTGCCAACAGGCACGAGGCGCAGCCCTCGTTCTCGATGGACGCCGAGATTCCCGACGAGTGGGATTGCCCGCGCTGCGGGCTCCCCGGTGGGCAGGACGAGAAGAACCCGCCTGCCGCGCCGCGGACCGAGCCTTACAAGACCCACTTGGCGTACGTGAAGGAGCGGCGTTCCGACGCCGACGGCGAGGCCATCCTCGCCGAGGCGCTGGAGCGGTTGCGCCAGCGCCGGGAGATCTAGAAACGCCTCACCGGTCGAGCGGGTACCGGGCACGCACCCGGAACCCGCCGTCCTCGGTGTCGGCGGTCTCGAAGCTTCCACCCAGCAGTCGAGCGCGTTCGGCCAGACCGGTCAGCCCGTGCCCTCCCGAGGGCAGGGCCGCACCGGGGGTCCGGGCGCGCTCATTGCGTATTTCGACCTTGAGCGAACCGTGCTCGCCCTGGATCCGGATGGTCGCGGTGGCGCCCGGTGCGTGCTTGTGCACATTGGTCAGGCATTCCTGCACGGTCCGGTAGGCCGCCGCCGAAACCTGACTGGGCAGGAGGTCGGGGATCCGCTCGACAGTGAGGTGCACGGGGACGTCCGAGCCGCGGATCAGCCGGTCGAGCTCGTTGATCCCCGGCCGCGGTCCGTCTTCTTCGGAGCCCGAGCGGAGCACGCTCACGAGCGAGCGCAGTTCTTCGAGCGTCTTCGTGCTCAGCTTCCGGATGACCAACGCGGTCTCCAGCGAACGAGCGTCGGAGGTCTGCGCCTGCAGCGCGCCGGCCTGCATCGCGATCAGCGTGATCTGGTGCGAGACGACGTCGTGCATCTCCCGCGCGAGACGGGCGCGCTCTTCCGCGCGGACGGCGTCGGCGTGGAAGCGGCGTTCGCGGTCGCGGCTGGCGGCCAGTTCGGCGAGCTTCTGCGAGACCTCGGTCCGTGCTCCGATGAGCAGGCCGATGGCCACCGGCATCCCGGCGACGATGACGCCGTAGATCCCGTCCAGGACGTGTTCGCGCCAGCTGAGCTCGACGAAGTCGGCCAGCGGCCACTGGACGAACCGGCAGGTGAAGACGAGCGCGAACCCGGTCCAGGTCTGCCAGTGCATCTGCTTGCGGGTGGCGAGGAAGCCGAGCGCGATCATCGCGGCCAGCTGCGACCAGCCCGCCAGGAAGCCCGGGACGGTGACGATCACCGCGAGGAACGGCAGCTTGCGGCGGAAGGCGAGGCCGAGGCACGCGGCGCCGGACAGGTAGATGGAGTACGGCTGGGCCTTCTCGGGGATCACCAGCCAGACGTCGAGCGCGGCCAGGAAGATCGCGAGCGTATCGATGCCCAGCGCGACCAGCGCCGGACGTTTGATCTTGGCGAACGACATGACCCCGGCGGCACGGCGCATCCGGTCGGCGGCGTCCGCTCCGGAGCCGCCCACCGAGATACCTGGCATCGAGAGACCCTCTGTGCTCATCGCTGGCGACCTCACTCGTCTTGTGGACTTGAATGGTGAGACGTGTTCTTCGCCCGATCGGGACGCGCAGGAACGAACAAATGTGCGGATGCTAACGGGTGGATGTAGCAGGACGGTAAGTTTCCCCCAGTCGGGCTAGCGACTGTCCGGTCACTGTCCGTTCTGCGGACAAGTGCATGAACGTTCGGTCGGTCGAATCCACACCGGACCACCCGGGCTCGGTGGTCCGCTGCTCACTTCGACGGGTGAGTGGTCCGGTTCTGACGGTGAAACCGGCGAGAGTTGATCTATGTCACTTTTCGCGTTCGGACGGTGACTGTGGGCCGGGGACTGGGGCTTGGGTTCCTTCAGCGTAGGGAAGAAGCCGCCTCGTGGACGTCCGCCATGGGGGTGTCACGAAACGTCCGAACGCGCGTGAAGGCCCCCATCCTTCGGCTCAACCGAGGGATGGGGGCCTTCACGCGTTACAAGGTCAGGCAGAAGGTGTCTGATAGACCTTGGTGAGTTTCGAAGCGGAACCCCGGTCCAGCAGCCAGAGCGTGCGACGGCTGCCGCGTGCTCCCGCCACCGGGATCTGGACCTCGCCCGCACCGGCCAGTGCCTGCGCGACGGCGTCCGCCTTGGCGTCGCCGCCCGTGACCAGCCAGATGTCCTGCGCGCGACGGATCGCGGGCAGGGTCAGCGAGATCCGGGTGGGCGGCGGCTTCGGGCAGTCGCGCACCGCGACGACCGGGCGGTCCTGCTCGTACACCGCCGGGCTCTCGGGGAAGATCGAGGCGGTGTGCCCCTCACCGCCGAGCCCCAGCAGCATGACGTCGAACGCCGGGACCTCGGGCGTCAGGAGCTCTGCGTAGGCCGCGGCCGCCGCGTCGACGTCGTCGCCGAACTCGCCGTCCGAGGGTGCCATCGCGTGCACCCGCTTCGGGTCGAGCGGGACGTGGTCGAGCAGCGCCTCGCGGGCCTGCTTCTCGTTGCGCTCGTCCGAGTCCGCCGGGACGAACCGCTCGTCGCCCCAGTAGACGTCGACACGCGACCAGTCGACGGCGTCACGGGCACTGGAGTCGCGCAGTTCCCTCAGGATCGCGATCCCGGTGCCGCCACCGGTGAGCACCACCGAAGCGGAGCCCTTGGCGGCCTGGACGTCCACGATCCGGGTGACCAGCCTGGCCGCCGTGGCGGCGGCCAGGAGGTCCGGGTTCTCGTAGACGACGACCTCGGTCTTGCTCATGAGGCACTCTTCGCGGTCTTGGCAGGCGCTGCCTTCTTCGCGGCCGGAGCCTTCTTCGCCGGAGCGGCCTTCGGCGCGGTGCCCGAGGAGATCTTGGAGAGCCCGTTCAGCGAAGCCTCGTAGATCTCGTCCGGGTCGAGCCGCCGCAGCTCCTCGATCAGGCAGTCCTTGTTGTCCCGCCGCTGCAGGGCGATCCGGCGCGTCGGCTGGCCCGGCTGGGTCAGCGTGCCGACCCGCCCGTCCGGCCGGTGCAGTTCCACCGGGCCGGAGCGCCGGTCCAGCGTCACCGAGATGATCCCCGCGGCACCCGTGCTCTTGACCCGCTTCACCGGCACCTTGAGGTACTCGGCCAGCCAGCCGGCGAGCAGTTCGGTCGACGGCGAGTCGGCCTCACCGGTCACGGTCGCGCCGGTGATCTTCTCGTGCGGCGGAAGGTCCAAGGCGGACACGAGCTGGGCGCGCCAGCTCGTCAGCCTGGTCCATGCCAGGTCGGTGTCACCCTCCACATAGGACTTCGCCCGCGTGGTGAGTGCCTTTATGGGCGCCTTTTCCGCCGCCGAGTCGGTGATCCGGCGCTGCGCCAGCTCGCCGAGCGGGTCCTTGGCCGGGGCCTTCGGACCGGTGCCCGGCCACCAGGTGACGATCGGCGCGTCCGGCAGCAGCAGCGGCACGACCGCGCTCTGTCCCTGTGCGGCCAGCGGGCCGTAGAGCCGCAGGACGATGACCTCGCTCGCGCCGGCGTCGCCGCCGACCCGGATCTGGCCGTCGATCCGCGGCGCCGCGGTCCGCGCGCCCTTGGCCACCACGATCACCCGCGACGGGTGCTCCCGGCTGGCCTCGTTGGCGGCCTCGATCGCCTCTTCGAGCCGGTCGTCGTCGTCGGCGACGATGACCAGCGTGAGCACCCGGCCGAGCGCCACCTGCCCGCCCTGTTCGCGGATCTCGACGAGCTTCTTGTTCAGCTGCGACGTCGTGGTCGACGGCAGGTCGATGATCACGGACGCCTCCAGTTCCGGCCGGTACGTTCCAGCATTTCGTCCGCGGACGGCGGTCCCCACGAACCGGGCGGGTACGCCTCGGGCGCGCCCTTCTTGGCCCAGTGGTCGAGGATCGGGTCCAGGATCTCCCAGGACAGTTCGACCTCTTCGTTCACCGGGAACAGCGACGGCTCGCCGAGCAGCACGTCCAGGATGAGCCGCTCGTAGGCTTCCGGCGAGGACTCGGTGAAGGCGTGCCCGTAGCCGAAGTCCATGGTGACGTCGCGGACCTCCATCGTGGTCCCCGGCACCTTCGACCCGAACCGCAGCGTGATGCCCTCGTCGGGCTGCACCCGGATCACCAGTGCGTTCTGGCCCAGTTCCTCGGTCGAGGTCGAGTCGAACGGCAGGTGCGGCGCCCGCTTGAACACCACGGCGATCTCGGTGACCCGGCGGCCCAGCCGTTTGCCGGTGCGCAGGTAGAACGGCACGCCCGCCCAGCGGCGGTTCTGCACCTCCAGCGTCACCGCGGCGTAGGTCTCGGTCGTCGAGTCCTTCGCGAAGCCGCCTTCCTGCAGCAGGCTCGGCACCTTCATGCCGCCCTGCCAGCCGCCCGCGTACTGTCCGCGCGCGGTGGTTTCGTCGAGCGGTCCCAGTGGCTTCGTCGCCGAGAGCACCTTGACCTTCTCCGCGCGGAGAGCGCGCGGAGCGAACGAGACCGGCTCCTCCATCGCCGTCAGCGCGAGGAGCTGCAACAGGTGGTTCTGGATGACGTCGCGAGCGGCGCCGATGCCGTCGTAGTACCCCGCGCGGCCGCCGAGGCCGATGTCCTCGGCCATGGTGATCTGCACGTGGTCCACGTAGTTGGCGTTCCAGATCGGCTCGAACAGCTGGTTCGCGAAGCGCAGCGCCAGCAGGTTCTGCACCGTCTCCTTGCCGAGGTAGTGGTCGATGCGGAACACCGACTCCTCGGGGAAGACGTCGTTCACGATCTCGTTGAGCTCCTTCGCGCTCTTGAGGTCGCGGCCGAACGGCTTCTCGATGACGACGCGGCGCCAGGTCTCGTCGCTCGCGTCGGCGAGACCGGAGCGGGCGAGCTGCTTGGTCACCACCGGGAACGCGCTCGGCGGGATCGACAGGTAGAACGCGGTGTTGCCACCGGTGCCACGCTCGGCGTCGAGGTCCTTGACCGTCTGCGCGAGCCTGTCGAAGGCGTCATCGTCGTCGAAGGTGCCCTGGACGAACCGGATGCCTTCGGCGAGCCGGTTCCACACGGACTCCTTGAACGGCGTCCGCGCGTGCTCCTTGACCGAGTCGTGCACGAGCTCGCCGAAGTCCTGGTGCTCCCAGTCCCGGCGGGCGAAACCGACCAGCGAGAACCCGGCGGGCAGCAGCCCGCGGTGGGCGAGGTCGTAGATCGCCGGCATCAGCTTCTTGCGGGCGAGGTCACCGGTCACGCCGAAGATCACCAGGCTGGACGGCCCGGCGATCCGCGGCAGCCGCTTGTCGCGCGGGTCGCGCAGCGGGTTGCTCCAGGCTCGCGTCACTCGCCTGCCTCCTGTACCGCGCGGACCAGTTCGGCCAGGCCGGCGGCCCGGTCGGTGAGGTGCAGCCGCAGCACCGGACGACCGTGCTCCGCGAGCACCTGGCCGTCACCCAGCGCCTGCGCGTGCTGGAGCACGCCGAGCGTGTACGGCCTGTCCGGAACGTCGAGATCCTGCTCGACGGCGCCGGTGATCTGCAGGAAGACCCCGTTCTGGTGGCCGCCCTTGTGGTACTGCCCGGTCGAGTGCAGGAACCGCGGCCCCCACCCGAAGGTGGTCTGGCGGCCGGTGCGCTTGGCGATCTCGCCGCGCAGGATCGACGTCGACGCGTCGTCGAGACGGTCGAGGTACGCCTGCACCGCGATGTAGCCGGTTTCCGGGGTGGAGTCGAAGAAAGCCCGCAGGATGTCCGCGAGCTTCCCGTCCGTGGCCACGCCTTCCGAACCGAACACCTCGACGGCGCCGTCCACAGTGGACGGCTCTTCGCCGCCCTTGAGCTTGTCCGGGTTGTCGAGCAGTGAACGCGCGGCCTTCTTGGCGGCCTCGACGTCGGGCTGGTCGAACGGGTTGATCCCGAGCAGGCGGCCGACGAGCGCGGTGGCGAACTCCCACAGCAGGAACTGCGCGCCGAGTGAACCGGTCACGGAGATCTTCGCGGCACCCTGGGCGGGTCCGACGGCCACCGGGGTGGCGTCGTCCTTGGCGTCGGCGAAACCGGGGGCGTCCGGGCCCTCGACGGCGACCGGGAGGAGACCGGTGCCCTGCTTGCCGGTGGACTCGGCGATCAGCTGCTCCGCCCAGTCGGCGAAGCCCTTGATACCTGATCCGGTATCGGCGATGACGACCTTCTCGGCGCCCTTTTCGTGCGCCGCGGCCCACGCGGCGGCGAGCTTGACCGCGGGGTTGTCCGCGGTGTCGGCGGCCAGCGTGTCGGCCACCGAAGCGGCCTGGTCGAGCAGGCGGGCGACGTCCGCGCCCGCCAGCCCGGACGGGACTAGCCCGAACGCGGTCAGCGCCGAGTAGCGGCCGCCGACGTTCGGGTCGGCGAGGAAGACCTTGCGGTAACCCTCCTTTTCGGACAGTTCCGCGAACGGCGAACCCGGGTCGGTGACGACCACGATCCGCCGGCTCGCGTCGATGCCCGCGTCGGTGAAGGCCTTCGCGAAGATCCGCCGGTGGCTGTCGGTCTCGACGGTGCCGCCGGACTTCGACGACACGACGATGACCGTCCGCTCCAGGTCACCGGCGAGCGCGTCGGCGACCTGACCCGGGTCGGTGGTGTCGAGGACGGTCAGCGGGACGCCGTCCGTCCCGGTGATCACCTCGGGCGCCAGCGACGAACCGCCCATGCCCGCGAGGACGACGCGATCGACGCCCTCGGAGCGCAGTTCGGTCCGCAGTGCCTCGATCTCGCCGATCAACGGCCGCGAGGACTTGTGCAGCGTCGTCCACGAGAGACGGATCGACGCTTCGGACTCGGCTTCGGGACCCCACAGTGTGGCGTCCTGGGACGCCAATTTCGATGCGACCTGGTCGGCGACGAGCCGCTCCGCGAACGGAGCGGCTTCGCCGGCCAGGGCGGCGTCGACGATTTCGACGCCGGTCGTTTCCCCTGCCATGGTCGGTGATCAGTCCTTTGCCTTTTCGAGCTGCCCGGTGACGGTCTCGAGAAGCTCGGTCCACGACTTCTCGAATTTCTCGACGCCCTCGTTCTCGAGGGTGAGGAACACGTCGGTGATGTCGATGCCGACCGCGCTCAGCTTGTCGAAGACGGCCTGCGCCTCGGCGCCCTTGCCGGTCACCGTGTCACCTGTGATCTCGGCGTGGTCCGCCGCGGCGTCGAGGGTCTTCTCCGGCATCGTGTTGACCGTGTCCTTGACGACGAGCTGGTCCACGTAGCGGGTGTCGGAGTACTGCGGGTCCTTCACGCCGGTGGAGGCCCACAGCGGACGCTGCGCGTTCGCGCCCGCCTCGGCGAGCTTCTGCCAGCGGTCCGAAGCGAAAAGCTCCTCGAACGCCGCGTACGCGAGGCGCGCGTTGGCGATCGCGGCCTCACCGCGCAGCGCGGTGGCGGCGTCGGTGCCGATGGCGCCGAGCCGCTTGTCGATCTCGGTGTCCACACGGGACACGAAGAACGACGCGACCGAGTGGATGCCCTTGAGGTCGTGGCCGTTGGCCTTCGCCTGCTCCAAGCCGGCGAAGTAGGCCTCGATCACCGCCTTGTACCGCTGAGGCGAGAAGATCAGCGTGACATTGACGCTGATGCCCTCGGCCAGGGTCTTGGTGATCGCCGGGAGACCCTCTTCGGTGGCCGGGATCTTGATCAGCACGTTCGGCCGGTCCACGGTCTTCCACAGGTCCTGCGCCTCGGCCACCGTCTTGTCGGTGTCCTTGGCCAGGCGCGGGTCCACCTCGATGGAGACGCGGCCGTCGACCCCGTTCGTGGCGGTGTAGACGTCGCGGAACAGGTCCGCGGCGTTGCGTACGTCGGTGGTGGTCAGCTCGCGGATGGTGGCTTCGACGTCGGCGCCGCGCGCGGCGAGCTCCTTGGTCTGCTCGTCGTACGCCTCGCCCTTCGACATCGCGTTGGCGAAGATCGTCGGGTTGGTCGTGACGCCCACGACGTGCTTGTCGCGGATCAGGTCGGCGAGGTTGCCGGTGTTCAGGCGCTCACGGGACAGGTCGTCGAGCCAGATGGATACCCCGGCCTCGGACAGCTGCGCGAGCTTGTCGTTGCTCATGCTTCCCCTTCAGTTCTTGGTGTTGGCGATCGAGCGGCGGGCGGCCTCGACGACGGCTTCCGCGGTGAACCCGAACTCGCGGAAGAGCGTGCCGGCGTCGGCCGACGCTCCGAAGTGCTCGATCGAGACGTTCTCCCCGGCGTCACCGGTGAAGCGGTGCCACGAAAGGGCGATACCGGCTTCGACGGAGACGCGTGCCTTGACCGACGGCGGGAGGACGGAGTCCTTGTAGGACTGGTCCTGCGCGTCGAACCACTCGACACACGGCATCGAGACGACGCTCGCCGTGATGCCGTCGGCTTCGAGGGTCTTGCGGGCCTCGACGGCCAGCTGGACCTCGGAGCCGGTCGCGATCAGCACGACCTGGGGCTTGCCATCCGACGCCTCGGCGAGGACGTAACCGCCCCGCTTGACGCCTTCGGCGCTGGTGCCCTCCAGGACCGGCACGTTCTGCCTGGTCAGC
The DNA here is from genome assembly GCF_042647925.1 of Amycolatopsis speibonae. Classification (NCBI taxonomy): domain Bacteria; kingdom Bacillati; phylum Actinomycetota; class Actinomycetes; order Pseudonocardiales; family Pseudonocardiaceae; genus Amycolatopsis; species Amycolatopsis speibonae. The sequence continues at coordinate 231,578 of NZ_JBHRWK010000012.1, forward strand.
GCGAGGCCCGACGGGTGGTGGACGTCCTCCAGGACGGCCTTCCACGCGTACGCGGTCTCGTTGGCGTCCGCCGGGCGGACGACGTTGAGGCCGGGGATCGCGCGCAGCGAGGAGAGCTGCTCGATCGGCTGGTGGGTGGGGCCGTCCTCGCCCAGGCCGATCGAGTCGTGCGTCCACACGTAGGTGACCGGCGCCTTCATCAGCGCGGCCAGCCGCACGGGCGGGCGCATGTAGTCGGAGAAGATCAGGAACGTCGCGCCGTAGGGACGGGTGCCGCCGTGCAGCGCGATGCCGTTGAGGATCGAGCCCATCGCGTGCTCGCGGATGCCGAAGTGCAGCGTCCGGCCGTACGGGCTGGTCTTCCACATGTCGGTGGAAGCCTTCTCCGGGCCGAACGAGTCGGCCCCCTTCATGGTGGTGTTGTTGCTCTCCGCGAGGTCCGCGGAACCGCCCCAGAGCTCGGGAAGCGGGTCGGCGAGCGCGTTGAGCACCTCACCGGAGGCCTTGCGGGTCGCGATGCCCTTGGCGTCCGGCTCCCACTTCGGCAGGTTGTCGGCGAAACCGTCGGGCAGCGTACGGGTGGCCATCCGGTCCGCGATCTTCTTGCGCTCCGGGTTGGCGGTGCCCCACGCCTCGAACTTCTCCTGCCACTCGGCGCGGGCGGTCTTGCCGCGGTCGACGGCGGCGCGGGTGTGCGCGATGACCTCGTCGTCGACCTGGAAGTTCCGGTCCTTGTCGAAACCGAGGTATTCCTTGACCGCGGCGACCTCTTCGGCGCCGAGCGCGGCGCCGTGAGCCTTGCCGGTGCCCATCTTCTTCGGCGCCGGGTATCCGATGACGGTCTTCAGCGCGATGAACGACGGACGCTCGGTCTCGGCCTTCGCGGCCTTGATGGCCTCTTCGATCGCGGTGACGTCCTCGCCGCCCTCGACGACCTGGGTGTGCCACCCGTAGGCCTCGTAGCGCTTCACGACGTCCTCGGAGAGGGCGATCTTGGTGTCGTCCTCGATCGAGATCTCGTTGTCGTCCCAGAAGACGATGAGGTTGCCCAGTTCCTGGCGGCCGGCGATCGAGGAGGCCTCGGCGGTGACGCCCTCTTCGATGTCACCGTCGGAGGCGATCACGTAGACGTGGTGGTCGAAGATGCTCTCGCCGACGGCGGGCTCCGGGTCCAGCAGGCCGCGCTCGCGGCGGGCCGCCATCGCCATGCCGACCGCGTTGGCGAGACCCTGGCCGAGCGGGCCGGTGGTGGTCTCGACGCCCTTGGTGTGGCGGTACTCCGGGTGACCCGGGGTCTTCGAGTCCCACTTGCGGAGCTGCTTCAGGTCTTCCAGCTCCAGGCCGAACCCGGCGAGGTACAGCTGGATGTAGAGGGTGAGGCTCGAGTGACCGGCGGAGAGGACGAAGCGGTCACGGGCGGGCCACTCGGGGTCCGCCGGGTCATGACGCAGCGTCCGCTGGAAGAGCGTGTAGGCGAGCGGCGCCAGGCTCATCGCGGTGCCGGGGTGACCGCTGCCGCAGTTCTCGACCGCGTCCGCGGCGAGCACCCGAACGGTGTCGACGGCCCGCGTGTCGAGGTCGGTCCAGTCGGCGGGCACGTTACGCCGGAGGAGTGGGTTCTTCTCGCTGGTAGAGGCGGTTTCGGACACTGAACTCGAACTCCCCGTCATCAGGTTGTGGCTTCTCTTCCCTCGTGGGTAACCCACGTGTACCGCTACTAATCTCAATCGATCCGGAAGGGACGATATTCCTGCTCCGGGCCGTTCGCAGAGGCACGCCGCGAGCTACCGCGGCCAGCCTAATGGTTCGGCCGGTCGAGGACCCGCGATCACCCTCTGGAAACAGCACGTCTAACATCGAGGAAGGGTTCAGAACACGGGGATCCGGGGCCGCCACATCACCCGGAAGCCTGATGAGCCCGCCCCGAAAACTGACGCAGGGAGTGAAATGTCGTTGGTGAACGCTGCGCACGGACGCAGTGACAGCACCAGCGCCGTACATCCGACCGGTGAACGACCGCACGGTGGCCGGCGAACAATCCGCCAGGTCGTCGGCGCGTACGCCGCCCTCGCGAAGCCCAGGGTGATCGAGCTCCTCCTCGTCACCACGATTCCCGCGATGTTCCTGGCGGGCCGGGAAATCCCGTCGCCCTGGCTGGTGCTCGCGACCCTCGTGGGCGGCACGATGGCGGCGGGCAGCGCCAACGCCTTGAACTGCGTCATCGACGCGGACATCGACAAGGTGATGAATCGCACCAAGCGCCGTCCGCTGGTGAAGGAATCGGTGCCCCGGCGCGGCGCGCTGATCTTCGGTCTCGTACTCGGTGTCCTGTCCGCCGTGGTGCTCTATTTCACGGTGAACCTGCTCTCGGCGATTCTCGCGATCGCGACGATTCTCTTCTACATCTTCGTCTACACGCTCGTGCTGAAGCGGCGTACGTCACAGAACGTGGTCTGGGGCGGCGCGGCGGGCTGCATGCCCGTCGTCATCGGCTGGGCCGCCGTCACCGGCACCGTCGAGTGGCCCGCGTTCGTGATGTTCGGCGTCATCTTCTTCTGGACCCCGCCGCACACCTGGGCGCTGGGCATGAAGTACCGCGACGACTACGAGCGCGCCGGCGTGCCGATGCTGCCGGTGGTCGCCACCCCGCAGCACGTGGCGCGGCAGATCGTCATCTACTCGTGGGTGATGGTCGCCTGGACGCTGCTGCTGGTCCCGGTGACGAGCTGGATCTACACGACGTTCGCCCTGCTCGCCGGTGGCTGGTTCCTCTTCTACGCGCACAGCCTGAACGCGGCGGTGCGGCGCGGCGAGGAGACCAAGCCGATGTCGCTGTTCCACCGGTCGAACACGTACCTGATGATCGTGTTCGTGGCGTTGGCCGTGGACTCGGCCATCGGCCTCCCGGCCATCGGGCTGCCTTTCTGATCTTGTAGCGCGTGAAGGCCCCCTTCCCTCGGCTCAGCCGAGGGAAGGGGGCCTTCACGCGTGTCGGGGACGGGAGGAGGGGCGGGCGCGGTGCTGGGCCCGCGGCGAGGGCGTGACTCACGTGATCACGGACGTGACTCGCGTGACTGGAGGCCGTACTCGGGTGTGCGGTGTTTGAACACGTGAGTTCCGTCCCTGATCACATGAGTTCCGGGTCTGGTCACGTGAGTGCGGTGCCGCGTAGGCACGGCGCCTACGCCGTCGCACAGTCCATCGCGGGGTCGCGGCCACCTTCGCCGTCCTGCTCCACGCGGACGTCGTGTGGGCGAGTGTCGCCACCATTCTTTCGCTGGTGGCCTTCCTCCTGGTCCGGGCGCGAGTGCGGGAATGAGAGGATGGCGGGCGCCGTTGTACCTTCTTCGCCCCCTGTCCCACCTCCGAAAGCAGGCTCCTTTTGTCCGTGTCCCCGGACCGGGAACTCGACGCGCTCGAGCAGGACGTCGCGCTCGAGCAGGAGTACGTCACCACTCTCTACCGCAAGCTCGACGCCGAACGCGTCGACGCGCAGCGCAGGCTCGACCAGACCCTGCGTCAGACCGGCGGCACCCCGCAGGCGCGCACCGAACGCGACGTCGCCACGACGCTGTACACCGACAGGCTGTCCCAGCTGAGCTCGGTCGAGCAGGGCCTGTGCTTCGGCCGCCTCGACTTCCTTCCCGATCACGCGGAGGAGACCACCTACATCGGCCGGCTCGGGCTGTTCGACGAGGACGACGAGTACCGCCCGCTGCTCGTCGACTGGCGCGCGCCGGTCGCGCGGCCCTTCTACCTCGCCACCGCCGCTTCACCCGAAGGTGTGCGGCGGAGGCGGCACCTCCGGTCGCTGAGCAGGAAGGTCGTCGGCGTCGACGACGAGATCCTCGATCTCTCCGCCGCCGACCAGGGGCAGGACCTCGGCCTCGCCGGGGAGGCGGCGCTGCTGGCCGCGCTCGAACGCCGTCGCACGGGTGAGATGAGCGACATCGTCGCCACCATCCAGGCCGAGCAGGACCGCATCATCCGCGCGTCGCCGAACGGTGTCCTGGTGGTCCAGGGCGGACCGGGCACCGGCAAGACCGCGGTCGCGCTGCACCGCGCGGCGTACCTCCTGTACACGCACCGGCAGCAGCTCACCACGCGCGGCGTGCTGGTGGTCGGGCCCAACAGCACGTTCCTCCGCTACATCGGGCAGGTTCTGCCGTCGCTGGGCGAGACCGGGGTGCTGCTGGCCACGATCGGGCAGCTGTACCCGGGCCTGGACGCCACCGGGCCGGTCACCCGCGAGGCCGCCGAGATCAAGGGCCGCCCGGTGATGGCCGACGTGCTCGCCAACGCGGTCCGCGACCGCCAGCGCGTGCCGGAACCGGTGCTGGAGATCGAGTTCGAACGCGAGATCCTCATGCTCGACCGCAAGACCTGCACCGAGGCGCGGACGCGGGCCCGCCGGTCGCGCCGTCCGCACAACCTCGCCCGGCGGATCTTCGTCTCCGACCTCCTCGACGCGCTGACCCGGCAGGCCGCCCGCAAACTGGGGGAGGACCTGCTCGACGCGCGCGATGTCCAGGACATCCGGGCCGAGGTCACCGCGGACAAGAACGTGGCCGCCGCGATCAACGGGCTGTGGCCCAAGCTCACTCCCGAGGTCGTCCTCGACGAGTTGTTCGCCGACCGCGAACGGTTGCGCAGCGCGGCCGGGAAAGCCTTGTCGGACACCGATCGTGAGCTTCTCCACAGTCCGACGGACGCGAAGTGGAGCCCGTCGGACGTCCCGTTGCTCGACGAACTCGCCGAGCTGCTCGGCGAGGACGACACCGACCTCCGTGCCGAGCGCGCCCGCCGCGAGCGGGAAGACCGCGCCTACGCGGAAGGCGTCCTCGACATCCTCGAACAGGACGAGGAGATCATCGACGAAGAACTGCTGCGGGTCGGTGACGTCCTCGACGCCGAACTGTTCGCCGAACGCCAGCATCGCCGCAGCGAGATGACCGCGGCGCAGCGGGCCGCCCAGGACCGGACCTGGACCTTCGGGCACGTGATCGTCGACGAGGCGCAGGAACTCACCGCGATGGACTGGCGGCTGCTGATGCGCCGGTCCCCGAACCGGTCGATGACGCTCGTCGGTGACGTCGCCCAGACCGGCGCTTCCGGCGGCGCGCGGTCGTGGGGAGAGGTGCTTTCGCCCTACGTCGCCGATCGCTGGCGGCTCGAAGAACTGACCGTGAACTACCGGACCCCGGCGGAGATCATGGCCGTCGCGTCCCGGGTGCTGGCCGACGTCAACCCGGAGCTGCAAGCGCCGGTTTCGGTGCGGGAGACCGGTTTCGAGCCTTGGCTGCGTGTCGTGACACCGGCGGACCTCACCGCCGACCTGCCGGGGATCGTCGACGCCGAACTGTCCGCCGTGGACGGCGGGACGGTCGCGGTGCTGTGCCCGTTCCCGATGATCGAGACGTTGTCGGAGGCGCTCGGAGAAGCGGGGGACAGGGTGTCGGTGATGCCGGTCGAGCGGGCCAAGGGCCTCGAGTTCGATGCGGTGGTGCTGATCGCCCCGGACGGGATCGTCGCGGAGTCCCCGCGTGGGCTCAACGATCTTTATGTGGCCCTGACCAGGGCGACCCGTCGGATGGGTGTAGTGCAGACCGGTGACCTTGTTCCGGCGCTGGAGGGTCTTGGCTAAGGTCTGCCGCATGCGCACATTCGGCAAGATCGTGGTCATCGGCGCGGGCGTGCTCGCCCTGGCGGCCTGTGGCGACAAGCAGAACACCGCAGGTTCGGGCCAGTCCTCCGGCGCGGCCCCCGCTTCGGCTTCGACGGCGGCCGAGGCCCCGGCCGGGTCGAAGGGCAAGGAGTGCACGGCGGAGGACGTCAAGACCACCGGGAAGTTCGGTGAGGCGCCGACCATCACCATCCCGGACGACTGCGACCCGCCGAAGAAGCTCATCGTCAAGGACCTCGAGCCCGGCACCGGTGACGGCGCCAAGTCGGGTCAGCAGCTGAAGATGAACTACTCGCTGGTCACCTGGTCCAACAAGCAGAAGCTGGACAGCTCGTTCGACCGCGGCGAGCCGTTCGACCTGAGTCTCGGCGCGGGTGACGTCATCAAGGGCTGGGACCAGGGCCTCGATGGGATCAAGCAGGGCGCGCGGCGGCTGCTGATCATCCCGCCGGACCTCGGCTACGGGAAGGGCGGCAACGGCATCCAGCCGAACGAGACCCTGGTCTTCGTCACCGACGCGGTGAGCGTTCCGACAAACAAGGGCTGATGGGGACCTCGGACGGACGGGTTCACCGTGGCCGGGTCCGTTCCTGGCTGGTGGATGACGGCTGGGGTGTCGTCGAGTCGGCTGATTTCGCCGACCCCATCTGGGTGCGCTCGATCGGCTGAAGGTCCGTGAAGGCCTCCTTCCCTACTCTGAAGGTAGGGAAGGAGGCCTTCATGGACCGCGCTAAGAGCCGGCGTACTCCCAGGTGAGCAGGGTGATGTCCAGGCCCTTCTCGACCTTCGCCTCCGGAGGCGCGTCGGTGAGGGCGTAGCCCACCCGGCGCGCGACGGCCTCGCTCGCCGCGTTCCCCGCGTCGATCTTCAGCCGGAGCGGCCCGAGACCGAGTTCCAGCGCGTAAGCGGTGAGCACCCGGAGAGACCGCGCCGCGAGATCTTGCCCGCGGTGGGCCGGGCCGACCGCGTAGCCGAGCTCGACGTGGCCTTCTTCCTGCAGGAACAGCACCGCTTCGCCGAGTGGCTCATCGCCGTCGGTCGTGATGGCGAGCCGCCGTCCCGAGCCGTCCGCACGGCGGAGCCGGGCCTTTTCCAAGTGCGCCTTCGCCGCCACCTCGTCGAACGGCGACGGCAGCGGCGTGAAGCGCGCGACGGCGGGATTGTCGAACAGCCCGGGCATGAACGCGACGTCGTCTTCGATCCACTCCCGCAGGACGAGGCCTTCGCCGGTGAGCCGGACCTCTTCGGGCCAGAGTGCCGTCACGGGATCAGCAGGAGCTTGCCGGTGGTGCGCCGCGCCTGAAGGTCCTCGTGCGCCTGACGGGCGTCGGCCAGCGGGTAGCGGCCGCCGATCCGGATGTTCAGCGAACCGTCCTGAACGGCGGCGAACAGCTCGTTCACCCGCCACTCCAGCTCCTCGCGAGTGAGCACGTAGTGCGCGGAGGTCGGGCGGGTGAGGTACACCGAGCCGCTGCGGTTGAGCAGCTGCGGGTCGATCGGCGGCACCGGACCGCTGGCCGCGCCGTAGAGGGCGAGCAGGCCGCGGATCTTCAGGCTCGCCAGGCTGCCGTCCACAGTGGACTTGCCGACGCCGTCGTAGACCACCGCGACACCCTTGCCGCCGGTGAGGTCACGGGCGGCCTTGGCGAAGTCGACCTGGTCGTAGCGGATGACGTCGTCCGCGCCCGCCTGCTTGGCGAGTTCGGCCTTCTCGTCGGTGGAGACGGTGCCGATCACCCGCGCGCCGCGTGCCTTGGCCAGCTGGACCAGCAGCAGGCCCATCCCGCCCGCGGCGGCGTGGATCAGCACGTCGTCGCCCGCCTTGACCTCGTAGGTCGAGGCGATCAGCGCGTGCGCGGTGACACCTTGGAGCATCGTCGCGGCGGCGGTCTCCTCGGACACGCCGTCCGGGATCTTCACCGCGACCGCGGCGGGGAGCACCCGGCGCTGGGCGTAACTGCCCAGCGAACCCTGCCAGGCGACCCGGTCGCCGACGGCGAACCCGGCCACGTCCGCGCCGACCGCGGCCACCGTGCCCGCGCCTTCCATGCCCAGGATGAACGGCGTGTCGACCGGGTAGATGCCCTCGCGGTGGTAGGTGTCGATGTAGTTGACGCCCGCCGCGGCGACGTCCACGAGCAGTTCCCCGGCGCCGGGTTCGTCCACCTCGACTTCTGACAGCTCAAGGACTTCGGGACCGCCGGTCCGCCGGATCTGCACTGCCGTGGGCATACGTCCTCCTCGTTCAGGGTCGTTCCGACCGGGACAACTATGGCCGACGCCACGGTTATTCCGCGTCCCGGGCCTTTCGCGGTTAAGCTCGGCCCGTGGCTGAGACCGAAGAGAAGACCGAGACCGCCGCCCCCACGTCGCGCCAGGTCGCGGCCGCCCGCGACTTCGTGAAGCGGCACGGGAAGCCGTCGCGCGCGGTGGTGGAGAACATCGGCCGGATCGGCGCCCGGGTCGTGCTCGTGGGCGCAGACGGCGCGCTCGGCGACGTCGTCGTCGCCTCCACGGAGGCGGGCGACGCGCTGGTCGAGGCCGTCGAAGACCTCGAACCCGCCGAGTGGGACAGCGAGACCGTGAAGGTCACCAAGATCGGCGCCGAGCACCGCCGCCGGATGGCGGGCAAGTGAGCGGTTCCGCGATCCTCGTTTCCTGCTCCGCACTGCCCGAAGGCGACGGCGACGAACACGCCGTCCCCGAGGCGCTGGCCGACCTCGGCTTCAAGACCCGTTGGGCGGCCTGGGACGACACGACCGTCGATTTCGGCGCCGCGGACATCGTCGTGCCGCGCGCCACCTGGGACTACGCCGAGCGCCGCGACGAGTTCCTGTCCTGGGCCGAATCCGTGCCCACGCTGGCCAATTCGGCCGAAGTCGCGCGCTGGAACACCGACAAGTCCTATCTGGCCGAACTCGGCGACGCCGGGGTCGCCATCGTGCCGACGACCCTGATCGCGCCGGAGGACGACGCCCCGCGCTGGCCGAAGGGCGACTTCGTGCTGAAGCCCGCGATCGGCGCCGGTTCCCGTGGTGCCGGGAAGTTCACTTCCGGCGCCGCCGCCGTGGCGCATCTGGAAAGCCTGCACGCCGAGGGCCACACCGCGGTGCTGCAGCCGTATCAGTCCAGTGTGGACACCGAAGGCGAACTCGCGCTGGTGTACCTGGGCGGCGTGTACTCGCACGCGTTCTCGAAGGCCGCGATGCTGGGCAGGGAACTCGACGAATCCGGTTTGTACGTCACGGAAAAGCTCGCGCCCGTGCAGCCTGCCGCGAAGTTCCGCGCATTGGCCGAAGACGTTCTGGACGCGACGTCGGCGTTGCTCGGAATCCTGCGCGCGGAGCTGCTTTACGCCCGTGTCGACCTCGTCGCCGGTCCGGACGGGAGGCCGCTGCTGCTGGAACTGGAGCTCGTCGAGCCTTCTCTCGGCTTCCGGCAGACCGACGCTTCCGCCGTCTGGCGCTTCGCTTCCGCCGTGCGGCAGCAACTCTCCTGACGCGGTCACCAGAAGTGTCATGAAAGGGTCGTTCAGGACAAATTTCGTCCTGAACGACCCTTTCATGACATCCGGCGGGGAAGAACGCTAGGCGGGCTTAACGCGTTTCGCGGCCAAGCGCTCCGGCTTCGGCCATCGCACGTCCCGCGCCCACCCGAACTTCTCGAACAGCCAGATCACCCGCGCCGACACGTCGACCTGTCCACGCAGGACGCCGTGCCGCGCGCAGGTCGGGTCGGCGTGGTGGGAGTTGTGCCACGACTCGCCCATGGACAGGATCGCCAGCGGCCAGAAGTTCGCCGCCTTGTCGCGGCTGGCGAACGGACGCTCACCGACCAGGTGACAGATCGAGTTCACCGACCAGGTGACGTGGTGCAGGAACGCGATCCGGACCAGCCCGGCCCAGAAGAACCCGGTCACGACGCCCCACCAGGACCAGCTGAGCAGCCCGCCGAGGATCGCGGGCAGCGCGAGACTGAGCGTGATCCACAGCCAGAAGTAGCGGTTCACCACGCGAAGATCCTTGTCGGCCACCAGATCCGGCGCGAAGCGCTCGTAGTTGGTCACCTCGCGGCTGAACATCCAGCCCATATGCGAGTGCCAGAACCCGCGCAGCAGCGCCGTGGGCGTCGTCCCGAACAGCCAGGGGGAGTGCGGGTCGCCTTCGCGGTCGGCGAAGGCGTGGTGGCGACGGTGGCTGGCCACCCAGAAGATGACCGACCCCTGCACCGCGAAGCCCCCGGCGATGGCGAGCGCGACCCGCAGCGGCCGTCCGGCCTTGAACGCGCCGTGGGTGAAGTAGCGGTGGTAGCCGACGGTCACCCCGAGCGTCCCGAGGGTGTAGAACACCGCCGCCAGCGCGAGATCGATCCAGCTCATGCCCCAGCCCCACACGATCGGCACGGCGGCGAGCAGCGCTACGAACGGGACCAGCAGGAACGTCTTGAGTATCAGCATCTCGCCGGAGCCCCGGCGGTGCGAGATCAACGGTTTCGACTGGGTCGCCCCAGGCGCGGGATCGGTGCTGGCGGTCATGCGACACCTCGTGCCTCGACTCGGTGGTCCCCCCGTGTGGGGCACCCCGCGAAGCGTAAGGGCATCGTCTGGCGAGCATGCCGCCTGGGGGTTACGTCCGGTTTGCCACGGGGTCAGTTCGAGGTGGCGAGTTCGCGTTCCGGCACCGTGGCCGAGGAGACGGGACCCCGATCGCGTGAGCCGCACCACAGTGCCGCCGTCGAGACGATCACCAGCGCGGAGCCGAGGACGTGGAACGAGACCAGCGCCTCCGGCACACCCAGGGCGTACTGCACCGAGCCCAGGATGCCTTGTGCGAGCGCGATGACCCACACGATGGTGTACCGCCGCCACAACTGCTTCGGCGTCTCGCCACGCATCAGCTGGAGCCCGAAGACGGCCAGCACGATCAGGTAAGCCACCAGCAGTCCGCCGTGGACCTGCGTGAGCGTCTCGATCGGGGCCTGGAACCGGTGGGTGCCGGGGTCGCCGCCGTGCGGGCCCGCACCGGTCACGGTGGTTCCCGCCACGAGGACGGCCCACATCGCCGCGGCGAGCACGATCAGCGTCTTGCGGCCCGCGTCCGGGATCAGCCAGCGGGCGGGCTCGTCACCCTCGTTGAACGCGCGCAGCAGCAGGACCGCGAGCCACACCAGGGGAGTGGAGGCCAGGAAGTGGAGCGCGACGGTCCACCATTCGAGTTTGGCGAGCACGGTGATGCCGCCGACGACGGCCTGCAGCATCACGCCGGCGGGCATCGTCCAGGCCAGCTTCACCAGACGGCGGCGGCTCGGGTGCTCGATCTGCACGCGCCACGCGGTGATCACGCACAGCGCGGCGACGGCGATGACGACGCCGGTCAGCATCCGGTTGCTGAACTCGATCCACTGGGTGAGCGCGTCGAATTCGGGGTGCGCCACCGGGACGATGCTGCCTTCGACGCACTGGGGCCAGGTCGGGCAGCCGAGGCCCGAACCGGTGACCCGGACGACCGAGCCGGTGACGCCGATTCCGGCCTGGGCGATCACCGCCGCTATCGCGACCGCTCGCTGGACCGCGAACGAGGGATACGGCAGACGCGCTACAAGGCTCTGGAACGGCACCGTCCGATGCTAGAACGCCCTTCCTGAGAGCGTTCCACCGGCTGCACGCGGTGTGTCGAGAGCCTCAGGTGAGCTTCGTGGTCTTGCTCGCCAGCGCGCCCGCGACGGCGCCCCAGCCGACGAGGACCGCGAACGGGCCCCAGCCGAACGAACCGTCCAGCAGCACCGACCGCAGGCCTTCGGCGAGCGCGCCCGAGGGCAGCAGCTCGACGATCGTCGCGAGCCCGGACGGCATCGTCGACGGTGCCAGCAGGATGCCGCCCGCGAGGAGCAGCACGAACCAGACGATGTTCGCCAGCGCCAGTACGGCTTCCGCGCGCAGCGCACCGCCGAGCAGCAGGCCCAGCGCGCCGAACGCGAGCGTGCCGACGATCAGGAACGGGATCGCGCCGAGGAGCCCGCCCAGCGACGGCGACCAGCCCAGCAGCGCGGCCACGGCACCGAGGATCACGGCCTGCAGCGCGACCACCACCAGCGCGGCGGCCACCCGGCCCGCGACAAGCAGCCAGCGGGGCAGCGCGGTGGCGGAAAGCCGTTTGAGGACGCCGTACCGGCGGTCGAAGCCCAGTGCGATGGCCTGCCCGGTGAACGCGGACGACATCACCGCCAGCGCCAGGATCCTCGGCGTGATCCAGTCCACTTTGGACGACGAGCCGAGTTGTGACGACGGCAGGATGTCCAGCAGCGACAAGCCGATCAGCAGCGCGAGCGGGATGAGCAGGGTCAGCAGGATCTGCTCGCCGTGGCGCAGGGTCAGGCTCGCCTCCACCTTCGCGTGCGTGCGCAGCATCTTGCCGAGCGAACCGCGACCGGGTGCCGGGGTGAACGTGCCCGGGGCGAACCGGGGGGTGGGTGTCGTGGTCATGCGCGCAGTTCCCGTCCGGTCAGCTCCAGGAAGACCTCTTCCAGCGTGCGCCTGCCGACCTGCAGTTCCTCGGGCATGACGCCCTGCTGCGCGCACCACGCCGTCACCGTCGACACCACCTGCGGGTCGATCGGGCCCTCGACGAGGTACGTCCCCGGCGCCGACTCGCGCACGAGGTGGCCCTCGGGCAGCGCCGCTGTCAGCAGTCCGGTGTCGAGCCGCGTACGGGCCTTGAACCGCAGCTGCGCGGCTTCGCCCGCGTCGACGGTCAGCGACTGCGGAGAGCCTTCGACGACGACCTTGCCGTGGTCCACGATCACCACGGTGTCGGCCAGCGTTTCGGCTTCTTCCATCAGATGGGTGGTGAGCAGCACGCTGACCCCGTCGGAGCGCAGCGCCGCGAGCAGATCCCAGACCAGGCGGCGGGCCTGCGGGTCCATCCCGGCCGTCGGCTCGTCGAGGAAGAGCAGCTCCGGGCGGCCGACGAGCGCGCAGGCGAGGGACAGCCGTTGCTGCTGCCCGCCGGAAAGCCGTTTGAACGGCGTCTTGCGTGCTCCCGAAAGGCCGAGGATGTCCAGCAGCCAGGCCGGATCCAGCGGATTCGCCGCACACGCGGCGACCAGTCCGAGCATCTCGTCGGCGCGGACGCCGGGATACGCGCCGCCACCCTGGGGCATCACGCCGATCCGCGGCCGCAGCGCCGGACCTTCCCGCGCCGGGTCCAGGCCCAGCACACGGACTTCGCCGTCGTCAGGCCGCAGGAAGCCTTCGCAGATCTCGACGGTGGTGGTCTTGCCGGCCCCGTTCGGGCCGAGCAGAGCGAGCAGAGTGCCGCGTTCCATCCGCAGGTCGAGTCCCTCGACGGCGGTGGTGGATCCGTAGCGTTTCAGCAGCCCGGTGATCTCGACGGCGGGGGCGTTCACGACAGGTCACGATACGGCCTCACGCCGGGACCGAATGCTCCGGGGACGGTCTGGACAGCAGCAGCGGTGAGAGGCGGTGGACGACGAACAGCCCCAGAAGCGTGACGACCCCCGCGGCGGCCCACGCGAACGGCAGGACGAAGCCGCGGCCTTCGAAGGTGCTTCCCGTCGTCGGCAGCAGGAACGGCAGGACGGCGGTGACGATCGTCGCGGCGATGCGGAACCGCGAGGTCCCCGCCGCCGCGGCGAGCGGGATGATCGCCCACAGCAGGTACCAGGGCTGCAGTGCCACGTGCAGCACCATCACCGCGCCCAGCGAGACACCGAGGCCGATGATCGGCCGGTAACGCCATTTGAAGCTGTCCCACAGGAACTTGACCGTCACCGCGCCGGCGACGAGATAACCGAGCGCGCCGAGGATCGGCACCATCGCGTTGGTGTGGTTGCCGAGGCCGAGCGCGATGCCGAGGACCCCGCCGAGCGCGGCGAGTTCCGACGTCGGCGAGATCCAGGAGCGGACCAGCCCCGGTGTCCCGAGCGCGCCGACCCAGCCGAAGCCGAGGCCGGTGCCGTAACAGACCGCGACCAGCACCACGCCGAACAGCAGCGCCATCGGCACCGCCGCGGTGACCAGGTCCTTGATCCGGCCGTGCCAGCGTCTGGCCACCATCACCGTGAAGAACGGCAGCGCCAGGATCGCGTTCAGTTTCACCGCGACGCCGAGGGTGATGAGCGCGACCCCGAGCCCGATGTACAGCAGTTCGCCCTTGGCCAGTGGTGGCGGTTCGTCGTTCTTGAACCGCACCGGCATCCGCTGGAGGCCGACCTCCAGCCCGGCCACCATGAGCCCGATGGCCAGCGCGTCGTTGTGCGCGCCCGCGACGAAGTGGAAGATCAGCAGCGGGTTCGCCGCGCCGAGCCACAGCGCGGTGGCGGGCTGCACGCCGAACCGCTTGGCCAGCCGGGGCAGCGCCCAGATGATCAGGATGACGCCGATCAGCGCGAGCCCGCGCTGCAGCAGCACCCCGGTGACGATGTTGCCGCTGCTCAGCGGGGCGAGCCAGCCGCCGAGGCGCAGCAGCAGCGGACCGTAGGGCGCCGGGGTCTCGCGCCACATGTTGGAGACACCCGAGGTCAGCGGGTCGGAGACGCCGAGCGCTTCGGCCGGTCCGAGGGAGTACGGGTCCATGCCGCGGGCGACGATCTCGCTCTGCGCGAGATAGCTGTAGACGTCGCGCGAGAACAGCGGCGGGATGAACAGCAGCGGCGCGCACCAGAGCGCGATGGTGCGGGCGAGCTGGCCCTGGGTGGCGAGGCGGCGGCGCGCGGGCTGGGCGAACCGGCCGAGGAGCAGCCAGCTCAGCACGATGATCGCCATCCCGGCCAGGCCCATCGCGAGCGAGACCATGGGGATCCGGGTGAACAGCCGCAGGACCGGGATCTCCTGCACCGGGTTGATCACCGGTGCGGCGCCCGCGCCGAGCGAGCCGAGGGCGAGGAACAGGGAACCGACCGCGCCGAACCGGCGGACGACGTTCAGCCCGCGCAGTTCCTTGTCGTCGAGCGGCTCCGGTTCGCGTGGGTGACCGGGGGAGAGCGTCGCCACCGACCCCGCCGCCGAATCCTGCTCCGGCCCTGCTTCGTCCGTGCCCCGCCGTGCCGGGTGATCGCCCACTGCCACGCACGAAGGGTAGCGATGCCGGGAACAACGCGACTCGGCACCTGGTTGCGGTAGTTGCGCGTGCAAGGATCGCGACCCGGCACCTACTTGCGCCGAAGTGACCCACGCCACTCCGTGAGGCACCCCTCTTTGCCGTCTCCCCGGAAATACGTCACACTTGTGTTGTGAAAAAGACGGGGACGCAGGACGAGGCCGGTGGCGACATGCCCCGCGCCGAGGTCCAGCCTGTCCCCGCCCAGGTCGGCCCCGAGGGCCGGACCAGGCACGAAGTGGCCCGCCTGCTGCTGGAACAGGGTCCGATGACCGCGGTCGTGGTGGCCGAGCAGCTGGGGATCAGCGCCGCCGCCGTCCGCCGTCATCTCGACGCGCTGCTCGCCGACGGCGAGGCCGAAACCCGGGACGCTCCCCGCCGCGGCCCGCGCGGCCGAGGCCGTCCCGCCAAGAACTTCCTGCTCACCGAAGCAGGCCGCGCCCGGTTCGGGCACGCCTACGACGACCTCGCGTCCTCGGCCATCCGTTTCCTCTCCGAGCACGCCGGCGAAGACGCGGTGAAGGCCTTCGCGGAGGCTCGTGTCGCTTCGCTGGTCGGCCCGCATCAGGACGCGATCACGCAGCACACGGACCCCGCGGCCCGGGCCGAGGCCCTCGCTGCGGCGTTGACCAGGGAGGGTTACGCTGCGTCGACCCGTCAGGTCGGTGTCGGCGAACAGCTCTGCCAGCACCATTGCCCGGTCGCCCACGTCGCCGCCGAGTTCCCTCAATTGTGTGAAGCCGAGACCGAGGCTTTCGCGCATTTGCTGGGTACCCACGTGCAGCGACTGGCGACCATCGCACGCGGTGACAACGCGTGCACCACCCACGTACCCGTCGTTTCGGCGGGTCACCCGGCCACACCCGCGCCGGGAAGCACGGCGCCCTCCCCTGGGCGCACAGCACGGATCCCGAATGGAGGGAAACCCGCATGACTGCCGCTGCCGAGCAGCGCACTCCCACCACCGCGCCCATGAGCCAGGAAGAGACCATCGAGTCCCTTGGCAAGTACGCGTTCGGCTGGGCGGACTCCGACGAGGCGGGCGCCAGCGCCCGCCGAGGACTGAACGAGGACGTCGTCACCGACATCTCCTCGAAGAAGTCCGAGCCGGAGTGGATGCGCGAAGCGCGACTGAAGGCGCTCAAGCTCTTCGATCTGAAGCCCATGCCCAACTGGGGTGCGGACCTCTCCGGGATCGACTTCGACAACATCAAGTACTTCGTGCGGTCCAGTGAGAAGCAGGCTACTTCCTGGGAAGAGCTGCCCGAGGACATCAAGAACACGTACGACCGGCTCGGCATCCCCGAGGCGGAGAAGCAGCGCCTCGTCGCCGGTGTCGCCGCGCAGTACGAGTCCGAGGTCGTCTACCACTCGATCCGCGAGGATCTGGAGGCGCAGGGCGTCCTGTTCCTGGACACCGACACCGCGCTCAAGGAGCACCCGGAGCTCTTCAAGGAGTACTTCGGCTCCGTGATCCCGGCCGGGGACAACAAGTTCTCCGCGCTGAACACCGCGGTGTGGTCCGGCGGCTCGTTCATCTACGTCCCCAAGGGCGTCAAGGTGGACATCCCGCTGCAGGCCTACTTCCGGATCAACACCGAGAACATGGGTCAGTTCGAGCGGACCCTGATCATCGTCGACGAAGACGCCTATGTGCACTACGTCGAGGGTTGCACCGCGCCGATCTACCAGTCCGACTCGCTGCACTCGGCGGTCGTGGAGATCATCGTGAAGAAGGGTGCCCGCTGCCGGTACACGACCATCCAGAACTGGTCGAACAACGTCTACAACCTGGTCACCAAGCGCGCCAAGTGCGAAGAGGGCGCGACCATGGAGTGGATCGACGGCAACATCGGTTCCAAGGTCACGATGAAGTACCCGTCCGTGTTCCTCATGGGGGAGCACGCCAAGGGTGAGGTCCTCTCGGTCGCGTTCGCCGGCGAAGGCCAGCACCAGGACGCGGGCGCGAAGATGGAGCACCTGGCGCCGCACACCTCCTCGACCATCGTGTCGAAGTCGGTGGCGCGCGGCGGTGGCCGCACCTCGTACCGCGGTCTGATCAAGATCGCGAAGCGGGCGCACCACTCGCGGTCCAGCGTGGTCTGTGACGCGCTGCTGGTCGACACGATCTCGCGGTCGGACACGTACCCGTACGTGGACATCCGCAACGACGAGGTCTCGATGGGCCACGAGGCCACGGTCTCGAAGGTCAGCGAAGACCAGATGTTCTACCTCATGTCGCGCGGTCTCGACGAGGCCGAGGCCATGGCGATGATCGTGCGCGGGTTCGTCGAGCCCATCGCGCGTGAGCTGCCGATGGAGTACGCGCTCGAGCTGAACCGCCTGATCGAGCTTCAGATGGAAGGGTCCGTCGGCTAGTCATGTCGGTTACCGAGAACAACGTTTCCGAAGCGATGCGCGAGGGAGTTGGCGAGCCCGCCGGCTCTGGAGGCACAGTTGTGCCGGCCACTTCCCGCGCGGAGCGCTTCATCTCTCACGACGTCGAGGCCTTCGAGGTCCCGGGCGGCCGTGAGGAGAACTGGCGCTTCACCCCGATGAAGCGGCTGCGCGGCCTGCACGACGGGTCCGCTCCCGCTTCGGGTTCGGCCACCGTGGACGCCGACGCCGCTCCCGAACTCAAGATCGAGACGGTCGGCCGGGACGACGAGCGCCTCGGCGTCGCGGGTGTCCCGAGCGACCGGATCGCCGCGCAGGCGTACTCCTCGTTCACCGAGGCCACCGTCATCACGGTGCCCAAGGAGACCAAGGCGTCGAAGCCTTCGACGGTGAAGATCTCCGGGCCCGGCGAGGGCGAGGTCGCCTACGGGCATCTGCAGGTCCGCGCCGAGCAGTTCTCCGAGGCCGTCATCGTCCTCGACCACGTCGGCTCCGGCACCTACGCCGACAACGTCGAGTTCGTCATCGGCGATTCGGCGAACGTGACCGTGGTCAGCGTCCAGGACTGGGCCGACGACGCGGTGCACGTGTCCGAGCAGCACCTCAAGCTCGGCCGCGACGCCACGCTCAAGCACATCGTCATCACCCTGGGCGGTGACCTGGTCCGCGTCTCGCCGACGGCGACCTTCGCCGACAAGGGCGGCGACGTCGAGATGCTCGGCCTGTACTTCGCGGACGAAGGACAGCACCAGGAACACCGTCTCTTCGTCGACCACGCGGTGCCGAACTGCAAGTCGCGCGTGATGTACAAGGGCGCACTGCAGGGCGACGGCGCGCACACCGTGTGGGTCGGCGACGTGCTGATCCGGGCGGCCGCCGAGGCCACCGACACCTACGAGCTCAACCGCAACCTGGTGCTGACGCCGGGCGCGCGGGCGGACTCGATCCCGAACCTGGAGATCGAGACCGGCGAGATCGAAGGCGCCGGGCACGCGAGCGCGACGGGAAGGTTCGACGACGAGCAGTTGTTCTACCTCCAGTCGCGCGGAATCGGCGAGGACGCCGCGCGGCGCCTGGTCGTACGCGGGTTCTTCCACGAGATCCTGGTCAAGATCGGCGTTCCCGAGGTGCGCGAGCGTCTCGAGGCCGCGATCGAAGCCGAGCTCGAAGCCGTGGGCGTCTAAGCCCTCGTCCGTCCACATCAGACTTTAGGAAAGAAATGCCTACGCTGGAAATCAAGGATCTGCACGCCTCGGTCACGACCGAGGAGGGCCCCAAAGAGATCCTCAAGGGCGTCAACCTGACCATCAAGTCGGGCGAGACCCACGCGATCATGGGCCCCAACGGTTCGGGCAAGTCCACGCTGTCCTACGCCATCGCCGGTCACCCCAAGTACGAAGTCACCTCCGGGCAGGTCCTGCTCGACGGTGAGGACGTGCTGGAGATGAGCGTCGACGAGCGCGCCCGCGCGGGCCTGTTCCTCGCCATGCAGTACCCGGTCGAGGTTCCGGGCGTGTCCATGTCCAACTTCCTCCGCACCGCGGCCACCGCGGTCCGTGGCGAGGCCCCCAAGCTGCGCCACTGGGTCAAGGAGGTCAAGGAGGAGATGGGCAAGCTGGAGATCTCGTCCGAGTTCGCCGAGCGTTCGGTGAACGAGGGCTTCTCCGGCGGCGAGAAGAAGCGCCACGAGATCCTGCAGCTGGCGCTGCTCAAGCCGAAGATCGCCATCCTCGACGAGACCGACTCCGGCCTCGACGTCGACGCGCTGCGCGTCGTGTCCGAGGGCGTCAACGAGTTCAAGGCCAACAACGACGCGGGCGTCATGCTGATCACGCACTACACGCGGATCCTGCGGCACATCACGCCCGACTTCGTGCACGTCTTCGCGGGCGGCAAGATCGTCGAGTCCGGCGGCCGTGAACTCGCGGACGAACTGGAGGAGAACGGGTACGTCAAGTACACCGGCTCCGCCGAGACCGCCGCCGTCTGACACTGAACTTCGCGACTACACCGAGAGGAGTTGGCCCGATGACCACCACCACGGCTAACTCTGTACCGCTGGACGTAGCGGCCATCAGGGCCGACTTCCCCATCCTGACCCGCACCGTGCGGGACGGGAAACCCTTGGTGTATCTGGATTCCGGTGCGACGTCCCAGAAACCGGCGCAGGTTCTCGCGGCCGAGCGCCGGTTCCTCGAGACCTCGAACGCCGCGGTGCACCGCGGCGCGCACCAGCTCGCCGAGGAGGCGACCGACGCCTACGAATCCGCCCGCGTGCGGATCGCGGAGTTCGTCGGCGCCTCCCCGCACGAGCTGGTGTTCACCAAGAACGCCACCGAGGGCATCAACCTCGTCGCCTACGCGATGAGCAACGCCGCCACGGCCGGTCCCGAGGCCGAGCGGTTCAAGATCGGCCCCGGCGACGAGATCGTCATCACCGAGATGGAGCACCACGCGAACCTGGTGCCGTGGCAGCAGCTCTGCCAGCGCACCGGCGCGACGCTGAAGTGGTTCTCCGTCACCGCGGATGGCCGTCTCGATCTGTCCAATGTGGACGATCTGATCACCGAGCGGACCAAGGTGCTGGCGTTCACGCACCAGTCCAACGTGCTCGGCACGATCAACCCGGTCGAGTTCCTGGTGAAGAAGGCCCGCGAGGTCGGCGCGCTGGTCGTGCTGGACGCCTGCCAGTCGGTGCCGCACTTCCCTGTGGATCTTCACAAGCTGGACGTCGACTTCGCCGCTTTCGCCGGGCACAAGATGGTCGGCCCGTACGGCATCGGTGTCCTCTACGGGCGTCGTGAGCTGCTCGAAGCGATGCCGCCGTTCCTGACCGGTGGCTCGATGATCGAGATGGTCCGCATGGAGCAGACCACGTTCGCCGCGCCGCCGCAGCGGTTCGAGGCGGGCACTCCGATGACGTCGCAGGCCGTCGGCCTCGGCGCGGCCGCCGACTACCTGTCGGCGATCGGCATGGACCGGGTCGCCGCGCACGAGCACCTCCTCACCGAGGCGGCGCTGACCGGGCTCGGCGAGATCCCGGGCGTGCGGATCATCGGCCCCACCGACATGGCCGACCGCGGCGGACTGGTTTCGTTCGTCATCGACGGCGTCCATCCGCACGACTCGGGCCAGGTGCTGGACAGCCTCGGCGTCGCCGTCCGCGTCGGGCACCACTGCGCGTGGCCGCTGCACCGGGCCTGCTCGGTCCCGGCGACCGTGCGCGCGTCGTTCTACGTCTACAACACACTGTCCGAAGTGGACGCTCTGGTGAACGGTGTGCGCGAGGCGCAGAAGTTCTTCGGGGTGGCCTGATGAACCTGGAGAGCATGTACCAGGAGATCATCCTGGACCACTACAAGAACCCGCACGGCCGCGGCCTTCGCGAGCCGTTCGACGCCGAGTCGTTCCAGGTCAACCCGACCTGCGGTGACGAGGTGACGCTGCGGGTGAAGGTCGACGACGGGAAGGTCGCCGACGTCTCCTACGAGGGACAGGGCTGCTCGATCAGCCAGGCATCCACGTCGGTCTTGACGGATCTCGTCGTCGGGCACACCGTGGAGGAGGCGTTCGCCACCATGGACGCCTTCGTCGAGCTGATGCAGGGCAGGGGACAGATCGAGCCGGACGAGGAAGTGCTGGAAGACGGCATCGCCTTCGCCGGCGTCGCCAAGTACCCGGCCCGCGTGAAATGCGCCCTGCTCGGATGGATGGCGTTCAAGGACGCCGTCGCCCGCACGACCAACGGAGTTGAGACGGCATGACCGAACAGCAGACCGAAACCCGCGAGGGGCGCACGGCCGCCGACCTCGACGCCGAGACCGCCGCCCCGGACACCGCCGACGTGGCCAAGGTGGAGGACCTCGAAGAGGCGATGCGCGACGTCGTCGACCCCGAACTCGGCATCAACGTCGTCGACCTCGGGCTCGTGTACGACATCCGCGTCGAGGCGGACAACACCGCCACCATCGACATGACCCTGACGTCCGCGGCCTGCCCGCTGACCGACGTCATCGAGGACCAGACCGGTGCCGCGCTCGTCGGCGGGGGAACGGGACTGGTCAAGGACTTCCGGATCAACTGGGTCTGGATGCCGCCGTGGGGCCCGGAGAAGATCACCGAGGACGGCCGCGAACAACTGCGGGCGCTCGGCTTCACCGTCTGACGCTCACTTTCGCGCTCGCGCGCGCTATGAAAGGTCCTTTCCTTGCAAATTTTGCAAGGAAAGGACCTTTCATAGCATCGGTGAGGGTGGCGCGGCACCGCACTCGCGTGATCAGACCCGGAACACTCGAGTTCGGCCTCCGATCACGCGAGTTCCGGGCCCAATCACGCGAGTGCGGTCGCTTGATCACGCGAGTGACGCCTTCGACCTGGCTGCGAACGGAACCCCTTGCGTATAACGCCCTATACTGCGCCCCGGGAGTTCGCCCGGCCGGTGTCTGCTTGGGTTACGGGATGATCCGGTCCATCTCCCTTTTCGCGCTCGCGGCCCTGCTGGAGATCGGCGGCGCCTGGCTGATCTGGCAGGGCGTCCGGGAACATCGCGGCTACCTCTGGATCGGTGCGGGCGTCGTCGCGCTGGGCCTCTACGGCTTCGTCGCGACCCTGCAGCCCGACGCGAATTTCGGCCGTATCCTCGCCGCGTACGGCGGGGTGTTCGTCGCGGGTTCGCTGGCGTGGGGGATGGTCGCCGACGGCTACCACCCGGACCGCTACGACGTGCTCGGCGCGTTGATCTGTCTCGCCGGGGTCGGGGTCATCATGTACGCGCCCCGAGGTTGAGCCTTCGCCGGAAACTGTCGGCCACCGGCGCTAGGGTGCGCTGTGACCGAAACGGACTTCCCCGCTCCGCCCGCCGACAGACCCGGGCCGAAGCGAAGATTCTCCCCGCTCCTGCTCGTGATGATCCTGGTGGCGATCGTCGGCGTGGGCACCGGAGGATACGGTTTCTGGACCCTGATGAGCTACCGCATGGTGAGCGTTCCGGGCGAAGCGATGGCGCCCACGATCAAGCCGGGGGAGGTCGTGCTGTACCGCTGGGCCACTCTCCCCGAGATCCCTCGCGGCGCCGTCGTCCTCATGGATCTGTCCGCGTTCCCCGACTCGGGTCCCGGCGAAGGCCGGGCCGTCAAACGGGTGATCGGCGTCGGCGGCGATCAGGTCGTCTGCTGCACGAACGACAACCTGATCACCGTCAACGGGAAGCCGGTCAAAGAGCCGTACACAGAGGACGACAACGGGTACGGCCGCGAGGAGTACCGGCCGTTCAGCGTCCAGGTGCCGCCGGACACGGTGTTCGTCGCGGGCGATCTGCGGAACAATTCCCGGGACTCCCGGATCTACGTCGGTTCGCCGGGCGACGGCGCCGTGCCGATGTCGAAGGTACTCGGAGTCGTCGTCGGACGGGGAAGCGTCCTCGGTGCCGAGCCCTTTCCACAGACCACCGCTTTCGTCGAAGCGGGTCTCCCCGGCGATCCTGTGTCCGACACCGGGTTCCGTACTTCGCGGCTGCTGGTGTTCGCCGGGATCGGGCTGGTCGTCCTCGGGGTCATCGGGGCGATCGTGAGCGTTGTCCGGTCCGCCGGAAAACGACGAAGAGCAGCCGCAATCCCACCAGCGCACTGACCACCAGCAGGTTGTAGCCGAACATCTGGTGCAGCGTGACACCCGGCAGGACCTCCGGGCCGGTCGCGCTGCTCAGCAGCAGCACCGCCATCAGCCCGGTGGCCGCGCCGACGAACGCCAGCAGGATCTCGTGCACCAGCCCGGTGACCACGTCGCGGTCGCGTTCGTCGGAGAACAGCCGGACGTTGACCGAAAGCCTGCCCTGCTCCAGCGCGCTGCCGATCCGGTCGACGCGGCGGGGCAGACGGCGCAGCACCGGCAGGAGCGCCATCAGTTCGTTGGTGGCCGTGGAGCGCAGCGATTCCGGCCGCAGCCCGGCACCCACCTGCTCGGCGGCGTAGGCGCGGGATTCGACGACGATGTTGAATCCCGGCGCCAGCGCGGCGAGCGTTCCCTCCAGGGTGGCCAGCGCGCGGAACACCGCGGCGATCGGCGGGGGCACACTGAGCCGGAAGTCGGCGATCACCCGGAACAGGTCGGTGAACATGTCCAGATCCGGGGCCTGCCCGTGGTTGAAATGCTTGGCCACCAAGGAACCCAGTGCTCGCTCCAGCCGTCGTTCCTCGATCTCGTCCGGCCGGTCGACGATCTCCAGAAGGCCGTCGCGCAACGCGGCCGGGTCGCCGCGGTCGAGGGCGAGGATGAGGTTCTGCAGCCCGCCGCGCAGGCCCGAGTCGAGCCGTCCGACGGAACCGAAGTCGAGCAGGCCCAGCCTGCCGTCGGTGAGCAGCAGGACGTTGCCGGGATGCGGGTCGGCGTGGAAGACGCCGCTGCCCATCACCTGGCCGAGCACGCAGCGGAGCATCGACCGCGCGAGGTTCGCCCGTTCCGCCGCCGGGACCCGGTCCTTGGCGGCGGCCAGCGGCTTGCCGTCGAGGCGTCGCATGACGAGGACCCGCTCGGTGGACAGTTCTTTGTGGACGGTCGGAAGGGCGACCTCGGTGCCAGGGTAGGCCGCGGCGACCGCTTCGATGTTCCTCGCCTCCGTCCGGAAGTCGAGCTCTTCGACCAGCGCGTCGGCGAATCCCTCGGCGAGGTCGACGACGCCGATCGAGCGCGCCCAGTCCGCGCGCAGGTCCAGCGCGGCCGCGACCCGGCGGACGATGTCGAGGTCCTTCTCGACCAGCGCCTGCACCCCGGGCCGTTGCACCTTGACGACCACGTCCTGCCCGTCGCGCAGCTTCGCCCGGTAGACCTGCGCGATCGACGCTGCCGCGATCGGCTCCGGATCGAACTCGGCGAAGATCTCGTCCGGGTTCCCGCCCAGTTCCTCCCGTAGCACCGTGGCGACCTCGTCGGCGTCGGCGAAAGCGACCTGGTCCTGAAGCTTGCTCAGTTCGTCGATGAACACCTGCGGGAGCAGATCGGACCGCGTCGAAAGCAGCTGGCCGAGCTTCACGAACGTCACGCCGCCCTCCTCCAGCGCGCGCCGCAGCGAACGCGCCAGTTTGGCGTGCCGGACCTGGGCGAGGCCGGATTCGCGCCGGCCGGTGAGGTATCGGCCCAGGCCGTGTTTGATCGCGATCCGGGTGATCTGCGAGTACCGCCGCGTCCGGCCCGCGCGGCGGCGCAGCGACCGGATCCTGCCGATCAGCCCGAGCCCCGAACCGGAAGGCAGGACGAACTCCGCGACGAACAGGAAGATCAGCGTCGCCAGGAAAGCGCTGCCCGCCACCGGGATGACCAGCCCGGCGAAGGCACTGCCCGCGTACATCAGCCGGGGGACCGCGGTGAGGATGCCGCCCGCGACCAGCCAGCCGAAGCCGGCGGCGCAGAACGCGCGGATCACGCCGATCCGCACGCCCAGCACGCGGCGGGCGGCGACCACGAGCGGCCACAGCATCAACGCGTAGGCGGGCAGGGTGAGCAGGCCCAGCAGCAGGTTCATGCCGATGAGGACATCACGCGCAGCCCGCGCGGGATTCCCGCTCCGGCGGGACGGTACTCACCCTTGAGAGGGAACGAACCCCGAAGTTGTACGTAGTGGTCGCTTCCTTGGGCGCGAACAGGACACCGAGGAGGGCCGTCGCCGCCGCGGCGAGGAAGCCTGCGCGAAGGTCGATGAGGTCGCCGAGGAGGCCGATGAGTGGTGCTCCGGCGGCCTGGCCGAGCGCCAGCATCAGGAAGGCCAAGCCGACACCGAACGCGGGCGACGTCGGATAGGCCCTGGTTCCCCAGAGGATCAGCACGCCGGTCAGTCCGATGTAGACGGCCCCGAAGAGCGCCGCCGCGACGACGAGCGCGGGGAGCGACCGAGTGGCTAGGGCGAAAAGCGCCGTCGCGACGGCGAACAGGACCATCCCCGCCGACCAGGTCCGGCGCAGTCCCGCTCGCGAGGTCAGCTCGGCGGTGAACGCGCCGGCCAGGCCGACAGCGCCGAGCACGATCCACACCACCGTCGACTCCGTCTCGCCGAGCCCGCCGACGCTCACGGCGATATCCCGGCCGAACGTCCAGATCGCCGCGCTGGCCAGGCCGAGCGTCGCGGCGGCGGGCAGCAGGCGTCCGGTGGCGGGCGGGAACAGCGGCGACGGCAGGCCGCGTGCGCGATCCTCCTTGACCGGCGGCACGACGCGGGCGATCCACAGGGTGACCAGCGCCGACGCCGCGGCGAAGGCCCACCAGGCCAGCCGCCAATCGCCGAGCGCGAGCAGCGAGACCGGGCCCGAGATCAGCACGCCGAGCCCGGTTCCGGCGTTCACCACGGACTGGGCGCGGTCGCGGCGGGTCACCCGGACGACCCGCGAGACCGCGTCCGCGAGTGAGGGGGAGGCCAGGCCGGTGCTGGCCCCGGCGAGGACGACGCCGAGCGCGAGGACGGCGGCGTTCGGCGCGGCCGCGATCAGGGCGGTGCCCGCTGTCGCGGACATCCCGGCGGCGAGCGCGCCCGCCCGCGCGCCCCAGCGTGCCGTGACGGCGGTCGAGGCCATGACGGCCAGGCAGTACGCGACGTAACTGCCCGCCGCGATGGCGCCGAGCAGGCCGCCGTCGAGGCCGAATTCCGTCCGGAGAGTCGGCGCGAAGAGCCCGTACGCGTACCTCGCGAGTCCGTAGGAGACCGCGATCAGCGACAACCCGGCCGCGGTGAGCGTCAACTCGCGTTTGTGCGAAGAAACCATCAGCATGCCTCCAGATGTATACCGTTCGGTATACCTGGGGAGTGTTCCCGCATTTCGCGCTCAGGTCAACCGATCGGTATAGTAGAGGCATGCTGACTCCAGCCGGCGAGCGTGTCCTGGCCGCCGCGACCGAGCTCTTCTACCGGGAGGGCCTGAACGCGGTGGGCGTCGCGGCCGTGGCCGAGACCGCCGGCGTCACGAAAAAGACGTTGTACGCGTGCTTCGGGTCGAAGACTGAGCTCATTGTCGAGTACCTGCGGCGGCGGCACGACGTCTGGTGGGCGTACCTCGAAGAGCGGCTGGCCGACGCCGACCGGCCCCGGGCGCTCGTGGTCTTCGACGCCTACATCGACCACCCCAAGCTCGGGAGCGACAGGGGTTGCGCGTTCCTCAACGCGGCCGCCGAACTGCCCGCCGGACATCCCGGGCTCGACGTGATCCGGCGGCACAAGGAAGCGGTGCGGGCGAAGTTCGCCGAACTCCTCCGCGAGGACGCCCCGGGCGCGGCCGACCCCGAGCGGCTCGCGGAGCAGCTTTTCCTCCTGCTGGAGGGCGCTGTCGCGCACACCGGCATCGACGGCGACGCGCACCGGGTCACGCTCGCGAGGGAGATCGCGGAGATACTGATGAGGGATCCGCGCGAGGCCGGCACACGCTAGAAAGAGCGCATGCGACTTTTCGGCCCGCTCGTGGACCGGGCGACCTACCGCCGATGGGTGTATTTCATCCTCGGCGGCGCACTGAGCGTGCCGTATGTGCTCTTCGCCGCCATCGTGGTGCCGTCGCTGCTGCCCCTCGTCGTGACGGTGGGACGCGGGGTCGTCATCGCGATGATCACCGTCGTCCTGGTGGTGATCGCGTCGTCGTTCCTCCCCGCCGTCCGGGTGCTGGAAGGCACGGCCGTGCGGGAACTGCTGGACGACCCGGTGCCCGGGGTGACGTTCGGGCCCGCGGGAAGCTGGCCCGTCCGGCTGCGGTCGAGCGCGATGTTCCTGCTGCACGTGGCCACCGGTTGCGTCGTCAGCCTGGTGAGCCTGCTCGTCCCGGTCGCCTTCGGCTTCTCGGTCGCGGCGCCGTTCACCGGCCGGATAGCGCTGTCCACAGAGGACCCGATCACGGTGCCGAAAGGCTGGGCGAGCGCCTGGATCCCGGCGGCGTTCCTGCTCGGCCTCGTCGCGCTGGCGTACGTCGTCCGGATCGCCGGTGCGGTGCTGACCCGCTGCGCCAGGAGCCTGCTGGGGATCTCGGCCGCCGAACGGATCGCCCAGCTGGAGAAGCGCACCGAACAACTCGCCGAACGCAACCGGCTCGCGCGGGAACTGCACGACTCGGTCGGGCACGCGCTGAGCGTCGTGACCATCCAGGCCGGGGCCGCGCGCCGGACCCTGCGGTCGGATCCGGAGTTCACCGAGCAGGCGCTCACCGCGATCGAGGAGTCGGCCCGTGCCGCGCTGGACGATCTCGACCACGTGCTCGGGCTGCTGCGCGAGGAAGCGTCGTCACGGGCGCCGCAAGCGGGGCTGACGGAGCTGTCCGCGCTGGTCGAGGCCACGCGGCTGGCGGGCGCCGAGGTGACGGCGGAGGTGCTGGGCGAACCGTCTTCGGTACCGCCGGTCGTCTCCCGCGAGGCGTACCGGATCCTGCAGGAATGCCTGACGAACGCGTTACGGCACGCCGGTAAGGTGCCGGTGACGGTGCTCGTGGACGCCGGGGCGGAGCTGTTGCGGTTACGGGTGGCCAACCCGCTCGGCGCCGCTGCGCCGTCGCGGGACGGGGGCGGCCGGGGGCTGCGGGGAATGACGGAACGGGTGGAAGTGCTCGGTGGCACGATCACCGCGGGCCGCGCGGACGGATGCTGGAAGGTCGAGGTGGCGGTGCCATGGGGGAAACGGCGATGAGCATCGGGGTGCTGCTGGTCGACGACGAACAGCTCATCCGGGCGGGGCTGCGCGCGATCGTCGCGTCCGAGCCCGATCTGGAGGTCTTGGGAGAAGCGGCCGACGGTGCCGAAGTGCCGGGCCTGGTCTCGCGGTTCCGGCCCGACGTCGTGCTGATGGACGTCCGGATGCCCTCGGTCGACGGGATCCGCGCGACCGAGCATCTGATGTCCACTATGGATAATCCGCCGAAGGTGATCGTGGTGACCACCTTCGAGAACGACGACTACGTCTACGACGCACTGCTCGCCGGCGCGAGCGGCTTCCTGCTGAAGCGGGCCCGGCCCGAGGAGATCGTCGCGGCGATCCGGACGGTGGCGGCGGGGGAGTCCCTGCTGTTCCCGGCCGCGATCCGGCGGCTGGCCGCGCTGCAGGCGAACCGGGGTCCGCAGGACGGGCTCGCCGGAGCCGGGCTCACCGAACGCGAACGCGAAGTGCTACGGCTGATGGCGGGCGGGTTGTCCAATGTGGAGATCGCGGGCGAGCTGTACCTCGGCTTGCAGACGGTGAAGACGCATGTCGGGAACATCCTCGCGAAACTCGGTGCGAGGGACCGGACACAAGCGGTGATCAAGGCTTACGACACCGGATTCGTCACACCGGCGGGCTGAACGCGGTAGGGTCCCCAGGTGGATACGAACGTCAACCGCCGTCGTCTGCTGGGGCTGGGAACGGTCGCCGCCGCGGGCGCGGTGTTCGGGACAGCCCAGCTCGCCCAAGCCGCCGAAGAGTCCGATTCGGACACCGCCGCCGCCGACGCTTCGTCCGCCGCGCGCCGGATCTCCCAGGTCTACGCCCGGGAAACCGCGAAGGCGGGTGGCACCTGGTCGTCTTACGTCAGTGTCGCGGATTCCGCCGGTAACCTGGTCCCAGCCGTCTCCGAGCGGGCCGACGAGGTGGTCGAGGCCTACAGCGTCAACAAGATCGCGGTCGCGACCGCGGTGCTCGACAAGATCGACCGCGGACTGCTCACTTTGGACCAGCGCGTCGATGTCACGGCCGACATCGTCATCAAGGACACTGACGGTATCTTCGGCCTCGACGGCGCGTACCCGAGCTCGATCACTCTCGGGCACGCGATGGCCGCGCTGCTGACGCTGTCCGACAACACCGCCGTCCGCCTGTGCGGGCTGGTCTGCCCGTCCGCGGAGGTCAACGAGATCCTGCGCGGCAAGGGATTCGTGCACACACAGGTCGTCCCGGTGGCGAACCCGAACCGCTTCTTCCTCGGCAAGACGACTCCGGCCGAAACGCATACGCTGCTGCGGAAACTGGTCGGCGGGACGCTGCTTTCGGCGAAGTCCACCGAGTACCTGCTGAACATCCTGCGTTCGCTGAGCGCGTTCACCGACGGGGTGCGGCTCGACCTGACCTCGGCCGAGCGGCTGCGGGTCGCCACGAAGGCGGGCTGGTTCAACGACGGCCGCAACGAGGCCGGCGTGATGTTCAGCGCGGACGGCAAGCCGATCCTGACCTATTCGCTGTTCGCCTCCGGCGCGTTCGCGGGTGACCAGGCGGTCAACAAGGACGACTACGCCGCGACGCATCCGGCGCTGAAGGCGCGGACGAAGCTCGGGAAGACGATGTTCCGTTCGGTCGAGAAGCTGACGGCCACCACCGCCCGCACCTACGCGTCCGCTCCGTACCGGGCCTCCAACGGCGGCTGAAGGACTAGTCGAGGGCGGCGAGGATCAGCGTGGCCATCGCGGCCGGGTCCCCGTTTTCCGGGCGCAGCACCAGTTCCGGGTTCTCCGGTCGCTCGTAGGGGGCGTCCACTCCGGTGAACCCGCTGATCTCGCCCGCCCTCGCCTTCGCGTACATCCCCTTGGGATCGCGGTCTTCGCAGACCTCGAGCGGGGTGTCGACGAAGATTTCGAGGAACGGCAGCCCGGCCGCCTCGTGCGCGGCGCGGGCGAGTTCGCGGTCCGCCTGATACGGGCTGATCAGCGAGACCACCGACACCACACCGGCGTCGGCGAACAGCTTCGCGACCTCGGCGACGCGCCGGACGTTCTCGGCGCGATCGGCGGGATTGAAGCCGAGGTTCCCGTTCAACCCGTGCCGGAGGTTGTCGCCGTCCAGCAGATACGCGGGCCTGCCGGACGCCACCAGCCGTCGCTCCAGCTCCACGGCCACACTCGACTTCCCGGACGCGGAAAGCCCGGTGAGCCAGACGGTGAGCCCGCGGGTCGCACGTTCGGTCCTGGTGACCGCGGCGGTGTGCCAGACGACGTTCGACGCCGTCACGCTCGGGCCGGTGATCATGCCCGCCGCGACCGTCGCGCCGGAATGCTCGTCGACGAGGAGGAAACCGCCGGTGGACCGGTTGCGGCGGTAGGAATCGAACAGCAGCGGCTGCCGCGCGCGCAGCCGGATCCGGCCGATCTCGTTCAGGGACAAGGATTTCGCGGTCTCGTCGCGGTGCAGGGTGGTGACGTCGAGCCGGTAGTCGAGGTCGCGGATCTCGGCCTTGGTCTCCCGGGTGGTGTGCCGGACGACGTACTGCGAACCGGGTTTCAGGGCGTCCTGTTCGGCGAACCAGCACACCATCGCGTCGACGTCCCGGCTGGTGTGCGGACGGTTGCCGGGACGGCAGATCAGGTCGCCGCGGCCGAGGTCGAGGTCGTCGGCGAGCTCGATCGTGACGGCCTGTGAGGCGAAAGCTTCGGTGACCGGGGTGCCGCCCGGCCCCCAGATCGCGCGCACCGTCGTGGTGAAACCGGACGGCAGCACGGCGACCTCGTCGCCGGGTTTGAACACCCCGCCCGCGACGGTGCCCGCGTACCCGCGGAAGTCACGGCTGTGCTCCCGGATCACGTACTGCACCGGGAACCGCGCGTCGATGAGGTTGCGATCCGAGGCCACGTGGACCTGTTCGAGATGGTGCAGCAGGGAAGTGCCTTCGTACCAAGGCATACCGGCGCCCCGGTGCACGACGTTGTCGCCGTGCAGCGCCGACATCGGCACGAAGGTCAGGTCGTGCACCTGCAGTTTCATGGCGAAGCGGCGGAAGTCCTCACGGATCTCCTCGAAGCGCTCCTGCGACCAGTCGACGAGGTCCATCTTGTTGACGCACAGCACCAGATGCGGGATTCCGAGCAGACTCGCCAGGAAAGAGTGCCGCCGGGACTGTTCGAGCACGCCTTTGCGGGCGTCGATGAGGACCAGCGCGAGATCCGCCGTGGACGCCCCGGTGACCATGTTCCGGGTGTACTGCACGTGCCCCGGGGTGTCGGCGATGATGAACTTCCGGCGCGGCGTCGCGAAATACCGATGGGCGACGTCGATCGTGATGCCCTGCTCGCGTTCGGCGCGCAGGCCGTCGGTCAGCAGCGCGAGGTTCGGATACGCCTCGCCGCGGTCGCGGCTGGTGCGTTCGATGGCTTCGAGCTGGTCGGTGAACACGGTCTTCGAATCGAACAGCAGACGGCCGATCAGGGTCGACTTCCCGTCGTCGACGCTGCCCGCGGTCGCGAGCCGGACCAGCTGTGAAGCGCCCATCAGAAGTAGCCTTCCTTCTTCCGGTCTTCCATGCCCGCCTCGGAGATCCGGTCGTCGGCGCGGGTGGCGCCGCGTTCGGTGAGCCTGCTGACCGCCACCTCGGCGACCACTTCGGACGGTGAAGTCGCCGTCGACTCGACGCAGCCGGTGCAGGTCGCGTCGCCGACGGTGCGGAAGCGAACCGTTGCCTCATAAGGACTTTCGTCTTCGTCCAAGGTGAGGAAGCGGGTGTGCGCGAGCAGCATCCCGTCCCGCTGGACGACCGGGCGCCGGTGCGAGTAGTAGATCGACGGCAGGTCGACGCCCTCGGCCTCGATGTACTGCCAGATGTCGAGTTCGGTCCAGTTCGACAGCGGGAAGACGCGGATGTGCTCGCCCTTGCGATGCCTGCCGTTGTAGAGGTCCCAGAGTTCCGGCCGCTGATTGCGCGGGTCCCATTGGCCGAACTCGTCGCGGAAGCTGAAGACCCGTTCCTTCGCGCGGGCTTTCTCCTCGTCGCGCCGGGCGCCGCCGAAGACGGCGTCGAAGGAATGCTCGCGGATCCCGCGCAGGAGGGCCGCGGTCTGGAGGCGGTTGCGGCCGGCCTTCGGGTCTTCGACGACCCGGCCCGCGTCGATGTCGTCCTGGACGCTGGTGACGACGAGCCGGAGTCCGTAGGTGTCGACGGTGCGGTCCCGGAACTCGATGACCTCGTCGAAGTTGTGCCCGGTGTCGACGTGCATCACCGGGAACGGCGGTGGTGACGGCCAGAACGCCTTGGCCGCCACGTGGAGCATCACCATCGAGTCCTTGCCGCCGGAGAACAACAGCACCGGCCGTTCGAAGGTCGCCGCGACCTCGCGGAAGATGTGCACGGCTTCGGCTTCGAGTGCTTCGAGATGGGTGAGCTCGTAGGTCGGCGACACCATCGTGACCTCCGTGGTTCGAGATCAGAAAAGTAGAACAAGTTCTTGTGCTTGGTCAAGGGGAGGGGCACGCTGTCGGCATGGACCTGGTCGCGCTCGAAGAGATCCGCCGCCTCAAAGCCCGCTACCTCCGGTGCCTCGACCTCAAGCTGTGGGACGAGATGGCCGGGACCCTGACGACCGACGCGCACGCGCGGTTCGGCACGCCGTCCTACGGCGAACCCCTGAACTTCGAAGGGCGTGACGCGATCATCGGGTTCTTCCGGAACGCCGTCGGGCCCGGCGTCACCACGGTGCACTTCGCGGGGCAGCCGGAGATCGACGTCGACGGCGACACCGCGACGGGCACGTGGCTGATGCGGGACAAGGTGATCGTGCCCGAGCACCGGGTGGTGATCGAGGGCGCGGCGTACTACGAGGACACCTACCGGCGGGTGGACGGCGCGTGGCTGACCGCTTCGACCCAGTACGACCGGCTGTACGAGACGATGATGTCGATGGACGACGTGCCGAGCTTGAAGCTCACCGCGAACCGGTGGTCCTCCTGACCCGCGTTTAGGCCTCTGAACGCGAGTGGTCGGGGTGGTCGTGAGTGGCAAGTGTCGTTAGAACGACACTTGCCACTCACGACCACCCCGACCCACTCGGTGCCGTCACCCTGGTCGCCTGAGGTACGTGAAGGACTCCTTCATTGCGCCTAGCGCAATGAAGGAGTCCTTCATGCGCAGCTGCTGTGGCTGCTGGCGCGCGTGGGGCGAACGTGGCGATCGCGAAGGTAGTGAAGGCCTCCTTCGCTACCGTCAGGGTAGGCAAGGAGGCCTTCACGGACTTGCGCTAACCGTCCTAGTCACTCACGAGGCCGACGGGCGGTGGCCGCCGCATTCAGAGGACTAAACGCGGGGGCGGCGGCCGCCGGATTCGGCGGTGACGGCGTCGGCGGTGGCGACCAGCGCCGCACCCCGCCGCGCGATCTCGGCGCCGGTGATCGGCTCGCCGACCGACAGTGTGAGCACCAGTTCCTGCCTGCCCGAAGCGTCGAATGTCGGCGCGGCGAGCAGGCTTACCGCGTGCTTGTGGCGCGGCTCCAGATCGGCGCCGAGGTAGACGCGCTCGCCGAGGCTCGAGACGAGTTCCCCCACCAGGCCCCGTACTTCTGGCGGCAGCTCCTCCGCGCCGACGCCGGCCATCAGCGCGTAGAGCCGTCGCCCGGCGGAGGTCAGGCTCTCCACCAGGTACCCGTGTTCGCGGCATTCCGCGACGACGCGACGCAGACGCGCTTCGTCCAGTCGCACCGGCACCGCCGGGGGTTTGGCGAGCCACGTGTCGAACGCCGAGTCGGCGTCCCACAGGACGTACATCAGGCCGACCGGCGGCGCGAACGGGTAGGTCTCGCCGAGCTTCACCCGCCCGGGCCCGGCGCTCTGCAGCATCAGGATCCGGTCGCCGACCACGGCCGACGCCGTGCACGTGGCGCCGTAGCGCCTGCTCAGGTCCTCCAGATGCCGTCGCGCGACCTCGCTCGCGCCGAAGCCCTCGCCGGCGACGCGGCCCGCGGCGACCATCGCCGGCCCGAGCCGGTAGGTGACCGGGCCCGGGTCCCGGACCAGGTAGCCGCCCGCGGTCAGCTCGGTGACGATGCCGAGACAGGTCGGCTTGGCCAGGCCCAGTTCGCGGGCGAGTTCCGAAAGGCCGAAGCGACGGCCTGGGTGCGCGGCGAAGAAGTCGAGCAGCCGCACGACTCGCTCGGTGGGCGGGGAACGCCGCGTCATTGACCCATCCTTAGAACGCGTTCTACTCTGATGTCGCGAAGAACGTACCAAGTCGGTACGTATTTGTACCAGCATGAGGAGTCGCCGGTGCTCACTCAACCGTTCGCGGACGCGATCGTCGAAGCCGAGAAGGTCATCGCGGAGGCGCCGCACATCCGGACTGAACAGGATCTGGTCGAGGGCTACGACTACCTCGCCGGAAGCATCCGCGCGTCCCTGCAGATGGCGTGGGCCTACGAACGGGACTATCCGTTCTTCACCCAGTCCACCGGGCCGTACACGAAGATGGGCCTGGACAATCCGGACACGCTGTACTTCAACGCGAACATCCGCGAGGACCGCGAGTACGTCGTCACCGGGACACGGGGGAGCACCGCCGACGTCAGTTTCCAGGTCCTCAACGGCGACTACTCGCCCGTCGAGGTGCCGGACAGTCTCGCCGCTTTCGACGACCGTGAGATCGAGATCGCCGAGGACGGCTCGTTCGAACTCCGCTTCGGACCGGCCAAACCGGATCCCGGCCCCAACAGCGCCGATGAGTTCTCGGCGGGAAAACGTGCCTCGAACTACTTCATCCTCGGCCCGGGCTCGTCGATGCTCGTGGTGCGCGAGGTCTACAGCGACTGGGCCACCGAACGCCGCGGCACGATCCAGATCCAGTGCGCCGACACCGCGGGCGGCTCGCCCGCGCCGCTCACCCGCGACGGGCTGGCCAAACGCTACGGCGTCTCCGGCAAGATCCTGCTGAGCAGGCTGCGGACCTTCCTCGCCTTCCCGAAGTGGTTCTACCTGAACCTGCCGGTGAACACGATGACCGAACCGCGCCCGACACCGGGCGGCCTGACCACGCAGTACTCCTCGGCCGGGCACTACGAACTCGGCGACGAAGAGGTCATGATCGTCACGGTCCCGCGTTCGGACGCGCCGTATCAGGGCATCCAGCTCGGCAGCGTCTGGTATCTCTCGCTCGACTACATCAACCATCAGACGAGCCTCACCGCCGACCAGGCACGGGTCGACCCGGACGGCAAGATCCGGTTCGTGATCAGCGAACGGGACCCCGGCCTCGCCAACTGGCTCGAACGCACCGGGCACGATCGCGGCTATGTCCAGATCCGCTGGCAGCGGCTTTCCCGTGCGCTGGACACCGCCGACGGTCCCGAGGTCGAGGTGGTGAAGTTCGGCGAACTCGCCGACAGGCTGCCGTTCCACGAGGAGGCCCGGGTGACCCCGGAGGAGTGGGCGGCCCGGATCGCGGCCCGCCAGACGGCCGTCGCGGGAAGGATGCTGGGATGACGGATCTCCTGCGGGACAAGGTGATCGTGGTCTCCGGTGTCGGACCGGGGCTCGGCCGGTCCATCGCCGTGCGCGGTGCCGCGGCGGGCGCCGACGTCGTCCTCGCCGCGCGCACCGAATCCCGGCTCGCCGAGGTCGCCAAGGAGGTCGACGCGCTCGGCCGCCGCGCGATCACCGTGCCCACCGACATTACCGACGACGCTTCGGCCACGAACCTCGCCGAAGCCGCGCTGAAGGCTTTCGGTCGCGTGGACGCTTTGGTGAACAACGCTTTCGCCATCCCGCCGATCATGGATCTCGCCGACGTCGACCTCGCCGACGTGCGGGCGGGCTTCGAGACCAACGTGCTCGCCGCGCTCCGGCTCACACGGCTGTTCACACCTTCGCTCGAAGAGAGCGCCGGGTCGGTGGTGATGATCAATTCGGCCGTGCTCCGGCATTCCCGGCGGACGTTCGGCGCGTACAAGATGGCGAAGGCGAGCCTGCTCGCGCTCGCGCAAAGCCTCGCTTCGGAACTCGGGCCGCGCGGGATCCGGGTCAATTCCGTAGCGCCCGGCTACATCTGGGCGGACTCGCTGAAGTGGTATTTCGCCTACCTGGCCAAGGAACGCGGCGTACCGCCGGAGCAGGTGTACGCCGAGACCGCGGAGACGATCGACCTGCGCCGCCTGCCGGAACCGGACGAGATCGCCGACACCGTCGTGTTCCTGGCCTCGTCGCTCGCCCGCTGCGTCACCGGTCAGTGCCTCGACGTCAACGCCGGCGAATACCACCACTGAAGGGGAGAACATGCTGCCAGGGCGGGAAAACGTCGGCACCGTGGAGGATCTGCACGCGTCGGCGGCGAAACTCACCGGGCTGGACGACTTCGGCGGCGAAGACCACCTCGAAGGACTGCGGGTCCTGCTGGATTCGTATGCCGGTGAGGCCGGACTGACGCCGTACGGCAACAAGATCCAGCGCGCGTTCCTGCGGGGTGCCCTCGTGGCGCGGTCGTTGAGCGAGGCGTCCTGGAAGCAGAACCCGAAGTACGCCGAGGTGCCCGTCGAGCGGCCCATCTTCGTCACCGGCCTGCCGCGCACCGGCACCACGGCGCTGCACCGGCTCCTCACCGAGGATCCGGCGCACCAAGGGCTGGAGGTCTGGCTGACCGAGGTGCCGCAGCCGCGGCCGCCGCGCGAGACCTGGGCGGAAAACCCGGTCTTCCAAGGGATCCAGGCGGGCTACGAGAAGCACCACGTCGAACATCCCGAGTTCATGGGCCTGCACCACATGTCCGCCGGTCAGGTCGAGGAATGCTGGCAGCTGCTGCGGCAGTCCCTGAAATCGGTGTCCTACGAATGTCTCGCGCACGTGCCGTCGTACTCGCGCTGGCTCGACGGGCAGAGCTGGACCGACGCCTACCGCAGGCACCGGAGTAATCTCCAGCTGATCGGCCTGCCCGACGCCGGACGCCGCTGGGTGCTCAAGAACCCGAGCCATCTCTTCGCGCTCGACGCGCTGCTGGAGGTGTACCCCGACGCGCTGATCGTCCAGACCCACCGCGCGCCGAGCACGATCATCGCGTCGGTCTGCAGCCTGAACGAACAGGCCTCGGACGGCTGGTCCGACGTCTTCCGCGGTGACGTGATCGGCCGTAGCCAGCTGGATCTGTGGGCGCGGGGCGCGGAAAGGTCGCTGGAGGCGAGGAAACGGCACGATCCGGCGCAGTTCTGCGATGTCCGGTACGAGGATTTCGTCGCCGACCCGATCGGCACTGTCGAGGGTGTCTACCGGCATTTCGGGCTGCCTCTGAGCGGCGAAGCCCGCGACGCGATGACGGTCGTGCACGCCGAAAGCCGTTCTGGGGAAAGGAAACCCGTGCACCGGTACGACCTCGCGGAGTTCGGTCTCACCACGGGCGAGGTCGACGAGCGCTTCTCGGCCTACCGCGCCGCCCACTCGCTCTGAAGCCCCGCAATTAGTCACCTACTTGCCAGGGCGCTTTCCGGCGCCGGACCGCGATCTGGGGCAAGTAGGTGACTAATTGCGGAGAGGTCAGAAACCGGCGGCGCGCTGCGCGGGGAGACCTCGCGTCGTGATCCCGCGCAGCACCTCGACGCGCTCCGACCCCGGCCGCCCGAGCACCCAGCTCGACCCGGGGACCTCCTTGGCGCGCTTCTTCAGCGGCGCCAAGAGCCGGGAAGCGTCCTTGTAGGACCGGATCGCGCCGTTTCCGCACACCAGGGTCGCCAGTGAGACCGTCACCGGGAGCCCATCTGCCGACCACGGCGTGTCCAGCAGCGCCGTGGCGACCGTGCCGATCTCGTCGACGTCACAGGCGATCAGGAAGTCGTCCCCGCCGACGTGGCTGACGCGCATCCGCCGCAGCCTGGCCTCCAGGTCGGTGAGCGTCCGGCCGAGCGTGCGGATCAGATCGTCGCCCGCGGCGAACCCGGCGGTGTCGTTGACCGCCTTGAACGAGTCGACGTCCAGCCAGGCCGCGACGAACGGCTCCCGCGCGTTGATCCGGCGGTCGACGTCCCTGGCGACGGCGTCGCTGCCGGGCAGGCGGGTCAGCGGGCTCAGCGAGACGGCCTCCTCGACCTTCGCCTCCGCGACCCCGCGGACGACCTCGTTCACCAGCACCACCCCGACGCACCGGCCGCGGTCGTCGACCACCACGACGTCGTCTCCGGTGCGGCTCCAGTCCGCGTCGGTGACCAGTTCGAGGAACTCCAGCGCGCTAGCGTCCGCGTGGATCGTGTGCGGCCGGTCGGCGAGCCGCGACGCGGGCCGTTTGGCGTGCAGGGCGTGGCCGTACAACCCGGTGACCGCGACCAGGAAGCGGGTCCGGTCGATCGACCACTGTGGACGGTGCCGGTCGTCGATGCCGACGATGCCGCTCGGCCCGTCGGAGGCGGCCAGCACCTCACGCACGTCGTCACAGGTCGCCGCTTCCGGCAGCGTGGTCGCGGGCCGCAGGAAGTCGCCGACGCGGCGGGCGCGGGCGGTGCCCGCGACGAACGGGCCGGGCGCGTCCGGCGCGGGCAGCGGCGCGTGGTCGCCGTCCGGCGGGGCGAGCAGGTTGCCCTGCGCGATCCGCACCCCGAGCCGCCTCGCGGACTCCAGCTGCTCGGTGGTTTCGAGCCCGGTCGCGACCAGCCGGTTGTCGGTGCGCGACGCGAAGTGCAGCACCGCCTCGACCACCGCTACGGCGGCCGGATCGTGCGGCAGGCCGCGCAGCACGGTGCGGTCCAGTTTCACCAGGTCGATCGGCGCGGAGGCGAGCAGCGTGAGCGGCAGGTCACCGCGGCCGAGGCCGTCGAGCGCGAGCCGGAACCCGAGCTCGGTGAGACGGCGCATGCCGGTGAGCAGCAGGTCGGCGGGGATCTGCGTGAACGGCGGCCCGATCTCCAGCACGACGTCCCTGGTCCGGCGGCCGGACAGGCCGAGCGCTTCGGTCAGCGATTCGAACCGGGCCGGTGGCGCCGCCACGGTCCGCGCGGACAGGTTCAGGTGCAGCGGGAGGGCTGCCTGAGTCACGTTCTGCTGCCGCACCGCTTCGGCGGCCAGGCCGATGTCGACCTCGGTCAGCTTTCCGCTGCGCCGGGCGTCGGCGAGCAGTTCGTGGGCGGTGCCGCGGCCCGGCCGTGCCAGGGCTTCGAACGCGACGACCCCGCCGGTGTGCAGGCTGTACAACGGCTGGTAAGCGAAGCGGACCGCGATCTGCAACGTCACAACCCGCATATTCGTCGGTGGCGGCGCGAAACAAAACACGTGTCGACTGATGTTCACCGGGCAGGCACCTGGTTACCTAGAACGGCGTAACGCACGCCACCCGATCAGGTGTTTTCTCACTTGCCACGGCGCCATTCGGAAAAGCGCCGACATCGCTTCGGCGGTACCCGGAACGTCTTCGCGACCGGTGGTGAAAGCCCGTTGGAGGCCGGTGGGCAAGGTGAAGAACAGATCGAAGAACACCGGGACCGCTTCGGACGGCATCCCGCACAGTGCCCGCAGCCCGTGCCGCCGCAACTCGTGCACGGTCCGCGCCGATGCCGGCCACAGCGCCCGGTGGGCGGCCGACGCGGCTTCGGCGGGCCCTCGGTCCCAGGCCTGGGCGACGGCGTCGGCGACAGGGTCCGCGAGCCGCACCGACGTCGCGACGCTGTATCCGGTCGCCGGATGCACCAGCCCGGCGGCGGCCCCGAACGGCACCGTCCGGCCACGACGGGGGACCGGCAGGTCGAGCACGATCCGCACGCGTTCCTCGCGTCCGTGTGCCGTCAGCCCGGCGGCCGTCAGCCGGGCACGCAGCCGCGCCGCCAGGAGTTCGAGCGGCAGGCCGGGCTTGCGGGCCAGCGAGGTCTCCTCGACCAGGACGGTGCCGTCGCCGAGCGGCAGTACGTACAGGAAGCCTTGTTCGCTGCCGCGCCAGTCCATGAACACGGCGGTGTCCGGACTGTCGACCAGGCGCAGCGCGTCCTCGGCGGGGAGGACGGCGCCGAAGGCCGTCTGCTCGTACCGGTTCCCCCGCGGCCGGGCACCGGAAGCGTCGACATACAGGCCCGCCGCGAGCACTCGTCCGTCTTCGAGGCGCACCGACGAGCCCCGCCTGCCGTGGTCGACGCCCGCCACCGTCCCGGCGACGACGTCGTAGCCGCCGTCCAACCACGCGCGCAGACCGGCGTTGTCGATCACGAGGTACTGCCGATCGAGGACGTGCTGCCTGGTTCCGAAGGCGAGTGCCGTCGAAGGCGCGCAGGCGATGGCGCTCTCGGGCAGCGCCGGAAGCTCGTCGGCCCACAGCCCGTAGGTCGCCCGCCAGCGCCTGCCCGGCGCCGGGTCGATCAGGACCGTCGCCAGGCCGCGCCGGGCACAGGCCCGCGCGAGTGCCCGGCCCGCCGGGCCGCCGCCCGCGATCACCACGTCCGCCACCTGGGCAGTGTCTCAAAGCGCCCCGACGGATACGGTGTGACGCATGGAACAGACGGACCCGAGACTGACGGATCCAAGGGCGTGGCGGCGTGATCCGGAGAGCGAGAACGCCGGGTTCACCGACCTCGCCACGAGCCCGTTCCGGATCGACCGGGACCGGATCGCCGCGTCGCCGTTCTTCGCCCGCCTCGGCGGGGTGACCCAGGTGGTCAGCGCCGGTGGATCCGGGCTGCTGCACAACCGGCTCACGCACAGCCTCAAGGTCGCGCAGGTCGCGCGCGCCATCGCCGAGCGGATCAACTCCACCAGCGACTCCGCCGAACTCGCCGCGAAACTGGGCGGCTGCGACCCGGACGTCGCCGAGGCCGCCTCGCTCGCGCACGACCTCGGACATCCGCCGTTCGGGCACCTGGGGGAGCAGACCCTCGACCGGATCGCCCGGCACCGGTTCGGCCTCGCCGACGGCTTCGAGGGCAACGCGCAGTCGTTCCGGATCATCACCACGACCGACGTGCGCGGGCCGTCCGCTTCCGGGCTCGACCTGACCACGGCGGTGCGCGCCGCGGTGCTGAAGTACCCGTGGGCGCGCCTGCACGTGCCCGACCCGCATCCGACGTCGATGGACGTCCAGCCGCGCGGCGCGGCCGAACCGGCCGACGCCCCCGGCACCGGCGCGAGCAAGTTCTCCGCCTACAGCACCGAACTCGACGACTTCACCGAGGCGCGGGCACCGTTCGCCGGCCGGATCGAACCCTGGCAGCAGACCGTCGAAGCGTCCGTGATGGACACCGCCGACGACATCGCCTACGCCATCCACGACCTCCAGGACTTCCACCGGATCGGTGTCCTGCAGCACGCGCCGGTCGCGGCCGAGTTCGCCGGCTGGGTCGAGGGCGCGGTGGAACTGGCCGGGCTGGACGACGCGACCTTGACCGCCGAACGGCGGCTGCCGGGCCGTTCGCTGGAACGGCTTCGCCGCCGGATGCACGCCAAGGACGGCTGGATCGTCGACGACGACGCCTTCACCAGCGCCGTCGCCCGTGTCCGCGCCGAACTCGTCGACGGCCTGCTCGCCACCGGGTTCGACGGTTCCATCGAGGCGGAGCAGGCGACAGCCGCCTTCTCGGCGAAGTGGACCGCGCGGCTCGTCGACGGCGTCCAGGTGGTGTCGTCCCCTTCCACCCGGACGGGGCATCTCACGTTGCGACCCGCGCAGTGGCACGAGGTCCAGGTGCTGAAGTTCGTGCACCGGCGATTCGTGCTGTTGCGTCCGGAACTGGCGCTGCACCAGCGCGGACAGGCGAGCCTGGTGACCACACTGGTCGACGCGCTCGACGCCTGGCTGCTCGACCGCGACGAGTTCTACCGGCTCCCCCGACGGCTGCACGATCTGGTCGAACTGGCGCGGTCGGAGTTCAACCAGCTCGCGCGGACGTCGCCGGAACTGCTCATCGGAGCGACCGGGGAACCGGTCACCGGCGCCGACGCCGTGCGCGGTCTCGCGCGCGGGCGGGCGGTGGTCGACTTCGTGGCGTCCCTGACGGACAAACAGGCGGTGACCCTTTTGGACGGCCTCTCCGGTCGCGCTTCGCAGCCTTGGTCGGACTCCTTCGTCCTTTGAGGCCGGTCCCTCATCACGCCGTGACCATACGATTACGCTGAACGGCCCACGATCTGCGGCCGAATCCGGAAATTCTCCATCCGACGTCACTCGAACGGCGCCTGCCGCCGGTGCACGCCCGGTACTT
Organism: Amycolatopsis speibonae; assembly: GCF_042647925.1. Taxonomy (NCBI): domain Bacteria; kingdom Bacillati; phylum Actinomycetota; class Actinomycetes; order Pseudonocardiales; family Pseudonocardiaceae; genus Amycolatopsis; species Amycolatopsis speibonae. Next base: position 273,597 of record NZ_JBHRWK010000012.1, read on the forward strand.
AGCTTGATCCAGCCGGTGATCGCCGGCATTGGTCAGCGTGAGTCGGGGCACGCGCCCAGGAATCGGAGGCGCACGTGCGTCCAACCCGTTCTAACCGGAGAAGAAGATCGATCCTGACCGCAGGCACGGCGGCGCTCGTCACCGCGCTCGGCTTGGTCAGCCCGCCCGTCGCGGCGGCGGAAACCGGACAGTCCTCGGACGCGTTCTCGGAGAACACCGTCCGGCAGATCGAGGCCCTGCAGTCGATCAAGAAGAATCAGACCGCCGCCGAGTCCAAAGTGGACAGCAGGCTGCTCGTCGAACAGAAACTCCGCGCTCAACGCATGCCGGCCTCCGCGGTTCCCGCACTGGGGTCTGGGGCGAATGTCTCCGCGACCGGCACCGTACTCGTCGACATCCGGGGCCAGGTCTCGGAAGAACTCCTGAATGGTCTGCGTGCATCCGGTGCCGGGATCCGCGCGGTCTCCGAACGGTACGGCAGCGTCCGCGCCGAAGTGCCGCTGAACGCGGTCCCGGCGATCGCCGGACGCGAGGGCGTCAAGAAGGTCGAGACCGCCAACGAGGCGTTCACCGCCCGCCAGCTCGCCGAGCCCGCCACCGCGGGCAAGGCGAAGGCGGAAAGCAAGGAAGAGAAGGCCGCCCGGATCGCGGACGAGCTGCGGAAGGCCGTCGAGGGCAAGGGCCAGGTCGGTGCCGCCGCCGGACCTGTCGACAGCGAAGGTGACCGCGCGCACAACGCCGACACCGCGCGCCAGCAGTTCGGCGTCACCGGGGTGGGCACCAAGATCTGCGCGCTTTCCGACGGCGTCGACTCGCTCGCGACCTCACAGGCGCGCGGCGAACTCCCGGCGGGCGTCGACGTGCTCGCCGGCCAGCAGGGATCCGGCGACGAGGGCACCGCGATGCTCGAGATCATCCACGATCTCGCGCCGAACGCGGCGCTCGGTTTCGCCAGCGCGTTCAACTCCGACGCCGGCTTCGCCGACAACATCCGCAAGCTGCGTTTCGAGGCGCACTGCGACGTCATCGTCGACGATGTCCTGTACTTCAAGGAATCGCCGTTCCAGGACTGGATCATCGCCCAGGCCGTGAACGACGTGACCGCCAACGGAGCGCTGTACTTCTCCTCGGCCGGTAACGAGGGCAACGTCGCCGACGGCACCTCGGGCCACTGGGAAGGCGACTTCGTCGACTCCGGCAAGGGTGTCGGCAAGTTCGCCGGCACCGCGCACAACTTCGCCGGAGCCGCGGGCAACCAGATCTTCCAGCCGATTTCGAACGGGTCCGGGGCCGTGCCGGTCACCTTGTTCTGGTCGGACCCGCTGGGCCACTCGAACAACGACTACGACCTGTACCTGCTCAACGCGGCGGGCAACGTCGTCGACTTGAGCCAGGACGTCCAGACCGGGACCCAGGACGCCTACGAGCGGGTGGACACCACGGGCGCCGCCGGGCTGCGGCTGGCCATCGTCAAGTTCTCCGGTGAGGGCCGCTACCTGTCGCTGTCCGCGCTGCGCGGTCGTTTCACCGACTCGGCCGACGGTCTCAAGGCCTACACCAAACCCGGCGTGACCGTGGGCCACTCGGCCGCGCGGGACGCGTTCAGCGTCGCGGCGGCCCCGGCCGCCAAGGCGTTCCCGCGTGCCCTCGAACCGAACGACCCGGCCAACCCGGCGGGCCCGTTCCCGGCTGCCTTCGGCGCGGCGTCGAAGGTCGAACGGTTCACTTCGGACGGTCCGCGGCGCATGTTCTACCAGGCCGACGGCACCCCGATCACCCCGGGCAACGTGTCCGGCACCGGTGGTGAGGTCCGCGCCAAGCCGGACATCACCGCGGCCGACGGCGTCTCCACCAGCGTCACCGGGTTCACCACGTTCTACGGCACGTCGGCCGCCGCGCCGCACGCCGCCGCGATCGCGGGCCTGGTGCTCTCGGGCAACCCGGGGCTGCCCCCGGCCGAGGTGCGCGCGGCGCTGATCAACACCGCCGTCGACATCCTGACCCCGGGCCGTGACAACTCCAGCGGCGCGGGCGTCATCCTCGCCGACAAGGTGCTCGCCTACACCGGCGCCAGCCCGCAGCCGCTCGCGACCGCGGGCCAGCCGACGGTCACCCCGGCCGACGGCGGTTCCGCGCTCGACCCGGGCGACACCGCCAAGGTGACCCTGCCGGTGACCAACCGCGGCGACGGCACCGCGTCCTCGACCAGCGTCGTGCTCTCCAGCCCGACCCCCGGTGTCACGGTGGCGCCGCGGTCGAAGTCGTACGGCACGATCAGCCCCGGGCAGACCGGCGTGAACGACTTCACCATCACCGTTCCCGCCACGCAGGAACTCGGTGTGCCGGTGGTGCTGAACGCGCGCGTGACCTTCGCGGGTTCGTTCTCGCCGACCACGTCGACGTTCTCGCTGCCGGTCGGCACGCCGTCGCCGGTGACGCAGAACTTCGCCTACGCCGGTGCCGCGGTGGCGATCCCGGACAGCGACCCGACCGGTGCGACCGTGCCGATCACGGTGAGCGGTGTCGGGCGCGCGTCGAAGCTGACGTTCTCGATCGACGGGGCCACGTGCAACACCGACCAGACCTCGATGACGGTGGGCATCAACCACTCGTACGTCGGTGACCTGGTCGGCACGCTGACCTCGCCGGCGGGCGCCAAGGCGACCGTGTTCCAGCGTGGCGGCGGCTCGGGCAACAACCTGTGCCAGGTCGTCTTCGCCGACACCGCGACCGCCCTGTTCAGCTCGGTGAGCGCGGCGAGTGCCCCGTTCACCGGGACCTACAAGCCGGTGCAGCCGTTCGGCGGCCTGACCACCGGCGCGGTGGCAGACGGGGTCTGGAAGTTCACCGCGGTGGACGTCGCCGGTGGCGACACCGGTTCGATCCGTTCGGTTTCCTTGCACGCCAACGGTTTCGTTCAGCCCGGTGCGGCTGAGCGGCCCGCGAGCGTCGGGAAGTCGGTCGGCACGGGGCCGGTGAAGCCGGTCTAGTCCTGTTTGCGCGTGAAAGCCCCCTTCATTGCGCCTAGCGCAGTGAAGGGGGCCTTCACGCACGGCCGCTGTGACTGCTGGGGCAAACGTGGCGACCCGGAAGGTGGTGAAGGCCTCCTTCCCTACCTTCAGAGTAGGGAAGGAGGCCTTCACGGACCGGACGCGCGGATCAACCGCAGCCAGAATCCAGTAGGTACCTAAGGCACGCTCGGCCCCAGCCCGAATCGCCACTCACGACCACCCTGTGACCATGGGGAGCGTTGCGAAAGCCACTTTCGCAACCTTGAGCGTTGCGAAAGTGGCTTTCGCAACGCTGACCCGGGCCTCGCCCCGTACGTTGAGACCATGGCGAGGGAGCGGCAGGTGGCGGGCGGGGGACGGGCGATCGAGGTCGCCCCGGACCGCCTCGAAGGCTGGTACGCACGCTTCGCCGTCCGCAACGAAGGCGTCCGTGAGACGCACTTCGCTCCGGACACCGTCACGGTCACCGCGGAAAACGGCGTCGTCGCCGTCGCGACCGTCCCTTTCGGACCGCTGGACGCCGAGGGAACCGTGGCCGGGACGGCCGTCGGCCCGCTCGTCGAGCACGCGCTGGTCTCGCGCCGGATCGCGCTCCTGCTGGTGCGCCGCGGCGGGCACAGCGTCGGGATCGCGCGCGGGGGAGTGGTCGTCCAGTCCAGGACGGACCGTCACCTCGTCCAGGGCCGGTCCGCGGCGGGTGGCTGGTCGCAACAGCGGTTCGCGCGGCGCAGGGAAGGACAAGCGCGCACGGCGCTTCGTTCCGCCGCCGAAGACGCGTTCGAGATCCTTTTGCCGCAACTGTCCGAAGTGGACGCCGTCGTGCTCGGCGGTGACCGCAGGGCACTGGACTCACTGCGTGAGGACAGGCGGCTGGCACCGTTGTTCGCCCGTGCCGAACCCCGCGTTCTCGACATCCCCGAACCACGCCGCACGGTGCTGGACGACGCGGCCGAACGGGCGGTCGCGGTCGAGATCACCCTGTCCGGGCCGTGACGTCGGGCACGGTCGGATAAAATCGTTCGACGTCGGCCCGTACACTGATCGCGTGGACATCCTCTTGGAGTAGCTCCTCGCCGGCCGGCGGCCGGCGAGTCGAAGCTGTCCACTCATCCACCCCTTGTACCGGGAGATCCCGTGATCACGGCCTCTGGCCTGCAGCTGCGCGCTGGTTCGCGCATTCTGCTCGACGACACCAACGTCCGCATCCAGCAGGGTGACCGTATCGGCCTGGTCGGCCGCAACGGCGCCGGCAAGACCACCTCGCTCAAGGTGCTGGCGGGGGAGGGCGAGCCGTACGCCGGCGAGGTCCGCCGCAGCGGCGAACTCGGCTACCTGCCGCAGGACCCGCGTGAAGGCGACCTGTCCGTCACCGCGAAAGACCGCGTGCTCTCCGCGCGTGGCCTCGACGCCTTGCTGCGCAACATGGAAAAAGCGCAGAACGCGATGTCGGAGCTGGTGGACGAGAAGGAACGCGACAAGGCGGTCAACCGCTACAGCCGTCTCGAGGAGCGCTTCGCCTCCCTCGGTGGTTACGCCGCCGAAAGCGAGGCCGCGCGGATCTGTTCCAACCTCGGTCTCGCCGACAGGGTGCTCGCGCAGACGCTGCAGACGCTCTCGGGCGGTCAGCGCCGCCGCGTGGAGCTGGCCCGGATCCTGTTCGCCGCGGCCGAAGCCGGCGCGGGCGGCAAATCCGAGACGATCCTGCTCCTCGACGAGCCCACCAACCACCTCGACGCCGACTCCATCAACTGGCTCCGTGGCTTCCTGAAGCAGCACGACGGCGGTCTCGTGGTCATCAGCCACGACGTCGAACTGCTCGGCGACGTGGTCAACAAGGTCTGGTTCCTCGACGCGACCCGCGGCGAGCTCGACCTCTACAACATGGGCTGGCAGCGTTACCTCGACGCGCGCGCCACCGACGAGAAGCGCCGTCGCCGCGAGCGCGCGAACGCCGAGAAGAAGGCGTCCGCGCTGCAGCAGCAGGCCGCGAAACTCGGTGCCAAGGCGACGAAGGCGGTGGCCGCCAAGAACATGGCCCGCCGCGCCGAGCAGATGCTCTCCGCGCTCGACGACACCCGCCAGGCCGACAAGGTCGCCCGGATCAAGTTCCCCGAGCCCGCCCCGTGCGGCCGGACCCCGCTCACCGCGGAAGGGCTTTCGAAGTCCTACGGTTCGCTCGAGATCTTCACCGGAGTCGACCTGGCCATCGATCGCGGTTCGAAGGTCGTCGTACTCGGATTGAACGGTGCCGGAAAGACGACTTTGCTCCGGTTGCTCGGCGGAATGGAAACTCCGGATACCGGCGAGACCATTCCAGGTCACGGAATGCGTTTGGGCTATTACGCACAGGAACATGAAACGCTCGACCACGATGCGTCCGTGTGGGAAAATATCCGTCACCTCGCGCCCGACACCGGAGCGCAAGAGCTGCGGAACCTTCTCGGGTCGTTCCTCTTCACCGGCGAGCAGCTCGATCAGTCGGCGGGCACGCTCTCCGGCGGCGAGAAGACGAGGCTCGCGCTCGCCGGTCTGGTGTCCAGCGCTGCCAACGTTTTGCTGCTCGACGAGCCGACGAACAACCTGGACCCGGCAAGCCGTGCCCAGGTCCTGGACGCCTTGCGCAGCTTCTCCGGAGCCGTCGTCCTGGTGACCCACGACCCGGGCGCCGTCGAGGCGCTGGAGCCGGAGCGCGTCATCCTCCTGCCGGACGGAACCGAAGACCATTGGTCGGCGGATTATCTGGAACTTGTCCAGCTTGCGTGAGGCCTGCGTCCGTTCGGGTGCTTGATCGATGCCATCCGGCCACTGAAATGGCCCAATGTGATCGCGGTTTCAGCAGTTTTGCGCTCGTCGTCTGGCATTCCGGCGCTCAGTGTTCGATCATTGCGGCGACAGGGGCCGTTATGTGGCCCAGAACACTCTCGGCGGGAAGGCGATCGACGTGGCTGATCTCAAGAAAGGCGCGCGGATCACCGGCAACACGCGTGACAAGCTGGCCGCTGACCTGAAGAAGAAATACGAGAAGGGCTCGAGCATCCGCGCTCTCGCGGAGTCGACGGGTCGCTCGTACGGGTTCGTGCACCGGGTTCTCTCGGAGTCCGGCGTCCAGCTGCGCGGCCGTGGTGGTGCCACCAGGGTAAAGAAGAAGTAGTCACGAAGAAGTAGCGGACTGCTGCGCGGGGGGCGCAGTTCCCTTTCCGGGGACCGCAGTTTCGCGGGTTTCGGCGGACAGGAAGGCCAGCCTGGCGCCGAGCAGGACCAGCGGATACACCAGGTATCCGTACCTCGTCGCCGGAGTGAGCAGGATCAGCGCGACGAGCCCGACGGCCATGCGCGTCAACGCGTCCGATCCGGTCGAGGGAGGGCGGCGCACCAGCCAGACCAGGATCGCGACGGCAGCGATCCCGAGCAGGGCGAAGGAAATCGCCGTGCCCACCGGGCCGAGCGAGGCGATGAGGTGGCCGGGCAACGGGCTCTCCGCCGGTGACTTGATCACGCCTATTCCCAGCGGGAACCGGAAGACGTGCTCGACGAACGCCTTCGGGTCCACGAGGTAGACCGGTACGTGCACGACGAGGGTCGTCACCACGAGTGCTGCGGCGAATCCGCCCAGTGCGCGAGGGCCACGCCGCGTGATCAACAGGACACCCAGCACCACCGCCGCGGGCACGACGATGAGTTTCGCGCTGATCACCAGGGCCAGCACCAGACCCGACAGAACGGCGCGGCCGGTCGTGGCCAGCGCGAAGGACAGCACCAGCAGGCCGACGATGGCCAGATCCGGGCCGGCGACCGCCCAGGTCAACGCGGTCAGCGGGCAGGCGAGGGCGAGCTGCGCCGCACTGACCGGGATTTTCGGCCACTTCAGCAGCCGCAGCGTCAGCAGTACACACGCGACGGCCGCCAGCGCGAACATCCAGCGCGCGTCGGTGAGGGCGTCGGCCACCGGGCCGCCGCCGGACAACGCGCGCGGCAGGCCGAAGACGGCCATCACCGGACCGTATGGTGTGTAATCGTTTACTTCCACCGCGCGACCGAGCGCGGTGACGTCGACGTACGGGGTTCCGTTCTCCAGGAAGAGTTTCGCCGACCTCTCGATCACCCAGACCTCGGGCTGGGCGGCCCACGAATTCGGCGTGATGAGCCAGTCCACTCCGGTCAGACGGCGAATGACGAGCATTCCCAACGGAAGGATCATTGCGAACAGGCCGATGGCGCCGATACCGATCCACCGCGAACCGAGCGCGCCGGACGGCCGCTTGCCGCGCCGGGCGGCGATCGTCAGCCAGCCGGTGTGGACCACGGCGAGGCCGTAACCCGCCACGGCGAAGTTCGCCCACACGCGATAGCCGTAGAACTCCGCGACGACCGTGTTCAAGACGGCGAAGATCAGGCATCCCGTGTAGAAGACCAAGTCGATGGTCAGTCGTCGCCGGTCTGGGTCCTTGGTCACCGGCTCAGGCTACCGACGTGGCGACCTCCGCCGGAAAGAGGACGCGGAAACCGGGAAGCATCCGCTTGCCTCGGGTGTTGGTCATGCTTATATCCGGGAAAACTCTCGACTAATATCGAGGTTTCTGGGGGCGAAGAGAGGTTTCTCATGGACAACACGTGGATGCTGATGAACTCGGCGATGAAGTCGGCCGACGTTCCGAAGGGGCTGCACAAGGGCACGTTCCGCCGCGTCGCACGGTTCGCCAAGCCGCACTGGCGAAGGTTGCTGATATTCCTGGTGCTCACCGTCGTCTCGGCGGTGCTGGCGGTGAGCACGCCGGTGCTGGCCGGGAAGGTGGTCGACGCGATCGTCGGCGGGCACGACGTCTCGCTGGTGGTGTGGCTGGCCGTGCTGATCGGGGCGCTGGCGCTGATCGACGCCGGGCTCGGGCTGGTGGAACGGGCCCAGTCGTCGAGGATCGGTGAGGGGATCATCCTCGACCTGCGGCTCGCGGTGTACCGGCACGTGCAGCGGATGCCGGTCGCGTTCTTCACCCGCACCCGCACCGGAGCGCTGGTGAGCAGGCTCAACAACGACGTCATCGGCGCCCAGCGCACGTTCACCGCGACACTGTCCGGTTTGGTCACCAACGTCATCCAGCTCGCGCTGTCGCTGGTGGTCATGGTGACCCTGTCCTGGCAGGTCACCCTGCTGGCGCTGGTGCTGCTGCCGGTGTTCATCCTGCCGACGCGGCGGCTCGGGCGGCGGATGGCCGCGCTGCAGCGGGAGGCGGGCCAGCTCAACGCGTCGATGACCACACAGATGACCGAACGGTTCTCCGCGCCGGGCGCGACACTGGTGAAGCTGTTCGGCGACCCTGAGAAGGAAGCGGGCGACTTCGGCTCGCGGGCCGGGCGGGTGCGCGACATCGGCGTGCGGACGGCGATGCTGACGCGCTGGTTCCTGACCAGCCTGACCACGGTCTCCGCGCTCGCGCAGGCCCTGGTCTACGGGCTGGGCGGATACCTCGCGCTGACCGGGACGCTCGCGCCGGGCACCGTCGTGGCGCTGGCGCTGCTGCTGACCAGGCTGTACTCGCCGCTGACCGCGCTGGCGAACGTCCGGGTGGACGTGATGACCGCGCTGGTGTCGTTCGAGCGGGTCTTCGAGGTGCTCGACCTCAAGCCGATGATCGAAGAGAAGCCGGACCCGAGCCGCGTTCCCGAAGGCCCGGTTTCGGTGGAGTTCTCGGACGTCCGCTTCGGCTACCCCGCGGCGGACCGGTACTCGCTGGCGTCACTGGAGGACGTGTCCACTTTGGATCATCGCGGTGGTGAAGAGGTGTTGCACGGCATCAGCTTCCGGGCCGAACCCGGGCAGATGGTGGCGCTGGTCGGTTCTTCCGGCGCGGGCAAGTCGACGATCGCCTCGCTGCTGCCGCGCCTCTACGACGTCGACGCCGGGGCGGTCCGGCTGTCCGATGTGGATGTCCGGGAGCTGGGCTTCGCTTCGCTGCGGGAAACCGTCGGTGTGGTGACCCAGGACGGGCACCTCTTCCACGACACGATCCGGGCGAACCTCCAGTACGCGCGGGCCGGTGTCACCGACACCGAGATCTGGTCGGCACTCGATCGCGCCCGGCTGGCCGAGCTGATCCGGGACCTGCCGGACGGGCTGGAGACCGTGGTGGGGGAGCGGGGCTACCGGCTCTCCGGCGGGGAACGGCAGCGGCTGACCATCGCCAGGCTCCTGCTGGCGCAGCCGCGGGTCGTCATCCTCGACGAGGCGACCGCGCATCTGGACTCGCAGTCCGAGGCGGCCGTGGGCGAGGCGCTGACCGACGCGCTGGACGGGCGGACCGCGCTGGTCATCGCGCACCGGCTGTCCACGGTCCGGGCGGCGGACCAGATCCTGGTCATCGAGCACGGGGAGATCGTCGAGCGGGGAACGCACGAAGAACTCCTCACGCGGGAAGGGCGCTACGCGGAGCTGTACCTGACGCAGTTCTCGGAGGCGCCCGCAGCCGCCTGACCTGCTGTTTCGTGCTCGTGAGGGGTTAGGACGGTGAGAACCGTCCTCACCCCTCACGAGGCGGTACTTTCGCGTGACCGAGCGGACGAAACTTGTGATCAGACGGACGACACACGTGACTGGACGGACGACACCCGGCCACGGCCGAGTCGTCCCGTCTGATCACGCGTGCCGTCCCGCCAGTCACGCGAAACCGGCCCTGACGCGACTTGCCGCTCACGAGGAAGTGACTAGCGGAGAGCGGGGACCCGAGCGCCGTACTTGGCCAGCAGCGCGGCGTTGGCCTCGTCGCCACCGGCCACGTTGGAACTGCGCCACAGCGGGATGTCGACACCTTGCGCCGCACCGAGGTCCACGACCTCGGCGAGCACGAGGTTCCACAGGAACGCGTTGATCACTGTGGACAGTGGCGCGGTCCGCGGCGCGTCCGGCGGGTAGCTCGAGTCGCCGGGACGGACGTGGGAGTCGAGCACGATGCTCGCTTCTTCGATCAGCGTGGTCGCCGCGCGCTTCGGCGCCGCGGCCACGGACGCGGCCGAACTCACCGCGATGACCGAAGCCCCGCGCGCCCGCGCCCCGGCGGCCAGCTCGACCGGGTACGGGTTGACGCCCGAGGTCGAGAACACCACCAGCAGGTCGTCCGGCCCCGGCGCGCGTTCGGCCAGGACCTCTTCGGCGAGCCCGGAGCGGCGCTCGGTCTTGGTGCTGTGCTGCGCGCCGTGCAGCGGCAGCAGTTCGGGGTGATAGACCGGATACACGCAGGCGAGCCCGCCCGCGCGATAGAAGGTCTCGGCGACCGCTGCCAGCGAATGACCCGCTCCGGCGGTGAACACCAGGGCATCGGCCTGGATGACGCCCAGGATCAGCTCGGCCGACTTCCGGATCTGCTCCGCGTTACCCCGTTCGGCCTCCGCGAGCCGTTCGGCGACGTCTGCATAACGTTCGGTGGTGCTCACCACATCCGCCCTTCCGTCTGGAGATCAGCGACGAATGTATCGCGTGGACCAATGGCAGAAGTGGAATACATCGGGTCATGATCGAGGTTGACCCGATCGCTGCGGCCGGGGATTCGGAGACTGGAGGATCCAGGGTGAGCGAGGCTGATCCCGCTGTGCGGACTTGGCGAGTACGTGGCCAGGCGAAAGCCGTCGTGCTGGTACTGCACGGCGGCGCCGAGCACAGTCATGCCCGCGTGGCGCCGTGGCGGCTGGCGTACCAGCGGATGGTGCCGCTGGCGAAGGACGTCCATCGGGCGGGCCGGGAGCACGGGGTCGAGGTGCGGCTCCTGCGCAACCGGATCTACGGCTGGAACGACGACGGCGCCGACGCGCTGGCCGACACCCGCTGGGCGCTGGAACGCGTTCGCGAAGACCACCCGGGGCTGCCGGTGGTCCTCGTCGGCCATTCGATGGGCGGGCGGGTCGCGCTGCGCGTCGCCGACGATCCGGCTGTCGTCGGGGTCTGCGCCCTGGCACCGTGGACACCACCGGGTGAACCCATCGGTGCCGTCAGCGGCCGCGCCGTGCTCATCGCGCACGGGACCAAGGACCGGATGACCGATCCGGTGGCGTCACACGCTTTCGCGGAACGCGCCGAAAAGGTGACATCGCGGTCCGCGCGGTTTGAAATCGGTGGCGAAGGGCACGCGATGCTACGAAGGTCTCGCGTCTGGAACCGTCTCGTACGGGCTTTCACACTCGAGCTGATCGAAGCCGGGGGAATTGACGAAACGCTCAGCGCGGCCTGGGATCGGCCGAGCTCCGAGCGGCTGCGGATCCCGGTCTAGACCGGGTGGGAGGGAGCACCTATGTCCACGTCGAGCGTTGATCGGACGGCAGGTCCGGCCGGCCTGCCCGCCCCTGACGAAACCCGGTGGCCCGGATTGGCCACCCCGCCGCATTCCCCGTTCCGGGCCCGGATCGCCGAACAGCTGTTCCGGCAGGCGGTGCGCCCGCTGAACGTCCGCGTGCGCATGCCCGACGGCTCGCGGCTGGGCGCCGGCGGTCCGGAGGCGCCCGAGATGCGGCTCAACCGCCCCGCCGCCTTCTTCCACCGCCTCGGCGTGGACGCGAAGATCGGGTTCGGCGAGGCCTACATGGTCGGCGACTGGACGAGTGACGCGCTCGCCGAGGTGCTGACCCCGTTCGCGGAGCGGATGGCGACGCTCATCCCGCCACTGCTGCAACGGTTCCGCCGGTTCGTCGACCGCGGCCACCCCGCGGACGAGGAGAACACCATCGAGGGGTCGCGGGCGAACATCCATCGCCACTACGACCTGTCCAACGAACTGTTCGGTGCTTTCCTGGACCCGTCGATGATGTACTCGTCGGCGTTGTTCGGGCCGGACGACGACCTCACCACCGCCCAGCACCGCAAGATCGACAGCGTCCTCGACTACGCCGGGGTCCGCGAAGGCAGCACGGTGCTCGAGATCGGCACCGGCTGGGGCGAACTCTCGATCCGCGCCGCCGCGCGCGGGGCGCGGGTCACGTCGCTGACCATTTCCGAGGAGCAGGCGGCGCTGGCGACCGAACGCATCGCGGCGGCGGGCTTCGCCGACCGCGTCGACGTCCGGCTGTGCGACTACCGGGACTCCACCGGCGAGTACGACGCCGTCGTCAGCGTCGAGATGATCGAGGCCGTCGGCGAGTCCTACTGGCCGACGTTCTTCGAGACCATCGGGAAGCGGCTGAAGCCGGGCGGCAGGCTCGGGCTCCAGGCCATCACCATGGACCACGAACGCATGCTCGCCGCGGCCCGGTCGTACACCTGGGTGCACAAGTACATCTTCCCCGGCGGGCTCATCCCGTCGACCACCTCGGTCGAACAGGGGATGCTGGCGCACACCCGGCTGCACCTGCAGGGAGTGCGCGAGTTCGGCCAGGACTACGCCCGCACGCTGCAGTTGTGGCGGGAGAAGTTCACCCAGCGGTGGGACGAGATCACCGAACTGGGCTTCGACGACGTCTTCAAACGGATGTGGGAGTTCTACCTGGCGTACTCCGAAGCTGGCTTCCGTTCGGGGTATCTCAAGCTCCACCAGTTCGGCTTCGCCGAGAACGGGCGGTGAAAGCCACCCAACCGATGCGGGGTGCCGTACGTCCTTCACCTAGGGTCTGCGGTTGACTGGGCCCTACACGCGAAATCGGGACGGGTGATTCGGCATGACGTATGGAGGCGACGACCGAGGGCGACGGATGCCGCCACAGCGGCCGCCGTCCGGCCGCCCCCGGCGGCATCAGCCCGCGCAGATGATGCCTCTGCCGGGCAGGGGGAGCAGTCCGTACGACGAGCGTACGGCGCCCATGGGGCACGGAGGTGCCGAGCGGCCCGCCGGCCCGCCTCCGCGCCGTCCTGAGCCCCCTCCCGGCCGTCCGATGGACGGTGCGCGCCCGCCGCGGCGACGCAAGCGCTGGGGCTTCGGCAAGGTGCTGCTCACGCTGCTCACCGTGTTCGTGGTGTTCCTCGGCGGTGTGTGGGTGTACCTGGAGTTCTCGATCAACCGCGTCGACGCGCTGGCCGACTACTCCGGTCGTCCCGTCGCGGCCGAGGGCACCAACTGGCTGATCGTGGGCTCCGACAGCCGGGACGGGCTGACGCCCGAAGAGCAAGAGAGGCTGGTCACCGGTTCCGGCAACGAGGCCGGCGGCAAGCGGACCGACACCATCATGGTCGCGCACGTCCCGGACAACAGCACCAAGCCGACGCTGCTGAGCTTGCCCCGCGACTCGCAGGTGGCCATCCCGGGGCACGGCAAGAACAAGATCAACTCCGCGTTCGCGATCGGGGGCCCGACTCTGCTCGCGAAGACCGTCGAAGGGGCGACCGGCCTGCGGATCGACCACTACGCCGAGATCGGGTTCGGCGGCTTCGCCAAGATCGTGGACGCGATCGGCGGGGTCACCATGTGTGTCGACAAGCCGATGGAGGACACCATGACGGGGATCAAGATCCCCGCGGGCTGTCAGGACCTCCAGGGCCCGCAGGCGCTCGGGTTCGTCCGCATGCGGCACAGCGACGCGACCCCGCGTTCGGACCTCGACCGCGTCGCCAACCAGCGGAAGTTCATCGGCGCGCTGGTCAGCGAGATCGGCAGCCCCGGCACGCTGCTGAACCCGTTCTCGTTGTTCCCGCTGCTGTCGACCGCGCCCGACGCGCTGACGATGGACACGGGCGACCACGTGCACAACCTGGTGGGGCTCGCGCTGGCGATGCGCGGGATCTCGTCGGGTGGCGTCGTCACCACGACGGTGCCGGTGACCAACGGCTCGGCGGAGAACTGGGACAAGACGAAGTCGAAGCTGCTTTTCGACGCGCTGAAGAACGACACCGAGATCCCGGACAGCGCGATCCTGTCCTGATCCGGACTCACGACCACCCGGACTGACTGATGTGACTGCTGGTGCGTGTGGGGCGATCGTAGAGTCCGTGAAGGCCTCCTTGCCTACCTTCAGGGTAGGCAAGGAGGCCTTCACCGACCGCGGGTCTGGGATCAAGCACCCAGAATCCAGCAGATACCGAAGACAACGTCGGCTCTAGCCCCTCACGAGTCTCCCCGAAAACCGGAGGCGCTCAGAGCGACGGCGAGGCACCATGGGCCGATGGAAGCGCCCGCCGAAACCCTCGCCGACGACGTCGTCGTGCTGCGCCGCTGGAAGCCGGAGCAGCTCGAAACCCTTGCCGCCGTCGCAGGAGGATCCGCTGAGCACCTCGGCGCCTGGATGATCTGGGCCACTGACGGCTACGGCCACCAGGAGGCCGCCGGCTTCCTGGAGCACACCACGAAGAACTGGGCCGAAGGCAACACCTACGACTTCGCGATCTTCGCCGAGGACGAGGTCGTCGGCGGCACGGGCATGATCGTCCATCCGGACCGGATCGAGATCGGCTACTGGCTCAGCCGCCACCACACGGGCCGCGGCCTGGTGACGCGGGCCGCCAGGTTGCTGGCGGACGAGGCTTTCCGGCTCGGTGCGCCGGAGGTCGAGATCCGGCACGACAAGAACAACGTCGCGAGCGGTGCGGTGCCCGCGCGGCTGGGGTTCACGATGACCGGCGACGAGGCCGCCGCACCGCCGCTCGCCCCGGCCTGCGCGGGCGTCAACCGGATCTGGCGGCTCAAGCGTCCTTAGTCTTGCGCTCGCGCAAGGCCGCGAGCGCCTTGTCGGCGTGCACGGTGAACTTCAGTTCGCTCTTGATCACTTCGAGCACCTTGCGGTCGGTGTCGATGACGAACGTGTGCCGCTTGGCGTGCAAAGGGCTGAATTTGCGCCAGACGCCGAACTGCTTGGCCACCACACCGTCCACATCGGACAGCAGTGGGTAGTCGAAGCCGTGTTTGGCGGAGAATTCCTGCTGTTTGGCGACGGCGTCCGGGCTGATGCCGACGCGGTGCGCGCCTGCTTCGGCGAACTCCGCGGCCAGGTCACGGAAATGGCAGCTTTCCGCGGTGCAGCCGCTGGTCATGGCGGCGGGGTAGAAGAACAGCACGACCGGGCCGGACGAGAGGAAGTCCGACAGTGTGCGTTCTTCGCCCTTGTCGTCGGGCAGGGTGAAGTCCGGGGCGATGTCACCTTGGTCCATGGACGGATCCTGCCACGTCAGTGGGCGTGCCGTTCGATGAGCTCGTCGACCTCGTCCCCGGTCGCGGAATCGGTGACGAACGAGCCGCGCGCGGCGAGCACGCCGTACCGCTTCAGCCGCTCGGCCTGTTCGTGGCTGTGGACGCCTTCCGCGCCGATGCGCAGTTTCAGTTCCTTGGCCCTGGCGACCAGCTGGCACAGGTGGCGGACGTCGGCCTCGTTCTCGCCGTCGGCCAGCGCGTCGACCACCGCGCCGGACAGGATCACGTGCCGGACCGGCAGCCGGTGCTGCGGGATCAGCTCCAGATCGGCCGAACCGGAGATGGTCAGCACCAGCTGTGCGCCCAGATCGGCCAGTACGGCGAAGGAGTCCAGCACCTCGCCGCGCGGGTCGAGCACGGATTCGCGATCGGTGCACAGCCGCAGCGCCTGCGCGGGCAAGCTGTACCGGTCGAGCTGTTCCTTGACCATCAGCACCAGATCGGGGTCGATGGCCAGCCGCTTCGGCAGCCGCACACAGACGTCCGGGGCCGCCTCGCCGAACCGGTTCCGCCAGCGCGCGGTGGCGGCGAGCGATTCCGCCAGCAGCCACCGGCCGAGCGGGATGGTCATGCCGGTGGTCTGCGCCAGCGGATAGAACTCGTCGGAGTCCAGTTCGCCCTTCTCCGGGTGGGTCCAGCGCAGCCCCGCGTTCACCGGGCCAGCTGGTCCGGGTTCGCGAGCTTCACCGTCGGCTGGTAGATCAGCGAGAACTCGCCGTTCTCCAGCGCGCCCGCGATGACCGCGCCGAGCTGGTAGCGGCCGCGGTCACGCGCGTCGAGTTCCGGGTCGAACAGCATCCACTGCGCCTTGCCCGCCTCCTTGGCGCGGTGCAGGGCGATCTCCGCTGCCCGGAGCAGATCTTCCGGTCCGCCGTCGGTGACCGGGCGGACGACGATGCCGGCGCTCGCGCTGACCCCGATGCCGTGCCCGCCGAGGTAGATCGGCTCGACCAGCTCCTCCAGGGCCTGCTCGACCAGCGCGATCACCTGGGGCGGGGTGAACTCGCCGCGCAACAGGACGGCGAACCCGTCGCCGGACAGCCTGGCGACGGAACCGTTGTGCCTGCCGGTGAACACGGACTTGAGCTTGTTCGCGACCCCGCGCAGCACCTGGTCGCCGACACCGGCGCCGAGACCGTCGTTGATCACCTTGAAGCCGTCGACGTCGAGGTAGACGAGCGCGACCTGCTCGGTGCCGGAGCCGGCCAGCGCGGTTTCCAGCGCGTTGCCGAACGCGGTGGAGTTCGGGAGGCCGGTCAGCGCGTCGTGCACGTTCTGGTGCAGCAGTCGTTCCTGCAGCAGGTGGATCTCGTTGGCGTCGGCGACCATCAGCACCGGATAGGTCGAGCCGGGCCGGTCACCGGGAAGGTCGGTGAGGGTCACGTCGACCCAGATCGTGCCTTCCTCACTGTGGTCGAGCAGCAGGCGTTCCTGCTGGGTCGGCTGGCCGAGCGCCCTGAGCTGGGACAGCCCGTTCCGCAGCCGGGCGACGTCGTGGTCGGCGGAGCCGAGTTCGGGGATGTTCCGTCCGCGCAGCGCCGACGGGCGGCAACCGAGGAGTTTGCCGAGCGCGGTGTTCGCCTCGACGATCTCGCCGTCGGAGTCGGCGAGCGCGATCCCGATGGGGGAGGCGGAATAGAGCTTGGAGAAGCGATCCCGGGCAGGCTCGTGGTCGGGTTCGGTCCGGACGGCGTCCTGGGCGACGCCGAGCAGGAACTCTTCGAGTTGCTCCTGGGGAAGCGATACTCCTTTAGTGTCAGCGAGCGTCGCGGCCCATCTCCGAGCGACGTCCACCAACCCTGGCGCGGAACCAGGTTCGGGCACACTTCACCTCTTCATGCGCGGTTTATGGCCAGCTCAGACCGGGTGTCCGAGCCCACGGACCCACATTAGGTATGAGCCGACCGGGTGTAGTGCCACGGCATCACGCGCGATCCGGGGTGTCTACCGGCTGAAAGGGTGATCACCACTACACGAGTGGTGACCGGAAGTTACCAAGAGTACTCGAAAGTGGTTGTCCGCTGACCGGGCGTCAGCGTGCCGTCAACCGGATCGGCAGGCCGTCCGCGGGAACGGGCAACGAGACGTAGTCCCAGCGCGCGGTGTAGTCCTCCGGGACCGACCATCGATAGGCCCGCAGCATCTCGTACAGCAGCGCTTTCACTTCGAACGTCCCGAAATGCAGGCCGATGCACTTGTGCGCGCCGCCGCCGAACGGCATCCACGCGTAGCGGTGCGACTTGTCCTCGCGGCGTTCCTCGCCGAAGCGGTCCGGGTCGAAACGCATCGGGTCGGTCCAGTGCTCCGGCGAGAAATGGTTGACGGTGGGCGAAACCCCGACCAGTGTCCCTTCGGGAATGAAATGCCCGAGAACCTCGGTGTCCTTCACGGTTTTCCGGGCCAGTGAAGGTACCGGGGCCACCAGGCGCAGGGATTCCTTGATCACCAGGTCCAAGGTCTTCAGGTTCTCCAGCGCCTCGATGTCCGGTACGTCGTCGCCGAGCGCGAGGGACTCCTGCCGCGCGCGTTCCTGCCACTCGGGGTTCTTGGCGAGGTGGTAGACGGCGGCTGCGCTGGTGATGGTCGACGTGTCGTGCGCCGCCATCATCAGGAAGATCATGTGGTTGACGACGTCGGCGTCGGTGAAGCGGTCGCCGTCTTCGGTGGTGGCATGGCACAAGGCGGTGAAGAGGTCGTCGCCGTCGCTCGCCCGTTTCGCGGGCAGATTCGCCGAAAAGTAGCGTTCGAGGACCTTGCGGCCGTGCAGACCCGCCGCCCAGCGGCCGCCGGGAACGGGGAAGCGCACGATGGCCGTGCCCGCGCGCACGGAGTTCACGAACGCGCGATTGACCGCGACCGCGTCGTCGCCGGAACGCATGCCCATGAACACGCGCGTCGCGACGTCGAGCGTGAGTTGCTTGAGGGACCAGTAGATCCGCGGGTTCGGGCGGTCCGCCCACGTGGCGATGCCGTCGCGCAGGGCCGGTCCCATCTGGTCGACGTAGCCGGTGAGCCGCTGCCGGGTGAACGCCGCCTGCATGATCCGGCGGTGCAGATGGTGCTCGCCGAAATCGAGCAGCATCAGGCCGCGGTCGAAGAACCGCTCGATGAAGAACTTCCAGCCCTCCTGGGAGAAGGCCTTGTCCTTGTTCACCAACGCGATCTGCGTGGCCTCCGGGCCGGAGAGGGCGACGATGCGGCGGCCGAACGCGCCCATCCATGACACCGGGCCGTAGGTTTCGTGGCGTTTGAGGCCGAACTCGACGCCGAAGCGCATGAAGTCCAGCGCGTGCCCGATGACCGGCGGGCCTTCGTCGCCGAGGACGGGTTTGAGGCCCGGCGGGGCGGGCGCGAGTTCGCGGACCGGCCAGGTCGCGCCGAGCCAGCGCTGGTCGACCGAACGCGGCAGAGGGATCGAGGTGAGCGGCGGAACCCGCTCGCGCAGTGCCCCGGTGACCTTTTCGACGGCGTTCGCCATGGTGACCATCTCCCCGTTGAGACCGGTTACCGCTCCACCATCGCACCCTTATTGACGTCCTGACAATACCTGGGGAGAAGTCCGTGAAGGCCTCCTTCCCTACTCTCAGAGTAGGGAAGGAGGCCTTCACGGAACGGTCAGCCCAGTTCGGCGCGGACCGCGTTCGCGGCCGCGACCAGGTTCCGCAGGGCGGGCTCGACCTCGGCGTAGCCGCGGGTCTTCAGACCGCAGTCCGGGTTGACCCAGATCCGCTCGGCGGGCACCGCGCCGACGGCGGTCCGCAGCAGCCCGCTGACCTCGTCGACGTCGGGGACACGCGGCGAGTGGATGTCGTACACGCCAGGCCCGACGCCTCGGCCGAAGCCCGCCGCGCCCAGGTCGGTGACGACCTCCATCTTCGACCGTGCGGCTTCGATGCTGGTGACGTCGGCGTCGAGCGCGTCGATCGCCTTGACCACCTCACCGAACTCCGAGTAGCACATGTGCGTGTGGATCTGCGTCGCGTCGTCGATCCCTGACGTCGCCAGCCGGAACGACGAAACCGCCCACGCGAAGTAGGCCTCGTGGGCCGCCGCGCGCAGGGGAAGCAACTCCCGCAGCGCCGGCTCGTCCACCTGGATGACGCGGATGCCCGCCTCCTGCAGGTCGTGCACCTCGTCGCGGATGGCCAGCGCCACCTGACGGGCGGTCTCGCCCAGCGGCTGGTCGTCGCGGACGAACGACCACGCCAGGATCGTCACCGGCCCGGTCAGCATCCCCTTGACCGGCTTCGTGGTCAGGCTCTGCGCGTAGCGCGCCCACTCGACGGTCATCGGCTCCGGGCGCGAGACGTCGCCGTACAGGATCGGCGGCCGCACGCACCGCGAGCCATAGGACTGCACCCAGCCGAAGTCGGTGGCGGCGAACCCGGCCAGCCGCTCGGCGAAGTACTGCACCATGTCGTTGCGTTCGGGCTCGCCGTGCACCAGCACGTCGAGGCCGAGGTCCTCCTGCAACCGGATGACGTGCTCGATCTCCGCCTTCATCGCGGCCTCGTAGCCCGCGTCGTCCAGCGAACCCGCCTTGTGCGCGGCCCGTGCTTTGCGGACCTCGGTGGTCTGCGGGAACGAGCCGATCGTCGTGCTCGGCAACGGCGGCAGCCCCAGTGCGTCCT
Source organism: Amycolatopsis speibonae (assembly GCF_042647925.1). Lineage (NCBI taxonomy): Bacteria > Bacillati > Actinomycetota > Actinomycetes > Pseudonocardiales > Pseudonocardiaceae > Amycolatopsis > Amycolatopsis speibonae. The sequence goes on from NZ_JBHRWK010000012.1 coordinate 293,328, forward strand.
GCTGCGCCACCGCGCGCCGGGCGTAAGGGGAGCGGACGGTGTCCTCCGGCCGCAACGCCTCCAGCCGGGCCCGCACTCCGGCGTCGGCCAGGTCGGCTGCCGTGGCACGGTCCGTGGCCGCGGTGCGGGCGGCGGAAAGGTCGACGCTCTCTTCGGTCAGCGCGCGGCCGAGCAGGACGACCTCGTCGACCTTCTGCTTGGCGAAGGCGAGCCAGCCCTTGAGACGCGGGTGGAGCCCATCCTCCCGCTCGACGTCGTAGGGCACGTGCAGCAGCGAGCACGATGTCGAGACGCTGACCGATTTCGCGGTGCCGAGCAGCGTCGCCGCCCGGCTGAGCGCGCGGGTCGGGTCGGTGCGCCAGACATTGCGCCCGTCCACGACCCCGGCCAGGACCTCCTTGTCGCGCAAGGCCGGCTCGGCCGCCACGGCGTCCGCAAAGGACTCATCGGTGACGAGGTCGACGGCGAGCGCGTCGATCGGGGAGCGGGCCAGCACGCCCAGACCGCGACCGAGGCCGCCGAAGTACCCGGCGACCAGGATCTTCGGCCGCGTCGTCTCCTTCGCGAGCCGGTGGTAGGCGCGGATGAGCGCGTTGAGCTCCTGCTCCGTGCGGTCCGCGGCGAAGGCGGGTTCGTCGAACTGGACCCACTCGACGCCTTCGTCATGCAGGCGCCTCAGCAGTTCGACGTAGCCGTCGAGGAGGTTGTCGAGCAGATCCAGTGGGCGAAAGCCCTCCGGGGCGCTCTCGGCCGCCTTCGCGAGCAGCAGGAACGTCACCGGGCCCACCAGCACGGGCCGCGTCTCGACGCCGATCGCGCGGGCTTCGCGGTACTCGTCGAGCGGCTTGGTGCCGGTGAGCGAGAACGTCGTGTCCGGGCCGAGTTCGGGGACGATGTAGTGGTAGTTCGTGTCGAACCACTTCGTCATCTCCATCGCCGGAGCGTCCTGCACTCCGCGCGCGGCGGCGAAGTAGGCGTCGAGTGGCGAAAGACCGAGAGTCGTGAAGCGCTCCGGCAGCGCCCCGAACAGCTCGGTGGTGTCGAGCACCTGGTCGTAATGGGAGAACGTGTTGGATGGGACAGAGTCCAGCCCGGCGTCCTTGAGCTCCCGCCAGGTCCGCGTACGCAGCGCGCGGCCGGTGTCCAGCAGTTCGGCCTCGGCTATCTTGCCCGCCCAGTAGCGTTCGAGTGAACGCTTGAGTTCCCTGTCCGGTCCGATCCGGGGATAGCCCAGCACTGTCGTGCCGATTTCGGTCACAGCTCTCTCCTCGCGAGCTTGTCGTCAGAGCCCGGAGCCGCGCACAGGAGTGACCGCCGTTCGGTCGTGCCCATCCCACGAGGCCCGGACTCACGTACGCCGTCGGCGCACGTACCACGGGCAGGTCTTCGGACTCGTGGGCGACTCGCTCGCTCCTACCGGCCGTCGCTTCCCGGGTGCCATACCCAGTGCTTTACCGTGTCTCGCACGGTGACGGCTTTCGTTCCCACATACCGCTGCGGGGCAGTCCCGGATTCACACCGGGTTCCCTGTTACCTCGACCGGCCTGGGAGGCCGGTCGAACCAGTAGCACCTTGCAGCGTACTCAGGCCCGCTAGTGGCCCGCTGGACCTGTGACGAACCGGACGGCACGCGTGATCAGAGACGGGACACGCGTGTCTGGAGACGGAACACGCCGGGCGGAAGTCCGCCCGGCGTGTTCCGTGTTCGATCACGTGAGTTCGGGGATCAGTCCCAGTCGAGGGCACCGCCGGACTGGTACTCGATGACGCGGGTCTCGAAGAAGTTCTTCTCCTTCTTGAGGTCCATCGCCTCCGACATCCACGGGAACGGGTTCTCCGTCTCGCCGAAGATCGGCTGGAGACCGATCTGCTGCGCGCGACGGTCGGTGATGAAGTGCATGTACTGCTCGATCAGTTCGGCCGACAGCCCGAGCATGCCGCGCGGCATGGTGTCGCGGGCGTAGGCGACCTCGAGCTCGCACGCGTCGGTCAGCATGCCGCGGATCTCGGCCTGGAACTCTTCGGTCCACAGGTGCGGGTTCTCGATCTTGATCTGGTTGATGCAGTCGATGCCGAAGTTCAGGTGGATCGACTCGTCGCGCAGGATGTACTGGTACTGCTCGGCGATGCCGATCATCTTGTTCCGGCGGCCGAGCGAGAGGATCTGCGCGAAGCCGGTGTAGAACCACATGCCCTCGAAGATCACGTAGAACGCGACCAGGTCACGCAGGAAGTTCTGGTCGGCCTCGGGGGTGCCGGTCTCGAAGTCCGGGTTCTCCAGGTTCTGCGTGTACTTGAGCGCCCACGCGTCCTTCTCCGAGATGGAGGGGACCTCGCGGTACATGTTGAACAGCTCGCCCTCGACCAGGCCGAGGCTCTCGCAGATGTACTGGAAGGTGTGCGTGTGCACGGCCTCCTCGAACGCCTGGCGCAGCAGGTACTGGCGGCATTCGGGGTTGGTGATCTGGCGGTACACCGCGAGCACGATGTTGTTGGCCACCAGCGATTCCGCGGTGGCGAAGAAGCCGAGGTTGCGCTTGAGCATGGTGCGCTCGTCCTCGGTGAGGCCGTCGGCCGACTTCCACAGCGCGATGTCGGCCTGCATGGCGACCTCGGTCGGCATCCAGTGGTTGTTGCAGCCGGCGAGGTACTTCTCCCACGCCCAGGTGTACTTCATCGGCAGCAGCTGGTTGACGTCGGCGCGGGCGTTGATCATCCGCTTGTCGTCGACGTTGATGCGGGCGGCGCCGACTTCGATCTCGCCGAGGCCGGTGGCGTCGGTGGAAGCGTCAAAGGTGGTCATACAGAGGCTCACTTCACGAGTGGGGTCGTGAGTGGCGATTCGGGTTCCAACCCGAATCGCCACTCACGAGGATGTCTTACTGGCAGGCTTCGCAGTCAGGGTCGTCGATCCGGCAGGCGGCGCCGTCGGTGGCGACGAAGTCGACGTCCGAGACCTGCGGGATCTCCTTCGGCTCCGGCTTGGCGGCCGGTGCCGGGGCGGTCACCGGCACGGCCGGGACCGCGGCGGCGGGCGACGGCGAAACCGCGGCGGAAGCCGCAGGGGCGGGCGAAGCGGCGGGCGCCGGAGCGGCGGACTTCGGCGAAGCTGGAGTAGCGGGGGCCGGGGTGGCCGAGACCGCGTTCAGCTTGCCGTCGGTGCCGCGCAGGGTGCTCTTCTCCACGTGCGTCGCGGACCGCGCCCGCAGGTAGTACGTGGTCTTGAGGCCCTTGTGCCAGGCGTAGCGGTACAGCTCGTCGAGCTTGCGGCCGCTGGGCGCCGCGATGTACAGGTTCAGCGACTGAGCCTGGTCGATCCACTTCTGCCGACGCGAACCGGCGTCCACCAGCCAGCGCGACTCGATCTCGAACGCGGTGGCGTACAGCGCCTTCAGGTCGTCCGGCACGCGGTCGATCTGGCCGAGGCTGCCGTCGAAGTACTTCAGGTCCGAAACCATGACCTCGTCCCACAGCCCGCGCGCCTTGAGCGAGCGGACCAGGTGCGGGTTCACCACGGTGAAGTCACCGGACATGTTCGACTTGACGAACAGGTTCTGGAACAGCGGCTCGATCGACTGCCCGACGCCCACGATGTTGGAGATCGTCGCGGTCGGCGCGATCGCCATCACGTTGGAGTTGCGCATACCGACGGTCTTGACCCGCTCGCGCAGCGGCGCCCAGTCCAAAGTGGACGAGGTGTCGACGTCGAGCGCGTCACCCTGGCGGGCGTCGATCAGCAGCTGCAGGGAGTCGATCGGCAGGATGCCCTTGCTCCACAAGGAACCTTCGAACGTCTGGTACTGGCCGCGCTCCTCCGCGAGGTCGGTCGAGGCCGAGATCGCGTAGTAGCTGATGTGCTCCATGCTGGTGTCCGCGAACTGGACGGCCGCGTCCGAGGACAGCGGCACGCCGATCTCGAACAGCGCGTCCTGGAAGCCCATCAGGCCCAGCCCGATCGGGCGGTGCCGCAGGTTGGACCGGCGCGCTTCCGGGATGGTGTAGAAGTTGATGTCGATCACGTTGTCGAGCATGCGAACCGCGGTACGAACGGTCTTCTCGAGGCGCTTCGCGTCGATGCCCTCGGGGGTCACGTGCTTGAGCAGGTTCACCGAGCCGAGGTTGCAGACCGCGACCTCGTCGGTGGTGGTGTTCAGCGTGATCTCGGTGCACAGGTTGGACGAGTGCACGACACCCACGTGCTGCTGCGGCGAACGCAGGTTGCACGGGTCCTTGAAGGTGATCCACGGGTGGCCGGTCTCGAACAGCATGGTCAGCATGCGGCGCCACAGGTCGACCGCGCGGATCTTGCGGAACACCTTCAGTTCGCCACGCTCGGCGGCGGCCTCGTACTCGCGGTAGCGCTCGGCGAACGCGTTGCCGTAGAGGTCGTGCAGGTCCGGGGTCTCGTTCGGCGAGAACAGCGTCCACTGCGCGTCGGCCTCGACGCGGCGGAGGAACTCGTCCGGCACCCAGTTCGCGGTGTTCATGTCGTGCGTACGACGACGGTCGTCACCGGTGTTCTTGCGCAGGTCGAGGAATTCCTCGATGTCGACGTGCCAGGTCTCCAGGTACGCGCACGCCGCGCCCTTGCGCTTGCCGCCCTGGTTCACCGCGACGGCGGTGTCGTTGGCGATCTTGAGGAACGGCACGACACCCTGCGACTGGCCGTTGGTGCCCTTGATGTGCGCGCCGAGGCCGCGGACCGGGGTCCAGTCGTTGCCGAGGCCGCCCGAGTACTTCGCCAGCAGCGCGTTGTTCTTGTACGCCTGGAAGATCGAGTCCAGGTCGTCGTCCACAGTGGTCAGGAAGCAGGACGACAGCTGCGGGCGCGTGGTGCCCGAGTTGAACAGCGTCGGGGTGGACGCCATGAAGTGGAACGACGAGAGCAACTCGTAGAACTCGATGGCGCGAGCCTCGCGGTCGTCCTCGCGGATCGCGAGTCCCATCGCGACGCGCATGAAGAACGCCTGCGGCAGCTCGAAGCGGACGCCGTCGTGGTGCTGGAAGTACCGGTCGTACAACGTCTGCAGGCCGAGGAAGCCGAAGTCGAGGTCACGCTCGGCGTGGATGGCCGCGGTGATCTTGTCCAGGTCGAACGTCTGGAGCTCGGCGTTGACCAGCTCCAGCTCGATGGCGCGCTTGAGGTAGTCCCGGAAGTACTGCGGGTACCGGGTGGCCATCTCGTCCTGGCTGGCCTGCTGCGGCGCGCCCGCGAGGTAGGTGAGCGCCTCGCCGCGGAGCTTGTCCGCCAGCAGCCGGGCGCTGACGTAGGAGTAGTTCGGCTCCTGCTCGACGAGCACGCGCGCGGCCATGATCTGGGCGAGGGCGAGCTCGTCGGCGCTGATGCCGTCGTAGAGGTTGCGCTTGGCCTCGGCCAGCACCGGCTCGGCCGAGACGTCGTCGAGTCCGGCGACGGCCTCGCCGACCACGTGCGAGACGCGGGCCCAGTCGAGCGGGCGGATCGAGCCGTCGGCGGACTTGACGCTGATGGCGACGTCGGACGAAGCCGGCTTCTCGGACTCGCGGGCCTTCGCGCGCTCGTCGCGGTAAAGGACGTACGCGCGGGCGACCTTGTGGTGCTCGCCGCGCATCAGCGCGAGCTCGACGATGTCCTGGATCTGCTCGATGTGCAGCGCGGTCTCGGGACCGGCGTGGCGGAGCAGGGAGGACTCGATCTGCTCGGTCAGCTCCTTGACCAGGTGGTGGATCCGCGACGAAGCGGCCGCGTCACCGCCCTCGACGGCGAGGAAGGCCTTGGTCACGGCGACCGAGATCTTGTTCGCGTCGAAGGGGGACACGCTGCCGTCCCGCCGGATGACTCGCACGGTCGCGGGCGTGGTGTCCGAAGACGAAGGTGGCCGCTGACCGGTTTCCACTGACATGCGTGTCTCCAATGGGCGCGTTGAAGCACCGCAAGGCCTGACAAGGCCGTGCGCTGCAGGTTCACCAAGCTGTCCGACAACCGCTCCCGAGCGGTCTCCCCGTCGCTGGGCGGTGCCGGTTCTCAGAGACTACATGTAGGGGTCGGAGGCTGCACGTGCCCCAATGGGTGGCGTGTCGTGGTCTCACCCTGGCGGGTTAGACGATCACGCTGTGCGGCTGGTCAGCCGCCGAAAACGATCGTGAAATCGCGCAGGCAGGCGCTCAGGACAGGCCGCTGACCGGCCAGGAAACCGAACGGTCCGTGCTCGTTGATCCGCCAATCCGCGGCCGCCGGACGCGGCCGCGCCTTCGCCAGGACGGGGCTTCTTTTGAGACGGCCGTCCAGCATCTGGACGACGTCGAAGGCGGCGGGCATCCGCACCGGGAGGCTCGGCCGGGCGGTGAAGGCGGCCGTCGCGATCCAGTCCTCCTGGGTGGCCGCCGAGGCGGTGAAGGTCCGTCCTTGGGTGAAGTCGAGCGTGGCGAGGTCCTTGGGGATGCCCCACAGCGCGCGGCCGCCCGCGAGCGAGACCTCGCTGTCGACCCAGATGTCGGTGATGGAGCTGGAGACGCGTTTGCCGCGGACCGCGACCGTCGCCAGCAGCTCGTGATACCGCAACTGTCCGGGCTCCTGGTAGTCGATCCAGGCGGTGAACACCTGCGCGCGGCCACCCAGCGCGATCGGCTCGACGCCTTCGGGCAGCTCGGGCAGTTCGCTCACCGGGACACGCCAGACCGACAGGTACGCCTGGCCCGCCAGGTTCCACGGCTCCGGGGGATAGGCGGTCACTCGGTCCGCCACGGCAGGTAGGCGGGCTGGTCGGTGTCGACGCGCATGGAGAACTCCGGTGGTCGTTTCTGCAGGAAGGACATGACTCCTTCGACGGCGTCCGGGCTGGCGCCCAGGCCGCCGATCAGCCGCGAGTCCAGTTCGTGCACGGGGAACGGCGACGCGGCGCTCGCCATCCGGTACAGCAGCTGGCGGGTCACCGCGACCGAAACCGGCGACGTGGTCTTGGCGATCTCGAGCGCCAGTTCGCGGGCCTTGCCGAGCACCTCGTCGGGCTCGTGAACACTGTGGACCAGTCCGGCGTTCTTCGCTTCCTCGACGCCGAAGACGCGGCCGCTGATCATCCAGTCGAGTGCCGTGCCCATCCCGACGAGCCGGGGGAGGAACCACGCGGACGCGCCTTCGGGGTAGATGCCCCGGCGGACGAACACGAAGCCGAACCGGGAGTCGGTGGACGCCAGTCGGTAGTCGCACGACAGCGTGATCGTGACGCCGCCGCCGACGGCCGCGCCCCGCAGGGCCGCGATCACCGGCTTGTTCATCGTGAAGATCCGCTTGGAGCAGCGTCCCGCCGGCTCCTGCCAGGCCGCGTCCGGGCCGGTCTCCGGGGCGAAGTCGAATCCGCCCTGCGAGAGGTCGGCGCCCACCGAGAAGTCCTTGCCGTTGCCGGTCAGGATCACCACGCGGACGTCCTCGTCGCGGTCGGCCCTGTCCATCGCGTCGCCGAGTTCGTCGGCCATGCGGATGGTGTAGCCGTTGCGGGCCTCGGGCCGGTTGAGCGTGACCGTCGCGATGCGGTCGGCGACCTCGTAGGTGATTTCGGCGTACGCGCTCATGACGTGAAAGTAAGGCTATGTTGACAAGGTGTCAATAAGGCGTCACTCGACGTCGTCCAGGTGATCCGCGTAGTACTCGACCGCCCGCCGGTACCGCTGGACACCGGTGTCCGAGCTGGTCGCCGAGAGCACCTTCAGTAGCGTTCCCGCTGCTTCGCGCGCCTCGCCGACGTTGTAGAGGGCCATCGCGAGGAATGTCTTCAGCGCCGCGTCGTCCGGGAACTCGTCGAGGCCGCGACGCAAGGTCTTCAGCGATTCGTCGTACCGGCCCAGGACGCGATACGTGCTGCCCAGCCCGACGAACACGCCGTGCCTGTCCTCTGTGGACAGACCTTCGCCGATGAGCGCCTGTTCGTAGAACGGGGCGGCTTCGGCTTCCAGTCCGGCGGCGTCGTGCGCCCAGGCTGTCTGGTAGGCGATGACGGCGTCCTTCGGGTGCTGTCCGGCCAGCTCGATCAGCCGCAGGCGGGCTTCGTCGGTGCCCTGCTCTCGCAACCGGATGGCTTCCGCGCTCACGCGGCACCTTCGAACGGGGGATAGGTCTTCGCGCCTGTCCGCTCCGCCGCGTCGATGTAACCGGCGAGCGCGTCGCGGGACCGCGCGATCTTGGCCAGCTGCTCGTCGAGTCGCCCGAGCCGTTCGCGCATCGCGGCCAGCAGTTCGGGGCAGCCGATCAGCTCCGGCTCCTCGCCGATCGCGCAGGGCAGCAGGTACGCGATGTCCTCGGACGACAGGCCCGCGGCGAGCAGATGCCGGATCTGCTTCACCCGCAGCAGGGCCGTCTCGTCGTACTCGCGGTAGCCGTTCGAGCCGCGCTCGGCCTCCAGGAGACCTTGGGCCTCGTAGTAGCGCAGCTGATGGGCGTTGACGCCCGTCCGATGACTCAGTTCCCCGATTTTCATCGCTTCCCCACTTGACCTTCATACCGGTATCAACGTTGACGATGCTGCCATGGACAACGAAACCACCGCACCTGTGACAGTTCTCGGCCTGGGCCTGATGGGCACCGCGCTCGCCCGCGCGTTCCTGAAGGCCGGGCATCCCACGACCGTATGGAACCGGACGGCCGCCAAGGCCGCCCCCCTGGTGGCCGAGGGGGCGCGGCTCGCGCCCACGATCGGCGACGCGCTCGCGGCGGGCGGCGTGACGATCGTGTGCCTCACCGACTACTCGGCCGTGTACGACCTGCTCGACGCCGACCTGGACGGCGCGACGCTGGTCAACCTGACCTCGGGCGACTCCGCGCAGGCACGGGAAGCCGCCGAGTGGGCCGGAAAACGGGGCGCCCGCTACCTGGACGGCGCGATCATGGCCATCCCGTCGTCGATCGGGACCGACGAGGCGGTGATCCTGCTCAGCGGTCCGCGTCCGGACTTCGACCTCGGCGCGCTCGGCACCGTCAGCCATCTCGGCGAGGACCCGGGGCTCGCGTCGCTGTACGACGTCGCCGGGTTGGCGATGATGTGGAGCGTCCTGAACGCGTGGCTCCAGGGCACCGCGATGCTCAAGACGGCCGGTGTCGACGCCGCGACCTACGCGACGTTCGCGCAGCAGATCGCCGTCGGGGTGGCCGGCTGGCTGCCCGGGTACGCGGAGCAGGTCGACAAGGGCTCGTTCCCCGCGGAGGTGTCGGCGTTGGAGACGGACGCGCGGGCGATGGCGCACATGGTCGAGGAGAGTGAGGCGCTGGGCGTGAACGCCGAACTGCCGAGGCTGATCAAGGCGATGGCCGACCGTGCGATCGAGGCCGGGCACGGTGGGGAGCAGTACCCGGTGCTGATCCGGGAGTTCGAGTGGGCGGGGGAGCTCGTCAGTGGCGAGGCAGGTAGTTCGTCGCGGCCATGACGCCGAAGACCAGAAGGGCCGTCACCAGCACGATCATCGCGATCAGGACGAGCAGCACCGCGAGGCCGCCGAACCCGTCCCGTTTGCGCATCCTTCAAGGTAGCAAGGCTGCCGTGGCCGTGTACGGAACTTGTGCGCGGTCCCGGCAGGGTCGGGGACCATGACGACACCCTTGCCCTCACGGCAGGCCGCGAGACGGTCCGTGGTCGCGCTGCTGCTCGCGTTCGCGGGTTCGCTGCTCGCGGGGCCGGCGCAGTCCGCCGAGGCGGCGCCCGCGCCGGGGATCCGTGCCAGTTACGCCAACCCTGTCCGCGAGGCCGACGGGCACGTCGACGCGCAGGCGACCGTGGACCGGCTCCGGGCGATGAACGCGGACACGTACGCGTTCCTGGTCAACAAGTCCACCGACTGGGGTGATCTGGAGCAGGAGTTCCTGCCCGCCGCGCAGGCGAGCGGCCTCGCGGTCTGGGTCTACCTGGTTCCGCCGACCGAATGCCCCGGCGGGACTTCGTGTGCGGAATACCTGCCCTACAAGAAGGACTACGTCGCCTGGGGGCAGGCGATCGCCCGGCTCTCGGTGCGCTATCCGGTCCTGAAGGCTTGGGCGATGGACGACTTCAACGCCAACACGTCCACCTTCACCAAGGACTACACCGCCAGGATGCGCACCGCCGCCCGGGCGATCCAGCCGGGTCTGGACTTCTATCCCGTGGTGTACGCCAACGCGGTGACGCAGTCCTTTGTGGACACCTACGCCACGAGTATCGACAGTCTCATCCTGCCCTTCCGCGACGACCCGTACCGCGACACACTCTGGACCGGGAGTCTCCGCCCGCAGCTGGACCAGATCGTCGCGCGGCTCGCCACCAAGAGCCGCAAGGCCATCCTGATGGTGTACGCCTCGACCCTGTCGCGCACCACGATCACCCCGGACGTCGAGTACGTCCGCACGGCGACCGCGGTCGGCTTGGAGTACACGAAGGCGGGGAAGCTCGACGGCGTCATCCAGTACGCACTGCCGTTGACGGCGGGACGCGCGCAGTCCGGTGACGAACGTGTCGGGCACACCGGGAACAGCGCGCTGGTGTTCACCGTGCACCCGGACAACGCCACGACGGTGGGGGACTACGCGGCCGCGAGTACGACGATCCGCCTCGACGCGGGGTCGACGTCGTGCCGGATGGTCGTGTGGCACACCGACGACCGGCCTGCCACGAGCCCGCTCGGGTACCACGCGAAACAGGCGATCGTCGGCGGCGCGCAGGTGTGGGAGCGCGACGTGGCGAGTGAGGGGAGCGACTGGTACACCTCCTCGCCGATCGACCTCACCCCGCGCCTGAGCGGCGGATCGGCGACGCTCACCCTGCGCCTGTACGAGAAGAAGGCCGTCACCAACTACTCGGTCACCGCGCGGATGGACGACATCAGCCTGACCGGCTGCCACGTCACGAACCCCGGCTTCGAGGCCGACGGTGGCTGGACGTACAGCCGGAAGGGCGGCGACGTCCTGGCCGGGCGCCACACCTACGACCCGGTGTACTCGACCTCGGTCCATGCCGCGGTCGGTGCCCTGTACGGGGGCTGACGGAGGGGCGTCGGTACAGGTGGTCGTGAGTGGCGATTCGGGTTCTAATCCGAGTCGCCACTCGCGACCAGTTCGGCCGAGTCGGTGCTTCGCGTGATTGGGCGGGCGACACGTGTGCTCAGACGGGCGATACGCGTGATTGGACGGGCGACACGCCGCGCGGCTGGGTCTCACCGCGAGTGGCCCACCCAGTCACGTGTGTGGCCCGTCCAATCACGCGTGTCGTCCGTCTGTGGGTATCTAAGACACTGTTGGCTCTGACCGTCCTTACCACTCACGACCCCAATGCGGGGCTGGCCATTTCGCGACCTACTCGACCGAACGGCCACCGGCGCTACTGAGGGAAGGTGTGAAGGTCGAGTTTCCTCGGCTGAGCCGAGGGAAGGGGCCTTCACGCGCAGCCGCGTGGTTGCTGGTGCGTTTGGGGCGGGCGTGGCGATCGACTGACGGCCACGTCGCGACTGGACCGGTGACGCGGGACTGTGTGGATTTCTGGTCATCCAACGATGCTGTTGGTTTATTCGGGGTGGTGGCGTCTACGCTGGTCAGGGTCTTGTGATGATCGCGGATCTGTGGAGTGTGGCTGCTGATGTCGTTGAAGCCGGTGCCGTTTGGTGAAGTCCCGGCGTTGACTGCGCGGGTGGCTCGCGCGGCGTTCCCGAAGGGGACGTTGTGCATGCGGATCCGTGATGCTGTGGGCCGGTGTTCAGCGATGAGCAGTTCGCTGAACTGTTCTCCAGTCGTGGCCGTGCGGGGTGGTCGCCGGCGAGGTTGGCGTGGGTGCTGGTGCTGCAGTTCGT